>CAYTZI010000126.1:0-6120 GCA_964442335.1 uncultured Dehalococcoidaceae bacterium | reverse complement strand
ACCTCATCTGGAAGCGGATGGTCGCCAGCCAGATGGCGGCGGCGCTCTACGACAACACCACCGTCGACATCGAAGGCAAAAATCATGACGACTACCTGCTGCGCACGGCGGCGTCGGTCAACACCTTCCCCGGTTTCATCGTCCTCTACAGCGAGGGCAGGGACGAGGATGAAGAAGAAGGCCGGGGCGCGCTGCCGCCGCTGACAAAAGGCGACGAGCTAAGGCTCCTCGGGGTGTACCCGGAGCAGCGCTTCACCCAGCCGCCGCCCCGCTACACCGAGGCCACGCTGGTAAAGACCATGGAGCAGTTCGGGATAGGGCGGCCCAGCACCTACGCCCCGACCATCGCCACGATACAGGAACGCGACTACGTTACCAAAGCAAAGGGGGTATTCCAGCCCACCGAGCTCGGGTCCGCCACCAACGACCTGCTCGTGCAGCACTTTCCGGATATCATTAATATAAAGTTCACCGCGGACATGGAGAACGAGCTGGACGACATCGCAGGAAACGAGCGCAAATGGCCGGACGTTATCCAGGACTTCTATGTCCCGTTTGAAAAAGACCTCCAGAAGGCGGTCAGGACCGCGGAAAGAGTAAAACTGACGGAAGAGCCCACCGGCGATGCCTGCCCCAAATGCGGCAAGCCGCTGGTGGTAAAGACAGGGCGGTTCGGGAAGTTCATCGCCTGCAGCGGCTACCCGGAATGCAAGTACACGCAGTCGTACCAGGTAAAGACTGGCGCCAAGTGCCCGGAGTGCGGTAAAGAACTGGTGCAGAGGATCAGTAAAAAGAGGCGCACTTTCTACGGCTGCTCGGGATATCCGGAGTGCAGGTTCATCACGAGCTTTAAGCCTCTGGAGAAGCCGTGCCCGCAGTGCGGCAAGCTCTTAACGCAGCACGGCAAACAGGCCCGGTGCGAGAAATGCGGGTATAAAGAGCCTGTAGAAGGAGGGGAGTCCAAGAGGGGCGAAGCCCCTCTTCCATAGTTCGTCCCCCTCTACTGATAGGAGAGGGGGACAAAGGGGGAGAGGTAATAAAGAAAGAGATTGCCGCGTCGTCCGCCTCAGGCGGACTCCTCGCAATGACAGAATAGAGAATTATGCAGGAAGTCTTTAATAAATACATCGGCTACCTGGAAGCGGAGAGGAACGTCTCGCCGTATACCAGGCGTAACTACACCAACGACCTCATGGAGTTCTTCGGGTTCGTTACGAATGAGGGCATAACCACGCTGAAAGACGTCAACAAGCAAACGCTCCGCGGCTATCTGGCGCACCTGATGGAAAGGGGCTATGCCAAGAGCAGCATCGCCAGAAAGCTCTCGGCGATAAGGTCGTTCTACCGCTACCTCATGCGCGAGGAAATGATATCATCGAGCCCCGCCGCCACCACCGTGTCCCCCAGGCTCGATAAACGCCTGCCCGAGTTCCTCACCGTCGAGGACGCCAAGCGCCTGGTGGAATCGCCCGACCTGACGCAGCCGCAGGGCCAGCGCGACCGCGCTCTGCTGGAGCTGCTTTACGCCTCCGGTCTGCGCGTCAGCGAGCTGGTGAACATGGACCTGGAGCAGATAAACCTCGCCACCAACGAGATAAGGGTGTGGGGAAAAGGCTCTAAAGAGCGGGTGGTCCTGATAGGCGCGCCGGCGGCGGAAGCGCTGAATAACTATATTCAAAAAGGGCGGCGCGAGCTGCTGGGGGGCAAAAAGAACAAAGCCCTGTTCGTGAGCCGGTACGGGGGGCGACTGCCGGCGCGGACGGTACAGAAGATTTTGGCCAAGTACGCGCGGAACATCGATAAAAAGGTGCATCCCCATGTATTGAGACATACCTTTGCCACGCACCTGCTCGACGGGGGGGCCGACCTCAAAGTGGTCCAGGAGCTTTTGGGTCACGCCGACCTTTCCTCGACGCAGATATACACTCACGTCACGCAGAGCCGCGCCCGCAAGATTTACCTCGCCGCCCACCCGATGGCGCGGGGAGAGAATGAAGAACATGAATAACCGTTTACAGAAGCTGCGGAGTCGGTTCAGAGAGAAAGGAATCGACGGCATTTTTATCACCCAGAGCGAAAACCGGCGCTATCTTTCCGGCTTCGACGGCTCGTCGGGGTTCCTGATAATATCGAAGCAGAAAGCGGTGCTGGCGACGGACTTCCGCTACACCGAGCAGGCGGTCGGAGAGGCGCCCGACTTCGAGATACTGCGCATCGCCAACAATATCAGCGACTGGTTCCCGGGCCTTATACGCGAATTGGATATAAAGAAACCCGGCTTCGAGGCCCGCGACGTCACCTACGACTTCTATCGCCAGCTCATCGAAGCCCTGAAGAAGAAAAAGGTCAAGGTGGAGATGGTCCCCGTCGACGGGATGGTGGAGCACGTGCGGGCGGTCAAAGAGCCGGGGGAAATAGAGCTTATCAGGCGGTCGTGCGCGATAACCGGCGCCGCCTACGAAAGCGTCGCGGGTACCATAAGGCCCGGCATGACGGAAGTGCAGGTCGCCTGGGAGTTAGAGAAAAACCTCCGCGAAAAGGGCAGCCAGTCGCTGCCGTTCGAGATTATCGTGGCGTCCGGCCCGCGGGGGGCGCTCCCCCACGCCAAGCCCACCGACCGCGTTATCGAAGAGGGCGACTCCGTGGTGATAGACATGGGGGCGAAATACAAAGGCTATGCCAGCGACATGACCCGCACCATCTGCGCCGGCGAACCCGACGCAACATTTAGAAAGGTCTATAATACCGTCCTCGAAGCCCAGAAAGCGGCGATGGAGATTGTCAGGGAAGGCATACCCGGCAAGAAGGCGGACGGAGCCGCGAGAAAGATCATCCGGGAGGCGGGGTATGGTGAGGCTTTCGGGCACGCGCTGGGACACGGGGTCGGCCTGGCTGCGCATGAGCTGCCGCGTGTAGGTCCCCGTGCGGAAGGGCCCCTCACAGAAGGCATGGTCTTTACCATCGAGCCGGGCATTTACATATCGGGGTGGGGAGGAGTAAGGATTGAGGACACCGTGGTGATGGAAAACGGGAAAGCGGTGCCGCTGACGGAGGCGGTGAAGGGGAGTTACTAGTTACTAGTTACTAGTAGGGAGAAGGGGAGAAGAGCTAAGGGATAAGCCTGAGATGGTACGAGGGCGGTCAGGGTGGGAAAAGATAACAAGTGCTGGGGGTGGGGGCTCTGGATTCCCGTTTTCACGGGAATGACAAATAAGAAGGGACGCAAACTTGCTAAAAGCTGACCTGCATATACACACGCAGTATTCGATGGACTGCCAGACGCCCCTGGAAAAAATCATCGAGCGGTGCCTGAAGCTGGGCATCAACTGCATCGCCGTCGCCGACCACGGTACCGCCGAAGGCGCTCTGAAGATGCAGGAAATCGCTCCTTTCCGGGTAATCGTCGCCGAGGAAATACTGACCACCCAGGGCGAAATCATGGGCATGTTTTTAAAAGAGACCATCCCCAGCGGCATCACGCCGGAGGAGGCGGTCAGTCGCATCCGCGGGCAGGGCGGCCTGGTCAACATACCCCACCCCTTCGAGACGATGCGCGGCTCGGCGCTAAAAGAGAGCTATATCGATAAGATTGCGGGGGACATCGACCTCATGGAGGTGCTCAACGCCCGCAGCCCTTTCCCCGCCAACTCCAATAAGGCCCGGGCTTTCGCCGAGAAGTACGGCATACTGAAGGGCGCCGGCAGCGACGCCCACACCGTCGGCGAAATCGGCGCCGCCTACGTGGAAATGCCTGAGTTCGATGACAAAGACGGGTTCCTCAAGGCGCTGGCGCAGGGAACGATTAAGGGTCACCGCTCGGGCATGATAGTGCACGTTTTCAGCGCCTGGGCCAGGATAAAAGCGAAGCTCCACAGGAGGAGGAGGCGAAATGCGCCAAAAGTATAAAATCGGGTGGTTTTCCACGGGGAGGGGAGAGGGTTCCAAAGCCCTGCTGAAAGCGGCGCACGACGCCATACAGACCGGCGAGCTCGACGCGGAAATAGAGTTCGTCTTTTGCAGCCGCGAGCGCGGCGAGACGGAGCCCACCGACCGCTATCTCGACATGGTCCGGGACTACGTCATACCACTGGTCAGCTTTTCTTACCAGAAATACCGGGCAAAGAGTGGTATGCCCAGTCCCGATTTATCACAGCCACTGCCGCAGTGGCGCATCGACTACGATAAAGAGGTAATTAAGAAGCTGAAAAAGTTCAAGCCGGATATCGTGCTGCTGGCGGGACTGATGATTGTGACCTCGCCGCTGATGTGTGAGAAATACGATATCATCAACCTGCACCCCGCCGCGCCGGGCGGTCCGGCCGGCACCTGGCAGCAGGTCATCTGGAAGCTCATCGAGACCAGCGCGGACACGCAGGGCGTTAAGATGCACGTGGCGATACCTGAGCTGGACATGGGGCCCACGGCGACCTACTGCACTTTCCCGATACGCGGCCCGGCCTTCGACCCGTACTGGGAGGAAATAAAGGGTAAGACCGTCGAGCAGGTGAAAGCGGAGCAGGGCGTGGAGAACATGCTGTTCAAGACCATCCGGGCGCACGGGGCGATAAGAGAGCTGCCGCTGACGGTAGCCACCCTGCGGGTGTTCAGCGAGGGGAAGCTGCACATCACCGGGGACCGGCAGGTGACGGACGAGGACTGGCATGTTATCCCCGGCTACGACCTTTCAATAGAGATAGACGAGAAGGTCAAAGGCAAAATATAGGACAATACCAATCTTTTTAAAACGGCACTATTTGCTTTCGGTAGCTTGATGATAGCCTCACCCCTTGCCCCTCTCCAGCCTGAATCACCAAAATGAATTCGAAGATCTTTTAGCTGGAGAGGGGAGTTAAAGAGAGAGGGGCTAGCGCCCCTCTCAGTGGGCTACTCCCTTTTTACACAGGGCGTCTAAGAGGGTTGAAAACCCTCTTTCTTTTCTTTCCCCTCTCAAACAAAAGAAAAAACGAGTTATAGAGGGCCTTCCTGTTTGAGAGGGGGTCAGGGGGTGAGTATAGCCAGCGCAACCATTATGCAAAAATTATCATTTAAAGTGTGTTCAGGTTGGATAAAACCCGCTCTCGTTAAGTCACCGTTTTATACAAAAGTTGCGACAAACTTCTATTGTATCCACCGTTATCACGTGCTATCATCTCACCGCATAGGCTGGCATAAGGAGGCGAGGCACGCATGAGCGGCTATGATATGGACGAACGCCTGCTCCGCCGGATAGTCGGAGCGTTGGGCATAGCGCTGCCGGTGGTGGTAATGGTGTGGGGCTTTTTCCTGACCGACTGGACTCTACAGGGTTCCCTCAGCGACTACTACAGCCTGAGGACGCGGGACGCCTTCGTGGGGATTCTCTTCGTTATCGGATGGTTCCTTTTCGCCTACAGGGGCTACGAAAGGCTGGACAATATCGCGGGGAACCTGGCGTGCGTGTTCGCCCTGGGAGTGGCGCTCTTTCCCAACAGCGGTAATCACTGGGAAAGAATCGTGCACTTTTCATCGGCGGCGTGCCTTTTCCTGGTGCTTTCCTTCTTTTCTCTCTTTTTATTCACGAAGTCGAAAGACTCGCCGGAAGGGCTGTGGGGGACGCTGACCTCTTTCCGTTTCGGCGGGTCGAAAACGGGCGGCGACCGGACGCCGCAAAAGAAGAAACGCAACCGGGTCTACGTGGTCTGTGGCCTGCTGATGCTGGGATTCCTGATACTGGTGGGACTGTACATGTGGCTCTGGAAGGACACCGCTATATCCGCCATCAAGCCCATGTTCTGGCTGGAAACGTTAATGATATGGGCTTTCGGGGTTTCCTGGTTTATCAAGGGGGAGACTCTACTAAAAGACAGGTAAACACATAAAAAAGAGGGGACGGATTTTGCCGCCCCCTCCTTATACTATACACTGTAAACTACTAACCGGTATTATTTCTTGTCTTTCTTTTCCTTTTCGTCGGACGCCTTGTTGAGGACCTCGTCGATGAGGCCGTATTCAACAGCCTGTTCGGGGTTCAGATAGTAATCGCGGTCGGTATCGTGGGTTATTTTATCCATCGGCTGGCCGGTGTGCTTCACGAGAATTTCCTTCAGTATGTCCTGCTGGCGCATAATTTCCTTGGCGGCG
>CAYTZI010000125.1:0-6149 GCA_964442335.1 uncultured Dehalococcoidaceae bacterium | reverse complement strand
TCGTAAAGGGAGATAAGAGAGGGATTTTCTTTCCCTATTCGCCCCCTCTCAAATAATCTCCCCTCTCCAGCCACGAACAACTGCGGTTTATGAAAATGATACTGGCTGGAGAGGGGTCAGGGGTGAGGCTACCATATAACCACCGTCTTCAAGCAGCGTTTTAATACTTCGCCGTTTGACAGACCGCGAACCACGATAGTAAACTTACCATCCGAAAGGAGGTGCGCCATGTTTAAAGCTGCGAGTCTTATTATGGCGTTAGGCGCCGACCCAGCTACACATCGAGCCACGGTAAAGGGTGAAAAATTTGAGTATACGGTGGTGGCGGTCCCTCTCTACGATTTTGAACGGGCTTCCCGGGTTGCCAGGGAGCTCGTCGAGAATGACGGCGCACAGTCTATAATCCTCTGCCCGGGTTTCACCCACGAAGGCGTTGCTATGGTTCGCAAAGCTTTAGGTGAAGCGGTGGCTTTGAACGTCGCCCGGGGTGATGTTCCGGGCACCATGATGACGGCGCAAATTCTGACTCAAGAAGGGTGGCTTCCCGCCGGACACTAGGATTTCACTGCTGTTACTGCTAGCGCGTGCGATAGGCCGGGGCGGCCCCTGAGTTCTGGCTACTTCCTGACGGCTCTCTTCACCGCCCCCTCTATCCTCCCCAGGGCTTCCCGCAAAATCGACCTCGGGCAGGCGATGTTCATCCTCTGGAAGCCGCTGCCCCCCTCCCCGAACATGAACCCGTCGTCCAGGCCCACCCGCGCTTCCTCCCGCATGAACTTCTGCAGCATCCTGTCGTCCATCCCCAGCCTGCGGCAGTCCAGCCACAGCAGGTACGTGCCCTGCGGCTTGACGACCCTGATTTCCGGTATCCGCTCGCTGAACCATTTCATGGCTGTTTCCAGGCTGCCCTGTAGGTAGTCGAGCAGCTGCCCGAGCCACTCGTCGCCGTGCCGGTATGCCGCTTCCATGGCCGTCAGGCCGAATACGTTCAGGCCCGGGACTACGCCGGACTTAATGTCGTTGAACCTGTCCCGCAGCTTCTTGTCGGGAATAATGATTGAGGACGCTTCTAGTCCGGGCAGGTTGAAGGTCTTGCTGGGAGCCATGCAGACGATGCTGTTTTTCGCGAATTCCTCGGAGAGCGCCGCGAACGGCGTGTGCCTGTAGCCTTTATAGAGCAGCTCGCAGTGTATCTCATCTGAAATGACGATAGCTCCGCTCCCGATGACTATCTCCCCCAGCTTCGTCAGCTCATCCTTATCCCACACCCTCCCGATGGGGTTATGGGGATTGCACAGGATAAGCGCTCTGATGCGGCTGTGGTCGGGCATGCGGCCCTCTGGCGACTTGAACTTCGCTTCCAGGTCGCCGAAGTCCATCGTGTACCGGCCCCGCGCCAGCTTTAGCCGGCTGGACGCTATCTGGCAGCCGCTCCCTTTCACCACCCCGAAAAACGGGTAGTATACCGGCTCCTGTAATATGACCTCGTCCCCCGGATGGCTTAAGGCCCTGACGGCGACGTTCAGGGCGGGGATGGTGCCGGGGGTATACACCACCCACTCGGGTTCAATCTTCCAGTCGTACTTGCGCTTCACCCGCTCCACCACCGCCTCGGTAAGGCTGTCGCAAGGCCACGTATAGCCGTAGAACGGGTGGGCGGCGCGCTGTTCCAGCGCTTCGACAATCGGCGCCGCCGTGGGGAAGTCCATGTCCGCCACCCACATGGGTATCACGTCTTCCCGCCCGAATATGTTCTTGACCTCGCACCACTTGGCGGAGTCGCTCTTGCTCCGGTCGTAGACCCTGTCGAAGTCGTACTTCATGCCGCCGTCATCTCTTCCAGCTTTTTCATGACCTCCCCGACCGTTCCCTCGGCGGTGGACGCCCCGGACGTTACCCCGATGTGCTTCTTGCCTTTGAGCCAGCCCGATTTGATATCGGTGGCTGTCTCGATGAGGTGCGTTTCTGTGACCCGTGAGCATAGCTCGGCGATGCGGTTGGTGTTGGCGCTGGAGCGCCCCCCCACCACCAGCATCAGGTCGGCCCGGTGCGCCAGCTCTAGCGCCGCCGCCTGCCGTTCCCGCAGGTCGTGGCAGATGGTGTCTATTACTCGTATCTCGGAGTTTTCCTTCAGTGCCAGGTCGATTATCCTTTTGATGAACTCCGCGAAGTGGGCCGGCACCTGTGTCGTCTGCGAGAGCACCCCGAGCTTGCGCGGCAGCGGGTCCAGCGCGGCGACCGCTCTTTCGTCGGTGGTGGCCAGCCCTTTGCCTTTCGCCCGGCCCAGTATTCCCCTGACCTCCGGGTGGTCGGCGTCCCCGTAGACAATGACGAAGAAGCCGGACTCCTCGAGCCTGGCGGCGGCGGTCTGGGCGCGCCGCACGTTCTGGCAGGTCGTGCTGATGACCTCGTAGCGTTCGTTCAGTTTTTCTTCCAGGTCCGGGCTGACCCCGTGCGAGCTGGTGACCACCGTTTCGCCCTGGATGTCCTCGATATCGTTGACGGTCCTTACGCCTATTTCCCCGAGCTTTTGCAGCACCTGCTGGTTGTGCACGACCGCCCCCAGCGTCTCCACCCCGCCCCTCTGGTAGGCAGTCTTCTCGAGGATGTTGATGGCCCGCCTTACCCCGAAGCAGAAGCCCGTCCGCGCGGCCTTTTCAATTACCGGTCTTTTCGCTGTCATATGCGCCTCGGTATTCCGTCGGCAGGAGCGCGGCGATTCTCTTCATGATGTCGTTCATCAGTTCGTTGCGCTGCTCCCGCGTCGATTTCCCGTTGACGGATGGTGGATTGAACGGCTCCCCGAACGTCACCGTCATGCGCGGCCGGTGGAAAAAGCACCATGCCAGGTCGTTGAACTTGTCGCTCCCGGCGATGCTTACCGGCAGGACGGGCGTTCCCGTGTGCACCGCTATCAGCGCCGCACCGGCGTAAGCCGTCTGGAGCCGGGCGTTTTTGCTCCTCCCTCCCTCCGGGAACACCACCACCGATACGCCTTTTTTCAGCCAGTGCTTCGCCCGCCTTATGGCCTCCGTATCTATGACTCCCTTCCTCACCGGGAAAGCCCCGAAGTTCTCCACCCAGAACCTCGACCACCCGCTGCGCCAGAGCTCTTCTTTAGCCATGAAGACGCATTTCAGCGGCGTGCTTGCCGCCACCACCGGCGGGTCGGCGATGTGCAGGTGGTTGCAGACGATGATATATGGCCCCTCCCCCGGTATGTTTTCCCTCCCCTTTACCCTCCACCCCGCAAAGGGAAAGACCACTATCCTTATGATGCCCCGCCCGAAGTAATAGACCCAGTGCATTCACTGGTAATTATACCAGACCCGTCTACCATGACACACTCCGCCCTACCTCCTGCCCATTGTGGAAACCATCCCCCTGTGTCCCCCTTCCTTTGTTGAAGGAAGGGAGAGGTAAAAGAAAGAGGGGCGTAGCCCCTCTTAAACACCCCTTTTTCATAAAATCCTCAAGCCCCGGTCCATATTGATTTAACCGGAAGCAGCCCTCTCCCACATTGGGAGAGGGAACACAAAGCCCCGGGCGTAACTTATAGGGTGAGGGTTGTTCCCCCTCCGCCCCTCTTAAACACCCCTTTCAAACTATAGCCAATCTGTCTCCCTCCTTCGTAAGGAGGGAATAAGGGAGAATCATTTCCCCAACCCCCTCGCTTCTTCCTTTTTTATTCCCTCTTATCTTTTCCCACCCTGGCCGCCCTCGTACCATCCTCTTCTTACCATGCTTTTTACTCCCTATGTCATTGCGAGCCATCCGCCGCAGGCGGAGGCGCTGCAATCTCACCCGCTCATCCTGAGCCTGTCGAAGGATTACTTTTCCCCCTCTCTGTCCACGGAGAGGGGGAACGAAAAGGGGGAGAGGTAATTAACTAACCACTAGTCACTGGTCATGAGTCACTAGTTACTATCATCTCCCCTCCTTGACTCCCCCTTCCTCACTCCTTATAATTTATTTTAGCTTTAACCTTATCCCTTTCCCCACCCCCCGTATGAAGTAGAGAGGAAAATTTAGTGGACTACTTTTTAACCGAGCAGCAGAAGACCATCAAAGACCTCGCCCGCCGCATCGCCGTGGAAAGGGTCCTCCCTGTTCGCGCCGGGCTCGATGAGAAAGAGGAGTTCCCCTGGGACATCGTCCACGACCTCGCTGCCGCCGATATGTTCCGCGTCTTCATCCCGGAGGCTTACGATGGACTTGGCGGCGGCTGCCTTGACCTCTGCCTTGTCACCGAGGAGCTGAGCCGCGTTTGCAGCGGCGTGGCCGTCACCTACGCCGCCAGCGCCCTTGGCTCCATGACTCTGATGGAGTACGGCACCGAGGAGCAGAAAAAGAGATACCTGCCGGATATCGCCTCCGGTAAAAAGCTGGCCGCCTTCGCCATCACCGAGCCCACCGCCGGTTCGGACGCCGCCAACATCAAGACCACCGCGGATAAGGTCGATGGCGGCTACCTGCTCAACGGTACCAAGCAGTTCATCACCAACGGCGGCGAGGCGGAAATCTATACCGTTATCGCCCTGACGGACAAAACCAAAGGCGCCCGCGGCGCTTCCGCCCTTATCCTGGAAAAAGGAATGGACGGCTTTACCTTCGGCAAGAAGGAAAAGAAGCTCGGCATCCGCACGTCGGCCACGCGCGAGCTTGTCTTTAAGGACTGCTTTGTCCCCGAGGAAAATCTCCTCGGCAGGCCCGGCACGGGCTTTATCCAGGCGATGCGCCTCTTCGATAAGTCCCGTCCCGGCATCGGCGCCCAGGCGGTGGGTCTGGCGCAGGGTGCTCTTGAGGCCGCCGTGGACTACGCCGAGCAGCGCGTCCAGTTCGACCAGCAGATAATCAACATGCCGGTTGTCCAGCACATGCTGGCGGATATGGCTATCCAGGTGGAGGCCGCCCGCGCTTTAGTGTATGCCGCCGCCCGCTTCGTCGATAGCGGCGCCAAGGCCGTCACCGAGTCCTCCGCCATGGCCAAGGTCTTCGCCTCGGACGCCGCCATGAAGGTGACCTTGGACGCCGTCCAGATATGCGGCGGCTCCGGCTATATGCGCGATTACCCCGTGGAAAAGATGATGCGGGACGCTAAAATCCTCCAGATTTACGAGGGCACCAACCAGATTCTGCGGAGCGCCATCGCCGTGAACCTGCGCAAGCGGAAGGCCCGCACGGCATGAACGTCGTCGTCTGTATCAAGCAGGTGCCCGGCACCACCGAGGTCAAAATCGACCCCCAGACGAACTCGCTGATCCGGCAGGGCATCGATAACATCATCAACCCCTTCGATACCTACGCGCTGGAGGAAGGCGTCCGGCTCAGGGAGCAGCACGGCGGTAACGTGACCGTTCTTTCCATGGGTCCCCCGCAGGCGGAGGCGGCGCTCCGCGAGGCTGTCTCCCTCGGCGCCGATGAGGCGGTGTTGCTCTCCGACCGCGCTTTCGCCGTGGCCGATACCTGGGCGACCGCCAACACGCTCTCGAAGTCGATTCAGAAGCTGGGGCAGTTCGACCTCGTCATCTGCGGCCGCCAGACCCTCGACGGGGATACCGGGCAGGTGGGCCCGGAGATGGCGGAGATGCTCGGCGTTCCCTTCATCGCCTACGTCAGTAAAATAGAAGAAATCAGGGATACTTACCTGCGCGTCACCCGCGCCGTCGAGGACGGCCATGAGGTTTTAGAGACCACCCTTCCCGCCGTTATCACCGTCGCTAAAGAAATCAACGTTCCCCGCCTCCCCTCTCTGCGCGGCATCATGAAATCCAGGAGCGCCGCTGTCACTACCTGGACCAACAGCGAACTTAACATTGACCCCGCTACGGTGGGGCTGGCCGGCTCTTCCACCCAGGTCATCAAGGTCTTCTTCCCGCAGCGCGTCCACCAGGCCGAGGTTCTCGAAGGCACCCTTGAGCAGCAGGTCGATACCCTCGTCGAACGCCTGAAAAAGGCCGGCCTGTGCTGAAAAACAGGCTGTCATTCTGAAGGAGCCCGGCGACTGAAGAATATCGGGGGCGTGGGGTAATAAAATCGTCCTCTCCCCTCGTGGGAGAAGAAAGAGGTGAGGGCAAAAAAAAATGTCATTCCGGCGAAACCTGTCCCGTACTCGATACGGGAGCCGGACTCCAGTCCGGGGGCGTGGG
>CAYTZI010000124.1:0-6168 GCA_964442335.1 uncultured Dehalococcoidaceae bacterium | reverse complement strand
CCAGTTATTTATTCCAGCTTTAGTTGTTCGCCGTGTTTTTTACTCACCTTCGGCGCTTTTGCGAATGTCACGCTTGTTTGCGTTAGCGGCGGCATGTCCGGTAGTTTACCGTCCAGCAGCTCTTCTATCGTAATTATCTGTATTTTTGGGTAGTCTTTATCCCAGAGTGGTGAATAATATTTCCCGGCAGATATTGCTTCCACCTGCATCGGTTTTGTTGGCGGTTCTAAGGTCAATAATATACCCATAGCCTCGTTCTCGGCGGTTGTTTTCAGTACCTTTATTACATCTAGCCCAACGTGCCCGCTCTTGACTTGCACGATTGCCCGTTTGGGCTTGTCCGCCGGGTCGTCTATAAAGCTGATAATCCCGTCTATACCCTTGTCCGCCCCCTTCTTTTTCTCCCCTACTGGTCTAGCCCCTATCAACCCGAGCGCCCACCACTGGAACTGGTATGCATCTTGCTTTGCCAGCTCTTTAGCCCCCGCCAGGTCCACCGGCTCACCTATTACCTCGGCCTTGATGTTAAAGCTGTCTTTTAGGCGCACGCGCATGAGGTTTATTGCCAGGTGTGTGATGTCTATGCCAATCCATTTCCTGTTTAGCTTCTGCGCTGCCACTACCGCCGTACCGCACCCGCAGAACGGGTCGAGTACGATATCACCCTCGTTAGAGCTTGCCTGTATGATACGCTCTAGTAAAGCGAGTGGCTTTTGAGTTTCATAACCGAGGCTCTTATCGTCAGATTGACCTAAGGGTTTTATATCATCCCACATATCGTGCAGTTTTTCACCTTTACTATCATCAAGATATTGTTTGATTCCCTTTATGAGACCAGTTTTCGAATACTCTAGTAAACCTGCGCTATCGAATTGTTGCATTTTTTCTTTTGTCCATTTCCACACTCTTGTATGCCCGTTCCATTCATAAGTTAAATTAGGTCTATCCTTGTTAGGGTTAAGGACATTCTGTAGTCTATATCTTCTTCCAGTGCCTGGTTCGATATGTGAAAAGAATGAATCAATATATTTTTCAGAGAGTGGCCTGTATATCTGATTCCATACCCATTTATCACTTTTTGTATAAAAGAAGAGAACATCACGCACATGGCCATAGGAGTGAAAAACATTGCCATGGCTAGAAAAACGTTTCCAGCTTATCTCATTTCTAAAGTTCACCGGCCCGAATATCTGGTCCAGTACCAGCTTAAGATAGTGGCTCGCCGTGGGGTCGCAGTGCAGGTACAGTGAGCCTGTCGGCTTCAACACCCGGTGCAGCTCTATCAGCCGCGCCGTCATCATCACCAGGTACGCCATCACGTCGTTTTTTCCCAGGGCTTGGTGTAAGGCTCCTATCAACGTCCCAACCTTTACGGGCCCTTTGGTAACGATATCGTTATATGTATCTTCGGCTTTCTGCGTCCAGTGCCAGCTGTCCGTGAACGCCTTTATCTGCGCCTCGCTCTCCACGCCCCCGTTCTCTTTAAAAAGTATGTTGTAGTCCTTCTTGCTGTTAAATGGAGGGTCGAGGTAAATGAGGTCTACGCACTCTTCCGTGAAATACTCGGGATTGCGCAGAATCTCCAGGTTGTCCCCGTAATAGAGCACGTTCGTCTTCATTTCCCCTGCCTCGCCCTCATTTTTCCTGTCATTATACACCACCCCGCGACAAAATTCCCTTCACTTTCCCCTACCGCTCCCATATAATTATTCTGCGCGGTTATCGCGCCGGAGCACCTTAAAAAACAATTCAAAACAAATAAAAACAAATCACGCACGACTGAAGCTAATCGACCCGAAAAAACAAAAAAACAATTCCCAGCTTCAGTTTAAAGCTGGAAGAAAATAAAAAAATTGAAAAATCAAAAACAAAAAACAAATCCCGCAAAGCAGCGGGACTCTAGCTCAGGAACTGTTTTTTCATCTCGGGGTCGTACTCGGCCTGGCGGCCGGGGCAACTGAGCTGGTTGCAGAGCCGGCAGCTGACGAAGCCCGTATCGTTGGGGAAGATAATCCCCGAGCGGGACTTTATCGGCTTCATGGCGCCGCCTGGCGTGAGCGATACCCCTATCCCCTTCACCGCCTCGCCGAAGAGCTTGAAAAGCGGCTTCTGCTCGGTGATATACCAGTCCTCGATTTCCCCCGGGTTCATCAGGGCGGCCTTCGGGATGTGGCAGTCCTCTTTAACATACTCGATGAGGTACTCGACCGCGTTCACGAGTATCACCGTCTTGACGGCGTCCAGGGCGAACTGCTGCAGCATGTCGCGCGGCGGGGCGTACATCTCGTCCAGCTCTTTCCCGATGGTGGCGATGAACGGAACGACCCGCTCCTGGTCGCGGAGCAGCTTGACCAGCACCCTGCTGGTAAACACCACCCCGTCGATTTCCACCGTGGAGTCGTCGACTACCCTTGAACGGGAAACCCGGAAAATCGCGGCGGGATGTGCCAGAGAACGCGCCGTCCCGGCGAACTCGCGGGCCATTTCCTCCAGCCGGCTGCTTTTGCCGCGGCCAAGCTGCAGGCGCTTGGCCACCATATCGATGTCTAGTTGGACAGGTATCTCTACCTGGTATATCTCTTTAGAGCTCATCAGCTAAATCAGTCCCGGGCAGGCCCGACTGCGGACAATCGGGACCCGGGGCGAACGCGTCGCCACGATGATATCTTACCTTAATCCGGCGGAGAATTAAAGCGCCGGCCGGTTGGTTCAAAATTGCCGGTAAAAATGCCCCGCGGTACACGCGGGCTAATAGCGGCGCCGTCCTTTTCCCCCGGGACGCCCGCCCCGGCCGCTGTGAAATCCCCCGCTCTTCCGGGGGCTGTAACCGCCGCCGCCCCGGCTATCCGGGCGGCTGCGGGCTTCATTGACGACCATGGTGCGGTCCCTGAGGACCCTCCCGTTGAGTCCGGCGATGGCAGCCTCGGCCTCAGCCCGGGTCGGCATCTCGACGAAGGCGAAGCCTTTAGGCCGGCCGCTAAATTTATCTGAAGGGATAGCCACGGACTCAACCCTGCCGAAGGTGCCGAACTCCGCAGCCAGCTCGTCCTCGGTAACTTCGTAGGAAAGGTTGCCAACATAGATTTTCATGATTCCCTCCTGAAGTTAAAGTAGCGGCATCTCTAAAGCGCGGTAACCGGCCAAAACAACACTACAGATACATGGATTGCCTTACGTAAGGAACTTATTCGGGACGGGATAGGGGGTTGGGGGGGTCGCGCCCGGCCCGGCAAAGCGGACCGGACACGACCCGGGTTTTTTACATCAGTTACCTGCTCGGACGGATTTTCCGGAAGCAGTCGGCACAGTAGACCGGTTTATCGCCACGAGGCTGAAAAGGTACTTCGGTGGCTTTGCCGCACTCGGCGCAGACAGCGGGGAACATCTGTCGGGGGGCTCCGTAGCTGCCATTGCCATAGCGCTGCGATTTCCTTGCCTGACGGCATTCCGGGCATCTCTTGGGCTCGTTGGTGTAGCCTTTAGACCTGAAGAACTCCTGGTCCTCGGCGCTGAAAGTGAAAGTAGCTCCACAGTCGGCGCAGGTGAGTGTTTTATCCTCAAAACTCACTGGATGGCCTCCTCTCTTATAGATTATTTAGAGTTTGGGTCATCCAGCACTATAGATAAAGCAATTTTGTGGCTTCTATGAAGCCTGAAATAACCTAAACCTAAACCATATTAATTTTAATATAATTGTGATGTATTTGCAAGTGAAAAGTATTGACGTCCGCCGGATTATTTGTTATGATACGAAATATTAGTTTAAAACAAAGCATTAGTTATATACTAATAATATGCTTAGCTTAAACTATGGGGGCACGTAATGGTTGAACCGGACCGAAAAGAAATACTGGAGAATATTCTTAAGTTCGCCGATACACTGTTCCGGAAACTTTTCCCCACCGTTCCGAGGAAGGAATTGCTTGAGCTCGATATAACCATGCCGCAGTTAAAAATATTGATCCTACTGTTTATTAATGGCCCGATGCGCATGGGGGCGCTGGCGGCAGACCTGCAGATCACCCTGGCGACGGCAACCGGGCTTATCGACCGGCTGGTGGAGCGGGGCATGGTATCCAGGGAAAGCCTGCCCGACGACCGGCGGGTGGTGCTCTGCCTCCTTTCCGATGAAGGCCACAATACAATCAGCCGGATATGGGAAACGGCCAGGAACAACATCATGAAACTCCTGGAACACCTGGATACCGGCACCCTCCGGACACTGGCAGAGGTATTGAGGACAATGCTCGAACTGGCCGTAGCGCCGGTTATCGAGGCAAACTGAGCTATTCTCATTTAGTATCGGTGTAAATTCCAGATGAAGCGAATGGACAGGGCTAAACTGCGAAAATAATCTGTATTAATCACCGCGCAAGTCAGGCAATAACAAAATGAAGAATTAACGGCGCGGGGAGAGGAACGCCATGTTCGGAAAAATCGGCGGCTTTGCGGTCAGGTACAAGTTCTGGATAATCCTCGTGTGGGTGGTCGCGGCTGTGCTGATGTACTTTTTTGCCCCCTCCCTCAGCGAGGTGGGTTCGATGAAAGAGTCCACTTTCCTCCCCGCCGATAGCGAATCGCTACGGGCCCGCGAGTTGATCGACCAGTATTTCCCGGAAAGCAAATCCACATCTACAGTCAGCCTGGTGTTCTATAACCCGGAAAAGCTCAACGACGCGGACATGGCTTATGCGCGCCAGGTGAAAGACTGGCTCAGCTCCGGCGGGCCAACCTTCGAGGTAACCAACGTTATATCGGTTTTCGACGACCCGCTGCTGGCTTCACGCCTGGTCAGCCCCGACCAGACCACCATGCTGCTGACGGCCGGCCTCGAGCAGGCTGCCTTCCAGTCCTCGTCCATGGATATCGCCGCTGAAATACGCGACCATGTAAACGCGGCTCCCCAGGGGCTTGAAGTTTATGTATCGGGGCAGGTTGGAGTGTACGCCGACCTTTTTAATTCACTTATAACAAGCATCGAACTGACAACGCTGATTACTGTTATTCTGGTTATCGTCCTGCTCATCGTCATTTACCGCTCGCCGGTAGCGGCGCTGGTGCCCCTGGCGACCATCGGACTCGCCTTTCTGGTGGCGCGGGGCGTCCTGGGGTTCATCGGCCAGGCCGGCGTCGCCATATGGTCGCAACTGGACGTTTTCCTCATCGTGCTGGTATTCGGCATCGGCACGGACTATTGCCTTTTCCTTGTCTCGCGGTTCCGAGAGGAGCTCGGCAGGAGCGGCAGCCGCGCCGAAGCGATGAAATTTACCGTCAGCCGGATAGGCGCGGTCATCGGGGCCAGCGCCTTGGCGGTTATCGTGGGGCTGGCCGGCATGGCCGTGGCGCGCTACGCGATGATACAGACCATGGGGCCGGTGATGGGCGCCGCAATCTTTATTACTCTGCTCTCCGCCTTGACCCTGGCGCCCGCCCTGGCCTCTGTTTTTGGGCGAAAGCTGTTCTGGCCCCGCCATGAGGTGCTGGGCAGGGATAAACCCGTGAAAGAGTCTAGGTTCTGGGGAAAGGTCGCCAACCTTGCCACCGGCCGGCCGATTATCGTCAGCGGCATCGTCCTCATCCTGATGTTCGTGCCGTATTTCGCTTTGCCGGGACTGAACCGCTCTTTCGACCAGATTTCAGAGCTTCCTCAGGACTCAGAGTCCGTAGCCGGGTTCAGGGTACTGGAGAATCACTTCGATATCGGCGAAATGGACCCGCTCACGGCGCTTATACTGGCGCCGGAAGGACAGAAACTCACCGACCCCGCCGCTCTGGCCGCTATATCCAAGGTAAGCTCCGACCTTCTCGCGCTTGACAGCGTGGTGAAGGTGCAGAGCGCCGTCCAGCCCGAGGGAACGGGAGAAACGCCAACGGGACTCACCGTTTCCGGTCAGCTCGCGGGGATAGGGGAGGAAATTACAGCCTCACTTTCCGGCGCTGCCGCGGACCCTTCGATGCTTTTCAGCGAGAATATCACTGCCGGTTTCAATACCCTTTACGCTTATCTCGACGAACTGGAGCAGAATTTCCCGTGGGTCAAGGACGAAGCAAGCTACCAGGCGGTGTTTACAGATTTACAGGACATCAGTCAAACAATTGAAGAGGTGAGGCAGGGAGCCCTCGTGGAAAACCAGCTCATGTACCTGAGCGCCTGGATAAATAACGCCG
>CAYTZI010000123.1:0-6190 GCA_964442335.1 uncultured Dehalococcoidaceae bacterium | reverse complement strand
ATGACAGCCCTCTTAATACTCCTGCTCATACCAGTCCCCCGTGACGAGGTCTTTATAGAGCACCAGGCGGCGGCCGGAGGCGAGGAGGACGTTATAGTACAGGCGCGAGACCGGCTCCTCTCTCCACCACTCGTCGTCGAGGCGCCAGGTGTCCTCGATGGTGGCCACGGGCTGCCGCCGCTTCATCCGGACGGCAACAGGCAGGCCGGAGGCGCTTTCCTCGACCTTGAGCGGCTCCGGAGCGTTTACCGGCCTGTAGGCGTCAGCGCGTAGCGTCTTTCCGGTATCCGCGACCACGGCTCCACCTCCTTAACTTTATATATCTGAGGATTGCCCAGTCGTGACTCGAGCTGGCGGATATCGTCCATGAGGTGGTCCTGCGCGCGGATATCCGGGAAAAGGCTCCTCTGGCGTCCGCGGGGATAGCCGACGGCGGTCACTTTCAGGCCGACCTGCTCGACGGGGCCGGGCTGGGGATAGTCCTCCAGAGTGCGCTTAACGCGCAATAAAGCGGCGCGCAGGTCCATGGCGGGCTCCTTGAAACGGATGACGCGCTCCCAGTGCTCGGCGTTCCAGGTGCGGGTCCACAGAGTAAGGCCGCGGATGCCCAGTGCCCGCCGGGAGAGCCCGGCGAAAGCCCGGCGCAGGAGGGTCTCCACGGTGAACAGAATCGCCTCCAGAGAAACGGTCACCGAAGACAGCGCGGCGGACTCCTCGCGGGTGACCTCGAGCGTGCGGGGGAGGAGGGGGGTGGCGTCGACGCCGGCGGCGAGCTCCCATATCCTTTTGCCCTCCGGGCCGAACTGCGACTGAAAGGGGCCGGGGGGCAGAGCGCTGATCTGGCCCAGGGTATCAAGTCCAAACTCGCGGAGTCGGTTAAGGCTCTTTAAAGACACCGGCAGGACATCGCAGGGGAGGTCTTTGAGGAGGGGGGCGGTATCGCCGGGGAATACCTGGTGCCCGCCGGGAGGACTGCGGCGGGCGGCCAGATACGCCAGGAACTTGTTCCCGGCTATTCCCATCCGGGGCAAAAAAGCCTCCGGTACGGCTTCCCGTACGGCGGCGAAGATAGCGGCATCGTCCGGGTAGATGAGGTGCAGGCCGTCCACGCCGATATAGGTGCAGCCGAGCTCTGCCTCTTCCACCAGCGGGCTGATGTTCTCTAGGGCGTCCAGTATCTCGTTGAAGGCGGAGCGGTAAAAAGGCATGTCCGCGGGGACTAAAGCGGCCTGGCCGTGGCGGGCAAGCGCCTGCTGGAGAGGCATGCCGGCCTCCAGGCCGTCGAGGTCGGGAGAGAAGTCCAGCACCAGCTTCTGAGAGCTTGAGGGCTCCTTCGACCGGACGACCAGGGCCGGCTTACCCGAGAGTTCGGGGTCTCGGCGGGCCTCGCAGGCCCAGGGGAAATGGGGCAAAAGGACACAGAGCAATCTCATAGTTTTTCACCGATGAAATCATTATAATAGAACAAATGTTCGTTTGTCAAGTAGGGGGCAGATACGCATATTCCGGTTGAACTACCATACTCACCCCCTTTGTCCCCCTCTCAAACAGTCCCATAGTGTGCCGCGGAATATCCTCTGTTTGAGAGGGGGACGTAAAAAAAGAGGGTTGAAAACCCTCTTAGACGCCCAGCTTTTCCAGGGAAAGAATATAAGAGGGGGCTATGCCCCCTCTCTCCTTTACTCCCCCTCTCCAGCCAGAAAAAACGCCCGTTTTACCCGATAATGCAGGCTGGAGAGGGGATAAAGGGGTGAGGTTATATCAAATTAGTAGATATGATAAAATAGCTTAACCAATGAATGACAAGAGGCTGACATCCGGCCTGCAACGGCTCGCCCGGCTATACGGCGTACAAACGGCTTACTACGGCGTGCACCACCGGCGTAAAGAGGCTTCCGCGGAAAGCCTGCTGGGGGCACTGAAGGCCCTGGGGGCGCCGGTGGCATCCTTGAAGGATGTCCCTGCCGCGCTACGGGAGCGAAAGCAGGCTCTATGGCATAAGATAATAGAGCCGGTCACGGTAGCCTGGGACGGAAAGCCCCCGGATATTACAGTAAACCTGCCCGGGGAACTTGACGATGCTCCGGCAAGCGGACGATTGCACACAGAATCCGGGGAAACTAACGACTGGAAATGGTCGGCGCGAGAGATGCCTGCTATCGAAAGCGGGGATATCGAGGGGAAACGGTATATAAAAAGAAAAATAACGGTTCCGCAGAGGTTGCCCCCGGGATACCACAAATTTGTCCTTACCGTCAAGAGCAGAACCTGCGAATCGATGATAATCTCGGCACCGGTGAGAGCGTACGCAGGAGAACCGGGAGAGAGGGAGTGGGGCGTTTTTCTGCCGCTCTACGCGCTGAGGAGGGAAAAGGGGTGGGGCAGCGGAGACTATACGGGGCTGGGGGAGCTGGCCGATTGGGTGGCGGAGACAGGTGGAAACATCACCGCCACGCTGCCTTTACTACCGGTCTTTCTCGATAAACCTTACGAGCCAAGTCCTTATGCCCCGGTAAGCCGGCTGCTCTGGAACGAGTTCTATATAGACGTAACGAAAATACCGGAGCTGGCCGATTGCCAACCCGCCCTTGCCGTTGCGGAGTCGGCGGAGTTTCAGGAGGCAATCGAAAAACAGCAGGGAAAGTCGAGAGTCGACTACCGCGGCGTGATGTCACTCAAGCGGCAGGTGATGGAGAAGCTATGCAAATGCATGGCGGAAAGACAGGGAAGCAGACTCGAAGAGTTCAGGCGCTTTGCAAGAAGGAACCCCATGGTGGAAGAATACGCGCGCTTCCGGGCGGTAATAGAGAGGCGGGGCCAAACGTGGCACGGCTGGCCGCAGAGGCTGCGCGACGGGGATATACGGGAAAACGACTATGCTAAAGACGCCGGGGACTATCACCTGTACGCGCAGTGGCTGGCGCACGAGCAGATGGAAAAGCTCTCGGAGAAGGCGCGCGGGAAAGGCGCGAAGCTGTATTTCGATTTACCGGTCGGCGTGCACCAGGACGGGTACGATGTATGGAGCCGGAAGGAAATATTCGCCGGGGAGGCTAGGCTCGGGGCGCCGCCGGACGCCGTCTTTACCGAAGGTCAGGACTGGGTATTCGCACCGCTGCATCCGGAAAGATTAAGGGAAAGCCGCTACGGATACGTTATCGGTTATCTGCGCCATAATCTAAAGTACGCCGACATGCTGCGGGTGGACCACGTGATGGGGCTGCACCGGCTGTTCTGGATACCACGGGGGCTGGGCGCGGGGGAGGGGGTCTATGTCCGCCACAACGCCGAGGAGCTTTACGCCATCCTCACCCTGGAGTCGAACCGGAGCCGGAGCGTAATCGTCGGGGAGGACCTGGGTATAGTGCCGTCCTATGTCAGGCCGGCCATGATAAAGCACGGATTGAAGCGGATGCACATTCTATATTACGAGCTCGCGGATAACGATAGATTGGGTCGCGTTGCCCGGGAGTCTATAGCCGGTCTCAACACGCACGATATGCCGACGTTCGCCGCTTTCTGGGAGGGCGCGGATATCCCGGAGAGAAAGGAACTGGGTCTGACGGACGAAAAGGGAGCGAAGCAGGAAAGCCGGGCGCGGCAGCGGGTGAAACACGCGCTGATTAATAGTCTGCGAGAAATGAGATTCCTGGAGAAGGCGGAAGCGGGTACAAAAGCCGTCCTGCGGGCCTGCCTTAGCTTTCTGAGCGCCAGCACGGCGGACGCTGTGCTGGTAAACCTCGAAGACCTGTGGCTGGAAAAGAGGTCGCAGAACGTGCCGGGCACCGGGGAAAAGTACCCCAGCTGGCAGCAAAAGGCTCGATATTCCCTGGAGGACTTTTGCCACATGAAAGGCATCCGTGATATTCTGAATGAAGTAAACACACTTAGAAATAGGGGCCGCCCCCGCTAAATATATGGAACGCTATATCTGTATCCACGGGCATTTCTACCAGCCGCCCCGCGAGAACCCCTGGCTCGAAGTAATCGAGCGGCAGGAATCGGCGTACCCGTACCACGACTGGAACGAAAGAATCACCGCCGAGTGCTACCTGCCCAACGCCGCCTCGCGGATACTCGATGGGGAAGGCAATATCAGCCGCATCGTCAGCAACTATACCAGGATGAGCTTTAACTTCGGGCCCACGCTGCTCGCCTGGATGGAAACGAGCGACCCTTATACCTACAACCTGATTATCGAAGCCGACAGGGAGAGCCGGAAGCGCTACTCCGGGCACGGCTCGGCGATAGCGCAGGCCTACAACCACATGATAATGCCCCTCGCCAACCAGCGCGACAGGCAGAGCCAGGTAATATGGGGTATACATGACTTCGAGCGCAGGTTCGGGCGGCGGACGGAAGGCATGTGGCTGCCTGAGACGGCCGTGGACCTGGAGACGCTGGACATCATGGCGGAGCAGGGCATCCGGTTCACCATCCTCGCCCCGCACCAGGCCAAAAGGTCGCGGCGCACCGGCTCGTCGAACTGGGAAGAAGGTGGCATCGATACCACCCGGGCGTACCTGGTCAACCTGCCGTCGGGCCGGAGTATCAACGTGTTCTTTTACAACGGGCCGATAGCCAACGCCGTGTCCTTTCAGGATGTACTCAAAGACGGCGCCAGGTTCGCAGAGATGATCGCGAACGCCTTTATCGTAAGAAAGGGCCCGCAGCTGGCGCATATCGCCACCGACGGCGAGAACTACGGGCACCACCACCGCTTCGGGGACATGGCGCTGGCGTTCGCCTTTCAACACATCGAGGAAAACGGGTCGGCGAGAATCACCAACTACGGAGAATACCTCGAAAAATATCCCCCCGCCCACGAAGCGGAAGTCGTCGAGAAGACGTCCTGGAGCTGCTCTCATGGCATCGACCGCTGGTGGAGCGACTGCGGCGATACGGCCGGCGCCGGTATTCATCAGGACTGGAACCAGAAATGGCGCACGCCCCTGCGCAATGCCTTCGACAGGCTCCGCGACAGCCTGTCACCGAAATACGAAGAAAAGGCACGCGGGCTCCTGAAAGACCCATGGGCGGCGCGCGACGGCTATATCGACGTCATCCTCGACAGGACCGAGGAAAACATCGGCCGTTTCTTCAGCAAGTACGCCGCCAGAGAGTTGACCCAGGAAGAGAAAACGACGGCGCTGAAGCTGCTGGAGATGCAGCGGCACGCCATGCTGATGTATACAAGCTGCGGCTGGTACTTCGACGAGCTTTCCCGTCCCGAGCCGGTACAGGTCATGCAGTACGCCGGCCGGACGATGCAGCTGGCGAAAGAGCTTTTCGGGGACGGGGAGGAGGAGGGGTTCCTGGAGATAATGGAGCAGGCGCAGAGCAATATACCGGAGCAGGGCAATGGACGGACCATCTACGAGAACATGGTCAGGCCGGCCATGGAAGCCAGAGAACCGCGTGATAAAGAGCACCAGAAACTCGAAGACTTACTGGCTAAAACGCTGACCGGGATGGAGAAAGAATACCGGCCGTTATTCGAGTGGCTATACCCGACGGAGCGTCTGACGGCCGAGCTGGGAGGACTGGTCCCGGCGGAATATAAATCGGCCGAGGAGCTGGTTATCAATAACGCTTTAAAGCAGGCCGTTAAGAAAGTACCGCCGGATGCGGACGGAGCTAAAGAGCTGCTTGAGGATGCTGCGGAATGGAAGATTACGCTCGACGATGAGGGAATCGGGTACGAGCTAACACAGACCATCGACAAGATGATGGCGGATTTTGTCGCCAAGACGCGAGACACGGGCAAACTTGGGAATTTACTGGCGGCGGTAAAGCTGGCGAAGGATATGCCTTTCCCGGTGGATTTGTGGAAGACGCAGAGTATGTTCTGGAACGTTATGGGAAATATATCCGCCGGGCTTAAAGAAAACCAGGAAGCGACGAGCGCGTTTGTATCTCTGGGGGGACAGTTAAATATAAAGGTGCAATAATCATACTCACCCCCTTTATCCCCCTCTCAAACAGTTCCATATCCGGTTCTCGGTTTTTCTTTTATTTGAGAGGGGGAAAGACCGTAAGAGGGGGCTCCGCCCCCTCTCTACTGAACTCCCTTTCCCGCTATAGTACCTTTGCTTGCCCGCAGGGACTCCTGGCTGGAGAGGGGTTCATCCTGAGGGTTCACCCTGAAGGGATAAAGTGGTGAGGCTGGTTAACCGATTAAGTACCAGTA
>CAYTZI010000122.1:0-6234 GCA_964442335.1 uncultured Dehalococcoidaceae bacterium | reverse complement strand
GCCCCCTCTCATATTCATCCCCCTCTCCAAACAATCAATCTAACGCTTAAGTTTATATCCCTGTTTGGAGAGGGGGTCAGGGGGTGAGGTTTTACGACATTTTCTCCTTGTAAAACCCCACCTTTTTACCCTAAAGTAAACGTGGGGAGGCGTGGAACCAGTTACTAGTAACCAGAAACTAGAAACTAAAAAACAAATCGAAACAATAAAAAACAAATCAGCTTCGGCTGAAGCTAGAGGCCCGGAAAAAACAAAAAAACAATTCCCAGCTTCAATTTAAAGCTAAAGAGTTAGAAAAAAAATTAAAAAACAAAAACAAATCAATACGCACCTTAAAAACAAAATAAAACCCCCTCCTTGAGAGGAGGGGGCTAAAAGCTAACCGCTAATCGCTAACCGCTATCCGAACGGATTGTCCGCCGGGTTCCTGTACCCCGCCAGCAGGCTCCGCGGCACCTGCTGCATCAGCTCCTCCATCGTCCACGGCCCCTCCCCGAACTTGGTGATGTTGTTAGAGTTTATCGGTTCGGAGTACATGCTGATGGTGCTGCCTCCCACCGTGAACACCGACCCGCTTATATCCTTCCCCGCGTCCGAAGCCAGGTAGCATATAAATGGCGCCACGTATTCCGGTCCCGGTGTAATGTCCGCCATGCCTTTGAACCCCGCCGGCCCCTCGAAGACGAAGGGGCTGTCCCCCGCGTCCGAGTACGCGTCCAGCTCGTAGGACGCCCTGGTCTTGGCGAACGGCGAGAAGGCGTTGCAGGTGATGCCGTGTTTCCTCAGCTCGATGGCCACCGCTTTCGTCAGACCCACCACCCCCGCGTTGGCCGTGCAGTACTCCGCGTGCTTGATGACGTCTCCCAGCCACGCCCTCGAGGTGCAATTGATAATCCTGCCCCACTTCTGCTCTATCATGTGGGGGACGGCGTGGCGTATCGTGTTGAAATAGCCCTTGGGCTTCACCCTGTTCACGCGGTCGAAAAGCTCTTCCGTCATCTCCTCGATGGGACTGAACCCGAAAGCCCCGGCGACGTTTGCCAGGATATCTACCTTGCCGAACTTGTCGATGGCCGTCTGTATGAGCTGCCCGGCGACCTTGAAATCCGTGATATCCCCGAAGAAGTGTACGGCCTCCCCGCCCATTTCCCGGATGGCTTTGGCCGTCGTCTCGGCGTCGCCGCTGGCGGCCTCGAGGTCTTTGGCGAACTTGTCCCGCTTTTCCTTGTCCAGGGACGCTTCCTGCTTGTCGGTGATGAAAGCCTTCCCCGTCGACCCCGCTTTACGGTTGTTCGTCACGACCCTGGCGCCCTGCTGCGCCATTGCTATCGCGATAGCCCTCCCGATTCCCTGCCCCGAGCCCGTTACTACCGCCACTCTGCCTTTAAGAACGTCGCTCATGTTTTTTCCCGCCTTTCGTCATTGTTTTTATTGTACCCTGTTCACGATGGTTACTATCTCTCTCCCGTACTTGTTTATCCTTCTCTCCCCGAAGCCCTTGATGGCTTTCAGGTCTTTTACCTCTTTGGGACACAGTCTGGCGATCTGGCGCAGCGTGGAGTTGTGCGCGATGATGAACGGCGCGAGGTTGTCCTCGTTGGCTTTCCGGCTCCGCCAGTCGGCCAGGGCCTGGTAGATTTCCTGCTCTCTTTTATCGAGCTGCGGCTCGCCGGAAGCAACGGCTTCACCGGCGCCGCGACCGGCCTCCGCCGACTTCAGCTCTATGTTTTTCGTCCCTTTCCGCTGGAACTCCCCGAGCTTCGTTTCGAGGGCTTTCTGCCTTATCGCCAGGGTGAGGTCGCTGCGGGTCTTTTCCAGCACGCCCCTCACCATGTCCGTCGTGCGCCGCAGCCCCTGCGTGATGGCGTCGGGGAAGTCCATCGTCACCAGGACGCTGTAGATATCGTCCATGGCCCCCAGCAGCTCTTCCCCGCGCGACAGGTCACCCTGCCGCATCGCGTCGAGCAGGTACCGCCTTATCTCTCCCGCCGCTTCGCCCATCCCGTTGAGATAGGCCGCCGCGTCCACTCGCAGCTCCGCGGCTTCGGGCAGCGGCTCCCCCGTGACAATCGCCAGGGCTATATTGGCTTCCGCGTATTCTTTCTGGGCGTCCTTTATAATGCCCGCCCCGCCTGTTTCGCTGTACTCCCCTGTTTGTCCGGCCTCTTTCAGCAGCCTGCGTGCGGTACTGATGAACTCTTTTGCCTGTTTGAACTCCTGTCGATGTACCGCCCTTATGGCGTTGCTGCTGTGGCGGATGGCGTCACGGCAGAGGGGCAGCAGTTTCTCCCTGGACTGGTCTCTGGATACCAGCTCCTGGCGCAGTTTTTCGGCTATGCTTTCGAGGTTATCCATGTTTCTCCCCCTCGATGATTTCCGCCAGCTCGCGGGCGGCTTTCTCCGTATCCTCCGCCCCCATCACCGCGCTGATGACCGCTATGGCGTCCGCGCCCGCTTTAAGTACATCGCCCGCGTTGTCTTTGTTTATGCCGCCTATGGCCGCTACCGGCAGCTTTACCGACTTCTTTATCTCTTTGATTAGTTGTGGTCCCGGCACCTTCATCCCGGTTTTGCTGCCGGTAGGGAACATCGCCCCCGCCCCGATATAGTCGGCCCCTTCCTCCTGCGCCGCTTTTGCCTCTTCCAGAGTGCTCGCCGAGACACCGAGTATCTTGTCTACCGGCAGGAGTTTCCGCGCTGTCGCCGCCGGCAGGTCGTCATTGCCAACGTGCAGTCCGTCGGCGTTCGCCGCCAGCGCCACCTCCAGGCTGTCGTTAACGATAAACGGTATGTTCCGCTGTTTGCAGAGCTTCCGCAGTTCGACAGCCGTATTATAAAAACCCCTGGCGCTGTCCTTTTTATCCCTTAGCTGTATCACTTTCGCCCCGCCCCTTATCGCCGCCCCGGTTACTTCAACGGCGCTCCGGCCCTTCAAAAACTCCACGTCGATTATTACATAGAGACCTTTGATGCGTTTTATCGCGTCCCGCCGGAGCATTTTACCCAGCAGCTCTTTTTCTATGGTGTAAAGGTCGAACCTTGCCTCTTCGTAGTCTCTGGATTGGAGTTTGAGTCCCGGCTCCTTGGCTATTTCTTCCAGGACCCTTAACGATTCCTGCGCCCGCCGCGCGTTGGCGATTATCATCTCTACAGCATTCCGCTCCTGCTCCTGCCCGGCTGTCGCCATGCCCGCGCCGACGTCCCCCGCCGCGTCCCTCGCCCCGATGAACCTCTGCTGTAGCTCCGCATCGATGCGCAGCGTCTTATGGCGCAGGTCCTTGAGTCGCCGGGTCAAGCCTGCGTCGTTCAGCGATAGCCTGGCGAATTCCTCCAGCACGCGCAGGCCTTCGCCGGCTCTGTTGAGATTGGCGTCAATGATGCGCAGTTGATAAACCGGGGTCGCTTTCATGGCTGTGGTCTATTCTAGCACAGAGGTAATACCGGGTAAAGCGTGGACGGTTATTCGCTGACGGCGTTCTCGATGATTTCGATGCGGGACAACCGGCCGCTTTTGTTCATCTCCACGGCAACTACGTCTATCCTCCAGGCGACGGGCAGGTAATCGTGGTCCTGGCCGTACCGCGCCGCCAGCGTCCTGAGCCGGGCGGCCTTGACCGGCGTTATGGACTCTTCCGGTGAACCGAATGTCCGGCTCGTCTTTGTCCTGACCTCTACAAACACGAGCGTGTTCTGCTGGCGCGCCACGATGTCGATTTCGCCCTCGGGGCAGCGGTAGTTCGTCTCGATGATGTCATAGCCGTTGTTCCCGAGGAATTCGCGGGCGAGCTTTTCGCCCTTTTTACCGGTTTCCCGTTTTGTCATGTCAACCCGCCTGCTAATTCGCTTACCGGAGCGAACGACCGCCGGTGGAGCGGACACGGTCCCTTGCGGCGGAGACACTCCAGGTGCTTGCTGGTGCTGTAGCCTTTATGCTCGGCGAACCCGTAGCCGGGGTATTGTTCGTCCATTGTCACTACCATGCGGTCGCGGGTGACTTTAGCTATTATAGAAGCACAGGCTATGGAAAAGCAGAGACTGTCTCCATTTTCGACTCCCCTGTTGGGGATGGCTGTCTCCGGCAGGTTAAAATAGTCGATGAGAATATAATGCGGCTCCGGTATCAGCTTTTTTACGGCCGCTATCATAGCGAGCCGCGTGGCTCTGGCTATACCCACCTCATCAATGACCTCGTTCGAAATATAACCAGTCCCTATCGATAAAGACACCTGTTCGATATATCCGTAGAGGTATTCTCGTTCTTCCCGGGTAAGCTGCTTACTATCCCTTACCTTTCCCTTCCAGCGGGCTCTGATAACACCAGGCAGGATTACCGCCGCCGCCACGACCGGCCCCATGAGAGCGCCCCGCCCCACTTCGTCCACCCCCGCAATGATGTGATAACCCTGCTCGCGCAGCAGGTTCTCTTCCTTAAACGAGGGCTTAAGACGAGCGTTTATCATAGACTTTTCTGCCGTTGCCGTTTCTGTGTAAGCCGTAACCTCCCTCCCTACGCAGCCCCTCCTATACGCTAAGTTTTGCCGGCAACAACCTGCTCATCCTCTGCCAGATTGTCGCGGCTATCTCCTCTTTGCTTTTCAAAGCATCAACCACCAGCCAGCGTTGCGGTTCCGACCCGGCCAGCGCCAGATACCCCTCCCGCACCCTCCGGTGGAAAGCCAGGTCTTCTTTTTCAAACCTGTCGGTCTTTTCTCCCTTTTTCCTGGCCAGTCCTTCCTCGACGGGTATATCCATCAAGATTGTCAGGTCGGGTGTAAGCCCCTGCATGCCTATTTTGTTGGCGATGAGCACCATCTCCATGTCAAGTCCCCGCCCATACCCCTGGTAAGCCGTCGTGGAGTCGGAGTAGCGGTCGCATATAACGATGGTGCCTTTCTGCAGCACCGGCTTGATTATTTCGTTGACCAGCTGCGCCCGCGACGCGTTGAAAAGCAATAGCTCCGCCGTCGGTGATATGTTCAGCTCATCCGACCATTTGAGAAGGCGCCTGATTCTTATACCCAGTCTGGTGATGCCGGGCTCGTGAATCAGTACCGCCGGCACGGCGAGCTTCTGCAGCTCGCGGTACAGCCCCCTCGACTGCGTGCTCTTGCCGCACCCCTCTCCACCCTCAAAGGTAATGAACAGGGACATATAGCTATAAACCCACCCTCTCTTTATTCTTTATATTACTCTATTTTCCCTTGTATATCCTCACCCTTCTATTGGGGTCTTTACCGAAGCTGTGGGAAGATAAATCGTTCCGCTGGGCAATAAGGTGCTGCAAACGCCGTATATACGAGCTCTGCGGGCTCAGCTCCACCTTTTCCTGGCCTTCCTGCACCTGCTCCACGGCTGCCTCGGCTTCGTCCAGCGCCGACTTGAAAGGTCCCGCTTTCTCAACGGCTTTCACGTGATAAAGCGTGCCGAGGAACTGCCTCATCTGCGGCGGTGCATTGCCCCGGAGAACGTAAACCGGCACGTGAGCGCTTTCGGCGTCACGCACCTTCTCCGGCCGCCGCCGGTAGTAGTTCTTGGAAGTCACCAGCATGCCGGCGTCGCGCAGGTTGTCCGTTATCTCGATATCAACGTTCATCTCCCGCGCCACCTGCATCATCCTGCCGCGGTTCACCCCGAAAAGGTACAGCCGGTTGGCTTTGCTTTCCCTGGCCCGCCTGGCCCTGGTAGCTTTAATCTTTCCCACTGCCGCCCCGATAGGTTTTTCAATCTTTACCTCGCCGTTTTCATCGAGCGAGCGTATCTCTACCGCAGCAGGCGTCCCCCGCAATAGAGCGTCCACAGCCTCACCGACGTCCGGGTGGATGGCGACCCTGTCCCTTTCCTGGATTTCCACGACGATGTCGAAAGTGGGGGGCGATTTCCTTTCGAGTATAGATTTCTGCGTGCCCCGCCGCCGCGCCTCCTCGTCCCCTAACGTTACCGACTGTATCCCGCCGATGAGGTCGGCTAGGGTGGGGTTCATCATGAGATTTTCGAGGGTGTTGCCGTGCGCCGTGCCGACCAGCTGGACGCCCCTTTCGGCTATCGTCCGGGCGGCCATGGCTTCCAGCTCGGTGCCTATCTCGTCGATAACGATGACCTCGGGCATGTGGTTTTCGACGGCTTCTATCATAACGGCGTGCTGGAGGCTGGGTGTGGCTACCTGCATCCGGCGCGCGTGCCCGATGGCGGGGTGGGGTATATCGCCGTCGCCGGCGATTTCGTTGGACGTATCAA
>CAYTZI010000121.1:0-6632 GCA_964442335.1 uncultured Dehalococcoidaceae bacterium | reverse complement strand
CCCCCTTTTAATTCGATTTTCTCTATTATTTATGTCTTGGCCAGGAAAATATTGCCCAAGTATTTATCTGTTTTCAGGTCAATAGTTAGCGCTTTCGGAGTGTAACCGGTGTATTCCAGATTTACTTTGTATTTTCCGGCATCTAGGCCATCAAATTCAAAGTCGCCATAGTTGTTGGTGGTTGTCTTCATAGACTTACCGTTGACGGTCAGAGTTGCCGCTACGCCTTCAGCGCATTCATCCGTGTCTTCGAACACAACGTTGCCAGCGATGAATTTTTTTGTTACCTTGTACAGGTCTACATAATAGACGCTGGGGCTGGTATTCCACTCGGGATGGAAAGCCTCGGCTTTAGATGATTTTAACAATTTGGAAACCTCGCTCTTCGGGTCATCCAGGTCGCCGAAAGTTAAAGCTCCGGTCGGGCAGGCCTGTACGCACCTTGGAACCTGGCCTTCTTCCAGCCGGTGGACGCAGAAAGTGCACTTCTGGGGGAGTTTTTTCTCCTCGTTCCAATAGATAACTCCGTAAGGACATGACTTGACTAACTGGGACTGTCCTGCGGCTTTCTGCGGGTCAATGACCACGATGCCGTCAGGTCTCTTGTAAACAGCCCCATTCTTGGATGCCTTAATGCACGGAGCGTCCTGGCATTGCATACATGGTAAAGGCATGTAGGCAACTTTGATAAAAGGATGTTGACCACGCTCACTCTTAAGAAGGTTCATCCACAACTGCCCGTGTCTTGGCTGCGCCGCGGTATAGAGAGGATAATCGTTTTCCCAGTATTCATCTTTACAGGCAGTAAAACAGCAATAACAGGCGTTACATTTGGATATATCAATTACTAAACCCCATGTAGTCATATTTCTACCCTCCGTTACTCTACTTCCATTTTTCTACTTCGACCAGAGCCGAGTTCGAAGCCATCCCACAGGCATTCTTGGAGATGAAACGATGATTTGTCAGCAGGTTGATGCACCCGCCTTTATCAGCAGATTCACCTGGCTTACCGGTAGGTTCGTAGATAGAGCATGACTCATAGGAATGAACCACTCCAGGTGGTACGCGTCCGGTGACCTGGGCAGCCAGCAGCACTTCACCCCTATCGTTAAAGGCTTTTACGATATCTCCCTCTTTAATGCCCCTCTTTTTGGCATCTTCAGGATTGATACGTATAACCCAGTAATAACGTCCGTCCGCCATCTTGACACGGTGTTCCGGTATCTCGTTTATCCAGCATCCCTTGGCATCATACATTGTATGGAAGCTATAAGCTGGATGGGGCGAAATGAGGTGCAGCGGATACTTTTTATACAACACCCGAGTACGATGCCCTTCCCAGGAAGGGATATATTTGGCAACGGGCGGCCTCTCTTTATCGTTCGGGTCGAAACGCTTGAGACTTTGCGATTCGAATTCAATTAAGCCCGACTGAGTATCGATGTGCCCTACAGCATCCGGGAGTCCCTGTATAGCGCCGCCGATGGGCCCCCAATCGATGTCATCCTTTTTCCTGTTCTCGGCAAACCATCTCAATGATGGAGCCGGCTTGTAGTTTTCCGGGAGCGGGACGATGAAATACCCCTTTTTGTCAAACTCATCCCAGGTGATATACTTCGGCAGGTCGCTGGCATTGAACATTCTCTTGACCCAATCAAGCTCGGTCAAACCGCCTTCGGAAAACTTCTCGTAGAACCCGAGCCTCTTGGCCACCATGGCGAAGATATCATAATCGGATTTGGACTCACCGAGCGGCTCGATACATTTCTTCTGGAAGATGATCATGCGGCGGTTGCATCCATAAGACGAATGAGGAATATAACCGGAGCAATTAGCCGCTTCGCTGATGTCCCATCTTTCAAAGTTGGAGCAGGCCGGCAGAATCAGGTCGGCGAATTTAGCTTCACCTTCCAGGTAAATCGATTGATTGACGACGAATTCAAGATTGGGATGCTGGTACATCTTGACCCAGCGGTTGGTATTGTTCATCGTGCCGATATAAGCCCCGCCGTAACGCCAGAACATTTTCAGAGGTGAATACCCGTCTTCAGGATATTTATATTGCGTGAACTGGGTCTCGGTGGAGTTACCGCAGAAGCCCTTTCCCCGCCAGTACTGGGGAGGATCCATGATGCATTCCGGCACCAGGATTCTGGGGATATGCTGGCCGCCGGGATTGTTCAATGCGGAACTAGTTGGATGGGCGGTTATGCCACGGGGAATCCATTGATACGCGGAAGCGGAGTTGGCAGGGTCGCCGGAAATACCGCCTTCAGCGTATCCCGGAAAGAGGAAATCGCCGTTATATGGGGCGCCGCCGGTGGTCGACCAGATGTTGCTGCCCGGTTTCCCTAGGCCCTGCATAGAGGCAAGCAGCACCATCATCCTGGCCCATTCGGTGCCGTAGGCAGTGCGGCAGGCGCCTCCCCAGCCACCGAGACCTCCGGCCGCCAGCATGGTCTTCTTTTTGCCCCATTCCCTCGCCAGCGCCCTGATTTCACGTGCCGGTATCAGGGATTCTTTCTGGGCCCATTCCGGGGTCTTGGCGATACCGTCATCCTTGCCTAGAAGATAATCGCACCATTTATCAAAACCGTAAGTGCGTGTTTTAACATATTCTTTATCGTAAAGACTTTCTGTTAGCCAGACATAAGCGATTGCCGCGGCGAAAGCAGTATCAGTACCCGGCCTGGGAGCGAACCACTTATCGGAATAGTTCATTGCGGTGAAGTTAAAGAATGGATCGATAAAGACCATTTTGATGCCGAGGTCTCTAAGCCACTGGCGCCTGATAGCCGATTCCTGCCCGGCATAGATGCCGCTGGTTGTAGAGGGGTCGCTCGACCAGTAAACGATCATCTCGGTATTTTTCAGAGCGTCTTCGAGGAGGTCATATTGCCCGGGTATCCCGAGCCTCCAGGAGAAGCCCCAGTTATGCATAGCGCCCCAGTGCCAGCCTTCCCAGCTGTCCGGGTTATGGTCGGCATAGGTATAGCCTAGGATGTTCATAAATCTGAAATAAGTGCTGTGACGATACCCGATGTTACCCCAGTTATGGTGCGAATCAGGCGTACTTAACATAGCTCCCGGACCGTAAGTGGTGCGTATGCGTATTATTTCCTCGCCGAGGATATCGAGAGCTTTTTCCCAGCTTATTTCCTTATAGCCTGATTTGCCCCTGTTTACCTGCTTCCTGTCTCCCTTAAGATTAAAGTCCTCTCTTAAAAGCGGATGCAGAATGCGGCTGGTACCGTATATTCTCGACCTTTCCGCCAGAGCATAGGAGGAGACCCTTGCCCTATTTTCCGGGGAGAATTTCTTGCCGCGCGCCTCGATGACCCATGTTGCGTCATCTTTGCTGAGTTCCAGCGGTTCAATGCGCGTTATCTTCCCCTCCTTAACATAGACATTAACAGGCCCTCCTGTAGTGCAGGTAGTAAGTATCTGTTCGCCGTTTTTGGTGTAGGCCATAATTTATCTACCCTCCTGCTTTGTTATTTTTAAATACCGTTTAGTTAAGATTCATAACGATAAAACAGTGAACTTGCTTACATAATTTTGTATATTAGTACTCTACCATTTGACGTTCGATGTCAACGTTTATTTTTCGTAAGTTCAAAGCTTTTTCCCCTGTTTCCACGCTATTACAACCGTCACTAAAGAATATTAATGTCGTATACGACTATTTGCAGTATATCATACCATAAAATCACAGTTAATCAATATGCCGGGTGGTTAAAAAGACCGGACAAATTACATCGGATATAACAACGGCGTTTTGTTGTTCATCAGTCCAGATTAAACTTTAAAGCCTGGTGGTAATGGCGTGAAACGCATATCGCCAACGGCATATTCAGACGTCATTGCGATAACCACCATTAGGAAGGGTCTATCAACCCTTCTGAAATAGTGTGGATTATGTACCACATTTGCCGGGACCCATTCAGCCGTCGCTTTGGTGGTGACAAATTTTTCCGCCTCATCTCCCTCGCCCAACCAGAACTCAACTTCACCCCCAAGATTCAGCGTGTCATGCGGGTCCAGCCCGATAAAAAGAAAGAGTTCGTCGAAGTTGTGGGCATGGCCGCCGCCCTCACCGCCGTCTGCCGCTCCGATGCCCTTGATAATGGTTGGCTCGAGGGAGGGGAGTCCTATTCCAGATCCCGAGGCGTACACGTGGAAAATCTCGACCCAGATTTTAGTGTCCGGATAATTAGTCTTATCGAACATGAGGGTCGGCACTGCTATCTTGCCGCGATGATATGGGAACAAACGGTCTGTGGCTAACTTCACTTCATTAACATATTTTGTATAAAGCCCCTTACCCTTTTGCTCATGCCCTACTTTTTCAAAGGAAAAAGCCGGTGGCAGCGGAGTCAGGCTGGAAGTGGCGGAAGAAAGGTTATACTTGGGTGTCATGGCGATGGCCATTTCGATGATAGGTCTCTCGCGGCTGGCGACCTTGGTAAAATAGTGCGGGTTATGCGCCACACCACGTGGTACCCACTCAGCCGTCGGTGTCCTGGCGATAAATTTCTGTGCATCTTCTCCTTCGCCCAGCCAGAACTCCACTTCGCCTCCCAAGGACAGGACATCGTGCGGATTGCTGCCGAAAAAAAGAAAGAGTTCGTCGAAGTCGGGGTGCGCATGCTGTCCGCCGTCGCCGCTGCCGGGTATCTCTTCGCCATTAACTATTATTGGCAGTTCGCCGGGGACCATGGCGCCGGAACCCGGCGCGTAGATATGGAAATTCTCAACCCAGATTTTAGCCTCCGGGAAGACCTTCTGATCAAAGATAAGGGAAAAATCGGCAATCTTACCGCGATACGACGGGCGTACAATCTCCGTCCAGAGTCTTAAATCGTTAACATATTTCGCGTATTTTCCCATTTGTTTATAGCCTCCTTTTTCAATTTGACAAGTTACTTTATGAATCAAAAGAACTCTATCGCAGCTACTCTCGTATTATGCCCTTTTCCAGCAATTAATATTTACTATTGCGTCTTCTTCTGTCAAAGGGTGGCCAGTAGGGTTTATAAAAGATACATCATTCGGCCTTTCCCGTCAAGGAGCATCTCATCAAGTGTAGAGTATGCAAGTAAGCTGGACGGAGGCCCCTAGTGAGCTTGGGAAGCTCTTATATGCCATCGCCGGTTGGGTTGCCAGAATAGAGTATAATACATGCGTCCCACTCCAAGTATGATAAAATGTTCACATGCCCGGTACATTTTCCAAGGAGCCCTCTTCGCCATCAGGTCACTTTCCTTCTACTAACCATTTATCTACCGCTAATCGAAAATCCATATTTTTCTTCTGTATTGTCAATTTTCTCTGGTGGATCGGCCTTTACCTCTATGTCCCCATATTACCGGTATACATCCAGGAGGCAGGAGCCAGTCTTAATATGGTGGGCACGGTGCTCTCGGCATATGCTATTCCTCAGGTCCTCTTGCGTATCCCTATTGGTATCTGGTCGGATAGGCTCGGTAGACGCAAACCTCTGGTCATCGGGGGCATTATTTTTACATCTCTCGGAGCTCTTGGGCTGGGCTTATCAACAACTACCTGGCTATTGTTCTTATCAAGGATGACCACCGGTATTGGTGCGGCCGCATGGGTGGTCTTTCCCTTGTACTTTATTGCCTATTACTCGGCGGATAGCAGCGGCAAGGCAATCGGTTTGATTAACTTCATCCAGAATGCTGCTTTAATAGTTGCCACGGTCGGGGGTGGATTTATAGCTGAGGGTCTCGGCCTCAGTCAGACTTTTTTCATAGCCGCTTCTCTTGGCATCATCGCCTTGGTGGCTTTATCGTTTACCAGGGAACTCCCAGCAAGCCGGGAGCAGACTGCATTATGGCGACAGTTCCTATCCGTAGCGACTCGACCCTTGCTGTTAAGCGTTTCCATTATTGCCATACTGCTGAACTTTACGGTCTTTACCGGAATCTTCGGGTTCATTCCTATCTATGCGACGGAAATCGGGGCATCCCACAGTGACCTAGGCATCATCACGATGATAAACCTGGCTTTTTCAGCTTTAGGGGCACTAAGTGCAGCGCGGGTTCAGGAGAGATTCGGCTACCGTTCGACGGTAATCGTGAGCGCATTACTCATCGGCGGCAGTATGCTAGCCGTACCTTTTATCTCCACAATACCATTACTGATGATAACTCAAATAAGCTGTGGCATTGGCAGCGGTGTGCTTATGACATTATTTATGGTTCTCAGTATCCGTGGTTTGCCCCGAGAACAACAGGCAACTGCGATGGGTGTCTTTCAAGCGGTATATGCTATTGGCATGTTTGCCGGGCCCTTTACCTCCGGATTTCTGGGTAGCGGACTGGGTATTTCAACCGTATTCTATCTCACAGCTTTTTTCAGCCTAATAATTGCGGCACTCGCATTCCTGCCCGTATTCTCCAGGCATAAAATCGCTTAAGCTGATGCCGAAGAGTTACCATGATCGAGAGAAGTCGGCGTTTCATGAGGAAGAACGAGAGCCATAGTTTCTATTATTACTTCGCCATGGCTCACACCACGCTCAATATCAGCCAACTCACCAGAAAGCCTTATTTCACTACGGTCAATCAGAGCGATACGGTTACAAATGCGCTGGACTATGAGTT
>CAYTZI010000120.1:0-6704 GCA_964442335.1 uncultured Dehalococcoidaceae bacterium | reverse complement strand
GAAGTGCCTGGGCCGCGGCGGCAGGTATTTCGCGCCGTACTTCTCGCGGATAAAAGCCGCCGTCTCGTTTATCGCGGACTGCGCCACGCGGGTGGAGTCGGTGCGCATGTAGGTAATCAGGCCCACGTTGCCCTCCCCGCCTATCGGCAGGCCCTCGTAGAGCTGCTGGGCTAAGGCCATGGTCTGCTTGGCGCTGAACCGCAGCTTGCGCCATGCCTCCTGCTGGAGCGTGCTGGTGGTGAACGGCGGCGCCGGCTGCCGCGTTACTTTCCTGGTGCTTACTTTAAGGACGTCGTAGGCGGCTTTTTCCAACGCTCCCCTGATTTTCTCAGATTCTTTTTCAGTGTGTACGTCGAGCTTTTTACCGTTGACCAGCCCGACCAGCGTCGCCCGGAAAGGCTCTTTTTCCTTCTTCTTGCTTAGCTCGACCTCTATCACCCAGTATTCTTCCGACTTGAACGACTGTATCTCGCGCTCGCGGTCGACGATTATCTTTACCGCCACCGACTGCACTCTTCCGGCCGAGAGGCGCTTCCTCACCTTCGACCACAGCAAGGGGCTTATATTGTATCCCACCAGCCGGTCGAGGATGCGGCGCGCCTGCTGGGCGTTTACCAGTTGCATATCGATGTTGCGTGGGTTCTCGAAGGCATTTTTGACCGCCTCGTCGGTTATCTCGCGGAAAACGACCCTGTAATAAGGCTTGCGGTCGGTCCGTGTTACTTCGTAAAGGTGCCAGGCGATGGCTTCTCCCTCGCGGTCGGGGTCGGTGGCGAGATATATCTCCCCCGCGCCCTTCGCCGCCTGCTTCAGCTCGTTGACCAGCTTTGCCTTGGCCCTGGGCACGACGTACCTGGGAGCGAAACCGTTTTCCACGTCGACGCCCATCTGGCCTTTAGGCAGGTCCCGCACATGCCCCAGCGAGGCGCGGATGCTGTAGCCCTTCCCCAGTATTTTCCCCAGCGTCCTGGACTTCGCCGGCGATTCCACTATGACCAGTTTTTTGCTCATGTCTTATTCGACCTTCACGCGGTATTCCTGTCTCAGCTCTTTCACGAGGACATAGTTCATGGTGCCCACCTGCCGGACCATTCCTTTAAGCTCCATCATGGCGAGCGTGCTGCTTACCGTGGCCGCGGGCAGCCCGCTTTTACGGCAGACCTCGTCGATATGAGAGGGCTCGCCGCCAAGCTGTTTCAGCAGTACCGACTCCGTTTCCGATTCCGGCAGTATCTCCCGCATCTCTATCTGCCTCTCGACCGCCATCAGGTTCAGTTCTTCCAGTATATCGGTATATTCACGCACCAGCTTCGCCTCACCTTTTTGTATGAGGCGGTTGGCGCCCCGGCTCGCCGGCGACAGAACGCTGCCTGGTACGGCAAACACCTCCCGGTCCTGCTCTATGGCGTCGGCGGCGGTAATCATTGCCCCGCTCCCCTCCCCTGCCTCCGTGACCAGCACCCCAAGGCTCAGGCCGCTGAGAATGCGGTTACGCCGCGGGAAGTTCTCCGCCCTGGGTCTGGTGCCTGGCGGGTATTCGCTGAGTAGCGCCCCGTTTTCCATTATATCCTGCGACAGCTTCTGGTTTTCCGCCGGGTAGACGATGTCCAGCCCGCTGGCGAACACGGCAATCGTCCTGCCGCCCGCTTCCAGAGCGCTCCTGTGGGCGATGGTATCGATGCCTTTCGCCAGTCCGCTGACAATCGTGATTTTGCTCCGGGCGAGGTCGGCGGTTATCTCTTCGGTAATCTGCCTGCCGTAGACGGTCGCCCGCCGCGTGCCGACCACCGCCACGCACCACTCGTCCTCCGGCTTTAACTCTCCTTTTTCATAGAGCACCGGCGGGAAGTCGTAGATTTCCCTGAGCCGGCGCGGGTAGGCCTTATCGTTGCTGGTCAGGACTTTGATGCCGAGTCGCTCCAGCCTGGACATCTCGTTATCCGGGTCGATGTCTCCCCGCTTTTCGTTGATGGCGCGCAGGGCGCCAATGTCCAGTCCGGCGCGTTTCAGCTCGCCGGGCTGGGCTTTCCAGGCGCGCTCCAGCCCGCCGAAATAGCTCTCCAGCTGGCCCAGGCGCACCCGCCCGATGCCGGGTATATTGTTGAAAGCGACCCAGTACTTAACGTCTTCGTTCAAAGCAATTTTTATTCTATCACAGGGGTTGGCCGATGACAAAGTGAGCCCGCGTTCTGTCGTTCCGAGCGAAGCGAAGAATAGGTACTGTCTGCATATGGTTGATTTCTAATACTCACCCCCTTTATCCCCCTCTCAAACAGTTCATATCAGTGTTGATACCTTAGCTTGTTTGAGAGGGGGAAGGAATTTGAGAGGGGGCTCCACCCCCTCTCTTCTTGACTCCCCTCTCCAGCCATGAATGTCTACGGATTGTTGCTTATGTCTCTGGCTGGAGAGGGGATACAGGGGTGAGGTTGACACCGACAACCAAAAGCAAATAGAGGCGAAGAATATAGGCATTGTAATTTGTTCTCAAAGCTGGTAAAATATATTCTTTGGAGGCTGAAAATTTACGCAGTAATTGAAACAGGCGGCAAGCAGTACCGGGTAGCCGAGGGCCAGACTATCGACGTTGAAAAGCTGGACGTGGCCGAGGGGGGCTCTATCGAGCTGGATAAGGTCCTGCTCCTCGCCGACGGCGATAACGTGACCGTTGGCAGGCCGCTCGTTGACGGCGCCAGGGTGCTGGCTACGGCCAAGAAAAACGGCCGGGGCGATAAGATAATCGTCTTTAAATATAAAGCGAAGGTCCGCTACCGCCGCAAGAACGGGCACCGCCAGCATTTCACCACGCTGAGCATCGATAATATACTGCCGCCGGGCGCAGAAGCACCGAAGCCGAAGCCGGTCAAGAGGAAGCGGCGCAAAAAGACAGAGGAGAAAGCCGATGGCGCATAAAAAGGGAGGCGGCACCAGCCGCAACGGTCGGGACAGCCAGAGCCATCGTCTCGGCGTGAAGAGGTTCGGAGGAGAGGCGGTCAACGCCGGTACCATCCTGGTGCGACAGCGCGGCACGCGCATCCACGCCGGCATCAACGTGGGCGTGGGCAAAGACCATACCCTCTTCGCCCTCATCGACGGCGTGGTAAAGTACGAACCAATTATCAACAATCGCAGAAAGGTCAGCGTTTTAATCAGCTGAGAGCCATGAAAGAGAAGATTCATCCGCAGTACTATCCGGACGCCGAGGTTATCTGCGCCTGCGGGAACAGGTTCACCACGGGGTCGACGAAGAAGCAGCTAAAAGTCGAGGTCTGCAGCCAATGCCACCCGTTCTTTACCGGCGAGCGGCGCATGATGGATACCACCGGGCGCGTCGAGCGGTTTAAAAAGCGCTATAAGATTTCGGAGTAGAACAGTTTTTCAAGGAAAAGCAAAGGGTCCCGGAACAAACGGGACTCTTTTTGTTAACTGATATGGCAGAGAGCAAAAAGTTCAACTACGGCGGCCAGGCGGTTATCGAGGGCGTGATGATACGCGGTCGGAAGTCGCTGGTCACCGCCGTCCGCCGTCCCTCCGGTGATATCGTAACTCACGTTAAAGACCTGCCTCCGCTGTCTACGGGCCGGCTCCGCCGTTTGCCCCTTGTCCGCGGCGTCGTCGTCCTGGTGGAGGCTTTAGTGCTGGGCATCCAGAGCCTGCTCTATTCCGCCAATGTCGCCGTGGAGGAAGAGGCGGAAGAAATCCCGCAGAAAGCGCTCTGGGCCCTGATGGCGGTGGGGATTATTTTCGGGGTCCTCCTGTTTTTTATCGCCCCGTATTTCCTGTCCAACCTCGTTGACGAGTACCTGTTCCGCAGGGACACGGGGGCGTTTTTCGTTATCGAAGGCGCTATCCGGCTGGCTATTTTCCTTGCCTATCTCAAGGCGATATCGTTAATGCCGGATATCAAGCGCGTCTTTACCTATCACGGCGCCGAGCACAAGACCGTCAACGCCTACGAGGCAGGAGTGCCGATGGAGGTCAGCGCCATAAAGTCGTTCAGCACGGCGCACGTGCGCTGCGGCACCAGCTTCCTGTTCCTTGTGCTGATAATCGCCATTATCGTGTTCGCCGCCGTGGGCCACCAGGCGCTGTGGATAATGATAGTCTCGCGTATCGTTCTTATCCCGGTAATCATGGCTTTCGGCTACGAGGTTATCTACTTCGGCGCACGGCACACAAAAAACTGGCTGGTCAGGATAGTGTTAGCCCCCGGCCTCTTTTTGCAGTCCATGACCACCGGCGAGCCGGACGACAAACAGCTCGAGGTGGCTATCGCCGCCTTGAATAAAGCCGTGGAAATCGATAACGCCGAGGAAGCGCCCGCGCCCTCTTCTTAGGACTTGATATCCTTTTCTTCGAGCTCCCGGAAGAAGCAGCTCCTGTTGCCCGTGTGGCATACCGGCCCCGTCGGGCGGCCTTTGACCAGGATGGTATCGCTATCGCAGTCCTGCCAGAGCTTCACCACCTTGATAACGTTCCCGGAGGTCTCGCCCTTGTGCCACAGCGCCTTCCTGCTCCGGCTGTAGAACCAGGCTTCGCCGCTCGCTATCGTCCGCCGCAGCGATTCCTCGTTCATGTAACCAAGCATCAACACCTCTCCGGTATCGTCGTCCTGGACGATGGCCGGGATGAGGCCCTTTTCGTTAAATTTCAATTCGCTCATCGTTCCTGACCTTTGTTATCTCCTGGTTTCTATCTGGTCGATTTCCGCCAGCGCCTGTTTAAGGTTGATGTCCCCGGTATACATCGCCTTGCCCACGATAGCCCCCTCCGCCCCGAGCTTCTTGAGCATTTTCAGGTGGTTCAGCGACGATATACCCCCCGCCGCGATGACCGGCAGCTCCGTTTCCTCAATCATCTCCGCAATCGCCGAGAAATTGGGCTCGGTAAGTGTGCCGTCCCGGCTGATATCGGTATAGATGAAACGCGGCACTCCCACCTCCCTCATGGTCTTGGCCAGGGCCACCGCCGCCCTGTCCGTGACCTTTGTCCAGCCGTGCGTCGCTACCATGCCGTCACGCGCGTCGATGCTCACCGCTACCGACTCCCGAAAATGCTTGCAGGCCTCTATGACGAGTCCGGGGTTCTCCACCGCCGCCGTGCCCAGTATCACCCTCTCTATCCCGTCTTTGAGCAGCGCCCTTATGGTCTCCAGGTCCCTTATGCCGCCGCCCATCTGCACCGGCACCAGCATCGCCCTGGCGATGTCCCTGACGATTTCCCGGTTCTTTATTTCGCCGGCGGCGGCGCCGTCGAGGTCGACGATGTGCAGGCGCGGCGCGCCCATCGACTGCCATTTTAGAGCCACGTCGAACGGGTCGTCGGAGAACACCTCCTCCTGACTGTAGTTGCCCTGATAGAGGCGAACGCACTTGCCGTCCCGCAGGTCGATGGCCGGAATGATTTCTATTTTCGCGCTCCTTTGCTGAAGACTATGAGCAAATTATAGCACCGGCGGCGTTGGTTAGACAATTAATGCCTTGACGCTACCGTATGACAGAGTCTAAGATTAAATCAGTATGCCGTATAAGACCATCAAATATTCTGCCCGGGGCCACATCGCCCGCATTACTTTATATCGCCCCTCCGCGGGCAATGCCGTGGACGCAATCATGGACGGCGAGCTGGCTGATGCCTGCCGCGAAATAAACGGCGATGATAATATATACGTCGTCGTTGTTACCGGCAGCGGTTCAGATTTCTGCCGTGGCTCCGAAGATAATAATGAGCTGTTACATCCGGCCGCTTCTATAGCGTCTATAGACCGACCCGTTATCGCTGCGGTTAATGATGATGCCGCTGGCACGGGACTGGAGATTATTTTAGCCTGCGACATCCGGATTGCCTCGGATAAAGCGCGTTTCAACTTCCCTCAAGTGGCGGCGGGCCGGCTCCCCTCCGATGGCGGTACGCAGCGCCTGCCGCGTATCGTGGGGCCGGGTAAAGCTTTGGAGATGCTGCTAACCGGGGAAACTGTTTCCGCTGCGACGGCGCTGGAGATAGGCCTGGTGAGTAAAGTCGTTCCGGCGGACGCTTTGATGGGGGAGACCCTGAAGCTGGCGGAGGCGGTCGCCGCCAAAGGCCCGCTCGCGTTACGCTATCTCAAGGAGGCGGTGAACAAGGGCATGGACATGACGCTGGAGCAGGGCCTGCGGCTGGAGGCCGACCTCTATTTTCTGCTGCACACCACCGCCGACCGCTCCGAGGGCGTTAAAGCTTTCCGCGAAAAGAGACCGCCGCGTTTCAAGGGACGTTGACTCCGGATTGATATGAGAGGACTGATGAGAAACCACCTGGCGGAAATTCTGGCTGCTATCGCTATTATTATCGCGCTTTTACTGCCGCTCCACCAGAAAATAGCCAACGGGTTCTGGTTCCGCTGGGACGACGTCTGGCACCACGAAGCGGTGGAAGTGTGTTTCCTCGCTTTCGGGGTCGGCCTGCTGCTGGGCAAGTACCTGGACAAGCTATTGGGTTGATATTTATGTCAAGCTTTCAGGTTATTATCTACGAAAAACAGGACGGCATCGCCTGCATCACCCTTAACCGTCCTCAGGCTCTGAACGCCTACAACGTCAGGATGCGCGACGAGCTTTACGAGGCGCTGGGCGCTGTTAGGGATGACCCGGATGTTAGTGTGGTTATTCTGAAAGGCGCGGGGGAAAAAGCCTTCTGCGCCGGTGCCGACCTCACCGAGTTTCTGA
>CAYTZI010000119.1:0-6934 GCA_964442335.1 uncultured Dehalococcoidaceae bacterium | reverse complement strand
GGACAAAGCCCGCGCCGTCCTGGAAGCCGCCGACATCGTCTTTATCAGCGGCGGGGACGTGGAAGCCGGCATGGACATTTTACGTGAAAAAGGCATGCTCGACTTCCTGTCCGGGCTCTACCGGCAGGGCAAGCCTTTCTTCGGGATTTCCGCGGGGGCAATCATGCTTGCCGATAGATGGGTGCGCTGGCGGGACCCCGATGACGAAAGCAGCGCCGAGCTTTTCACCTGCCTGGGCTTCGCGCCCGTTATCTGCGATACCCACGATGAGGAAGGAGGCTGGGAGGAGCTGCGGACGGCTTTAAGACTGGCTGACGACGGCACAAAAGGCTACGGCCTGTCCACCGGCTCCGGCATCAAAGTCTATCCCGAAGGCCGGGTGGAGGCGCTGGGCGGGGAGGTCTGCCAGTATGTAAACAGGGGCGGAAAGGTAGAGCGCCTCGATAATCTGCCGGTTGTACAGGGCTAACGTACGACCATCGCCCCAAATTTTTCATAAGCTGAAGGGCTATTAACCCATCGCGTACCTGACCACCAGATAGCCTATCAAAGACAAAATCGCTATCGGCGGCAGAGCGGGCATGGGCTTGCCCTTGAGCCATACCGACTGTATCAAAAAGGCGCTCAGGAGCCCCGCCAGCGCGAACGCCCCCACCACCAGCGCCTCGGGGAGGTCGTAGGCGAAGAAAACGGAAGCCGCCAGCATCAGCGGAAAGCCGATATCGCCGCCGCCGAGTATGGAAAACTCGCGGTCGGCGGAGGGCTTTTCCAGCAGCTCGTGCACCTGCACCTCTTTCAGGCTCAATAACCAGTCCCTGGGCCTCCTGGGGTAGATGAAAGCCGGCAGGGTCACCGTCTCCGAGAGCCGGTCCACCATCCAGACCATGAACCCGAATCTAACGGCCAGGAAGTCGTAAACGGCGATGACCAGCATGACAATCAGGAACGCCCAGGGGGAAAACAGGAAACCGAAGACCGAACCGGCGCTGGAGAGGGCGACGAGCATGACGATGTTGTGCAGCCACACCCTCGCCCAGAAGAACCAGGCGAGACCGACCGCGACCGCGATGGGGTAAGCGGCGGGCTCCGGGAGCGTCAGCACGGCGATAATGAATGCGCCCCAGGCGAACATGAACGTAAAGAGAATCTTGAAGACCAGCTTGAGCTTGCTGAGGGGGATGAGGAAAAGCACCAGCGCCATCACGGCCACGGCGACGAAGAAATAAAGGATGCCCGGACCGGCGGGAACGTCCGGCGAGGGAATCTGGTGCACGTCTACGTACACTTTCTGGTGGGAAGCGACCCATAACGAAAGGGCCAGCCCGGCGATAATGGTCGCCCCTCCCCAGATATAAGTACCAAACTTAGATTTCATATTCCAGTATATATAACGTTTAACGCGGGTTTCCGGTCATTAGCCTGTTACACTATAGTAGCAGTTTCCGGCCAGGGCGCTCCAGCCCGAGTTTCAGGCCAGTGTTCCGCGCACGCCCGGTACTCTCAAGGGTCGCCTTACAATGTGATATTCAGGGGCATAAAGCAGGATACAATAATCATCACACGCCGGTCAATCATATAAAATATAAGTTTTATATGAGAGCTATCAATATATGAAATATTATGAAATATTATCTTGACAAATGAAAATATATGAAATATAATGAAAAATAATGATGATGAAAAGGTGTCACGAATATGACCAGTGAGTTTGAAAAACTTTATACGGTAGAAGACGTCGCGAAGATGACCTCTTTCACTACCCGGACCATCAGGAACTACCTGAAAAACGGGACCTTGAAGGGGCGCAAAATAGGAGGGCAATGGAGGTTTACCATGGAAAATATAAAAAATCTGTTCAACAACAGCGTTTTTCTGGGTGATTTTTCAGACAATAACAAGCGGCAAGTCTCAAATTTTGTAAACGGGCACAGCGATATCCAGGGGAAAACGCAGGTCTGCGCTATTATCGACTGCTATTGCGAGGACTCAAAGGAAGGGCACCGGATTTACGAGAAGCTGGTTACCGTGATAAACAGCAAAAAGGATGATTCTCCGGCAAAGTTCCATTACGATTACGTCGAAAAACAAAACAAGGCGAGGTTCACGCTGTTTGGGAGCCCGGACTACATCGTCAAGACCCTTCAGTTGCTTGAATAAAAATACGGGTTTTCAGCCGTTTTTATATTCCCGGCCTATCTCCTCAATTATACCGGCGGAGTATCCAGGCTTCTCTTCATCACTGAGGAGCGTCATGGGAAGCTCCCACTCCATTTCCTCAAGGTTTTCTATCAGCATGGGAATGTGGTCGTAAGGGACGGATATCAGCGCCATGCCCTCCGGGAACAGCTTTTTTATCCTGATGCCATAGCCGAGCCCGGTCATGGTATAGTTCACCTCGCCGCTGAAGAAGGGGTGAAAGAAAATCCAGGCGCAGGACAGCACCGGAGTAAATTTGCTGGTCAGCGGCCTGCCGGTGGAATAACTCAGCGCTCTGAGCACTATCTCCGCCTGGTCGGGCCGGGCGGTTATCACCAGCAGGTCCGGCTCAAAAGGCAGCTCGTCCACCCGCGAGAAAGCCACGTACCGCACCGTGCCTTTATCGAACCTGGGCACGTACTGGTATATCCTCCGGTTGGCCCGCGCTTCCTGGTAAATTTTTTCTTTATAGCCTATCTGCCCGCTCTCCACGGTCGGCTCGGGCTCGATAAATCCCAGCAGCAGCCTGTCAACGCAGGAAAAATTGTCCGAAGAGGCGTAAAACGGACGGCTTTCCTGCGCCTCCCTCAGCATCTGGCAGATGGGAATGCTTTTATCCAGCCGCTCGATGCCGGCCGGTCTGTTGAGCAGGAACTTTACGCCAACGGGTTTGTGGGTAAAATCGAACTTGCCGAATACCGAATAATCTCGTCTTGTCGCTCCCATGTTTAACCCCCGTGATGATATTCGTTAACGCAGGCAGGGCCGCAGCGCGCCGCTGTTTATCATATCCGCAGCTCCAGGCGTGGTCTCATTTTCGCCTGGGGTACTTTGGTATCCTTCATGTGCTTGACGAACAGTCCATGCAGTTCCTCCGCTATGTCCCGGTACTGGCCGATGACGTTTTTCTCCTGCCTGGGGTCGGTCTTGATATTATAAAGCTCGGAGCCGCCGGGCTCGATATCGTATAGCAGGGTCCATTCATCGGTGGTGACCGTGGCCATGGAGGCTTTTTCGGCCAGGCGGGTCACGCCGTCCACCGAGTTATCGGTCTCGCCTGCGTTTACGAAGGACGAGCTGCTAAAAACGTGCTCATAGCCGGGCAAATTGGGATTATTCATCATCGGCAGCAAGGAACGTCCCTCGACGGTATCGGGAGCTTTTTGCCCCATGATGTCCAGCACCGTCGGCATCAGGTCAATCGCCGAGGTAATCCCGCCATACGTTCCGGCAGGCACTCCGGGGATATAAATCAGGAGGGGAACATGCGTGACCTCTTCATAGTAAGGGGAACGCGACCAGATACCGATTTCGTTCCTGCCCGACTGCCCGTCAGTGTCTTTGGCGAAGACCATTTTCCCGAAGAGACCGCCGTGCTCGCCGAAGTAGTAGCCGTGGTCGCTGGTAAAGATGATGGCGGTGTTCTCCAGCAGCCCCAGGTTTTCCACCCTGCGCATCAGGTACCCGAAAGACGTGTCCACCATGGTCACCTCGCCGCAATAGGTGGCGTAGGCTTTTTTAACTTTAGCCTCGGTATAATTGGGATTTTCAGGCCAGCGCCCGTAAAGCGGCCGGACGATTTCACCATCGTAGTCCGGCATATAAAGCCTGGTGAAATAGTCCGGAGCGTTCCACGGCTCATGCGGGTCCCAGGTATCGATATATAAAAAGAAATTTTCTTTATAGTTCAGCTCCAGCCACTGCATAGCTTTGGAGAAGGTCTGGGCGGCGCAGCAGTCCGCCTCCACCGATGTTTTCCGCTCCCACAGGCCTCCCCGCTGCCGGGGGTCGCTGCCCCTGGCCATCCAGAGCTGACCGGGGATTTCCTCGAAGCTGATAAAACCGCGGTCGTAGTTCATTTCATGTCGGATGAAAAAGGGGGTATCCACCATCGCCGAGGTATGCACGCCGCCGCCGGTCAAGACTTGCGGCAGGGTAACCAGCTGTTTCGGGAGCGGCTCCCAGGACATGAAGGAGACCGTCCAGCGCCCGGTCAGGTAGTCGGCCCGGGTGGGCATGGTGGGGAAACTCCCGATATAGTACTTATCGAAAAGGACGGACTTAGCAGCCAGGGCATCGATGGCAGGGGTATGCATTTTTTTATTGCCGTAAGCGCCGACGGCATCCCGCCGCAGGCTGTCGGAGACTACCCAGATAACGTTCATGGCCGACCTCACTTCAGTATTTATTTGCTGTTTCCGTAATTCCGCTATCCAAGATTATAGTTAGTAACCGGGCAATATTCAAACATGATATTTACAATCAACGGAAATCCGATGACGATGTATAGTCAAGGGCAACAAAGAAAGCATAAGTCTGCGGCGAGAACGGGAAACGTTAGGGGCGCAATTCTACGACCGGCTGTATTCCGAAAGCCTTTTCCTTACCTCTTCACGCGAGGATACGCCTTCATCGCTGAGCCGCCTTAAAAAGCCGGCGCGGCGGTCCATCTCGGAGAAAGGCTGGTCGCAACTGACGGCGAACTTGCCGGAAAGGGCGTCACGCAGGGTCTGCTCCGGGGGATAGAGGAACTTTTCCTCCGCCGAATGCCGGGCGGCCAGAAACTGGGCGGTCAGCCCTTCCTTGCTGAGACTCAAGGTGCTTACCGTATCCACATAGCGGAGGGGTTCGTCATCATAATAGCGGCCGCGCCTGACCTGGAGCGTCACGACAACACCCAGTCCCGCAATCAATGATAAAGGCGCCCCGAGGGCATTGAGAACGTAGGCGACTTCCTTTATGTTCCGGGCATGAATCGTGCCGCCCAGAGCGTAACCCCCGGGTATCAGCTCGAGGGCCCTAACGACCTGGCGGCCCCAGAGGTACTCATAGCTGTGGTTGCTGATTTCCTCGGTGACAAGAAAGGTCTTCTCCGGCCTGCCGATGCCGGTTAATTTGAAGTCCTCGGCATAGCCGCGCAAAGCCACCTGCTCAATATCGGGAGGCAGAAAGTCCAGCAGGGCGTGCAGGAGGGTGGACTTTCCCGCAAAGCTGGGCCCGGCGGCTACCAGCAGCGAGGCCCGCCGCTCCATCAGGAGCCAGAGCAGGCCGACGGTCTTATAGTCGAGGGTGCCGGCATCAACGAGGTCGATAACCGAAAGCCTGTCATCTTCCTTCAGGCCCCACCACCAACGGGAGTATGTCATTGATGCCTCTTTATTCCTCATGATACCGGGAAACTCACGGAACACGACTCAAGAACTGAACTTGGTCCTTTTGTTGTTGATATAATCGACGATGATGTACTTACCGAGGTCGCCGGGCTCGGTGAAAAAGACCCGCCCGCGGTTCAGCCGCGCCATGCGGTCGACGAACATGTTGAAAATATCATGGCTGGGCAGCATGAAGGTGTTGATAACGATGCCCGCGCGGGTGCAGTTGGTCACCTCCCGCAACGTCACGTCGATGCACCGCTGGGTGGTCGGCAGGTGAAAGACGATACGGCCGTTTTCGATATGAGAGGTCGGCTGGCCGTCGGAAATCATAATTATCTGTTTATTGGCGCTGCGGTCTTTCTCCAGCAGTTTCCTCGCCAGCATAAACCCGTGCTGCATATTGGTATACGGTGTGAAGTCGTCCCAGGTGATATAGGTCAGTTCTTCCGGGGTCATGCGCCTGGCGATGCTGGAAAAGCCCAGGATATACAGGCTGTCCTTGGGGAACTTGCCGGCGATTAAAGAGTTGAGGGCTATCGAGACTATTTTGGCCGCCTCGAAATTACCGTTCATCCGCATGGACAGGCTCATATCGAGCATGATGACCGTGGCGGAACGCGTCGCCTGCTCCTGCCGGAACACCTCGAAGTCGTCGACCTTGATTTTTACCGGCACCTGCGGCCGGCGCAGCAGGGCGTTGGCAAACGTCCCCTGGAGATTTATATCGAAATCGTCCCCGAACTCGTACCTCTTGGTCTCGTCGGTCCTTTCCCCGCCGCCCCCTCTCTGCCTGGTGCTGTGGCTGCCGCCGCGGTCTTTCTTCAGGCTGGCGAAGACCGTGTTCAGCGCCTTCTCACCGATTTTCCTCATGCCGCGGGGCGTAAGCTCGTAGCGGCCGCGCTTCTTGCGGATATAGCCGGCCTCCTCCAGCATTTTCGTTATCTCGCGCATCCTTTTAAGCTCTTCGGCGGCGCTATCGCCCAGGAGCTCCCTGACAAGCCGCTCGTCGACATCGTCAAGGGAGTCGTCATACCGCGAGTCCTGGAACTGCCCTTCGAGCCGGTCCATCTTCTGGAGCTGCTCCATCAGCTTCAGGGCTTCAGCGTAGGACAGCGATTCGTCCCCGGAAAACGGGTAACGCTGCGGGGTGAGCCAGCCGGGGGAAAGCGACTCCATGTTCGCCATCATTTTGGCCATCTCGTACTTGGTGGACTCGTCCAGCATGGAATCGATGAGGTCCTGGAGCTCCTGTCTGTCCGCCGGGGAGAGGCTTTCCATCAACGCCGCCGCCTGGGCCATCTGCTGCTGAAGGCGCTCGATAAGCTCGTCGAGGTTTTTCGGCGGATTATCCCCGAAGAAGTCGCCGAACTGCTTCATGAAGCCCTGGAAATCCGGCTCTTCCCCCCGCCGCCGCGCCTCCAGCATCTGGTTGATGGCCTCCATGAAATGCCTCATGGCGGCGAGGGAACCGGCGTCCATGTTCTTGAGCCTCTGCGTCATGTCTTTAGCGAAAGACGACATGGCGCTGCGTTTGAGCATGTCCATGAGCTCCTGAAACTGGCGCCTGGCCTCCTGGTCCATGA
>CAYTZI010000118.1:1994-7139 GCA_964442335.1 uncultured Dehalococcoidaceae bacterium | reverse complement strand
AAAAAGCTGGTTGATATGAACGTGACCCGGCTGTCCGATGACGATATCCAGCGGGCGGACCTCGTTTTTATCAGCGCTATGGGCGTCCAGAAAGAGTCGGTCAGGGAGGTCATCCGGCGATGTCGCGAGCTGGGCGCTAAGATGGTCGCCGGCGGCCCCCTCTTTACCATGGAGCCGGACGATTATCCTACCATCGACCACCTGGTACTGGGCGAAGCCGAGGCCGTCCTGCCCGAGTTTTTAGCCGACCTAATTAACGGCACCGCCCGCCGAATCTACCAGTCTAAAACATTCCCGGATATACGCACCACGCCCCTGCCTTTGTGGTCGCTCATCGACATGAAACACTACTCGTCCATGAGCATCCAGTATTCCCGCGGCTGCCCCTTCAACTGCGAGTTCTGCGATATTGTGCTGCTGAACGGCCACCGCCCGCGGACCAAGAGTAAGGAACAGCTGGTCGCCGAGCTGGACGTCCTTTATGACCAGGGCTGGCGCGGCGGTCTCTTTATCGTCGACGATAATTTCATCGGTAACAGGAGGAAACTGAAGGAAGAAATCCTGCCGGCGATTATCGAGTGGCGGAAAAGGAAAAAGTATCCGTTCGGTCTGAACACGGAAACGTCTATCGATTTAGCCGACGACGATGAGTTGATACGGTTGATGGTAGAGGCGGGCTTCGAGACCGTCTTCGTCGGCATCGAGACCCCCAACGAAGACAGCCTGGCGGAGTGCGCCAAGAACCAGAACCGCAACCGCGACTTACAGGCGGCCGTCCGCAAGCTCCACGGCCTCGGCCTGGAGGTCCAGGGCGGCTTTATCGTCGGCTTCGACGCCGACCCGGTTTCCATCTTCAAGAGCCAGATTAACTTCATCCAGAAAAGCGGCATCGTGACCGCCATGGTCGGCCTTCTCAATGCCCCGCCCGGCACCCGTTTATACCATCGACTAAAGAAAGAGAACCGCATCGTCGGCGGCTTCGATGGCAGCAATACGGAGTGCAACTTTATCCCGAAGATGAATTACGGGACTCTCGTCACCGGATATAAAAACATATTGAAGACTATCTATTCCTCCCGGCAATACTACGAGCGTATCAATACTTTTCTCAAAGACTTTAAGCCGCGCCAGCGAATACGACTTCCCGGTTTCAGCTTCAGCAACATCATAACGATATGGAAAGTCTTCTGGATTCTGGGAGTATGGGAAAAAGGCAAGAGGTACTACTGGCGTCTCCTCATTTCCACGGCCCTTAAACGTCCCAGGGCTTTCCCCGTGGCAATGAAGCTGGCTATTTATGGCTATCACTTCCGCCGTGTAGTGGACAAATACGTAGGCAAGACTCTCGGGGCCAGCGGGACAGGTTAGTCCCCGCTTAAAACCCTTGAAAAGAATCTAAAGCCAATCACCTGCGGTTCGGACCTCCGGAAAAACCGATAAAGTCTTGTTTTACCGTAGCTCCTCACTCTATAATGAGAATATGGCTGTTATTTTTGCCAGCGGGAGGTTGCTGATGCGCGGCGTGACTCCCGTGCTGGATGTTCTCAAGAGGATGAACGTTCACAGCCTGCTGGCTTTCGCCGGCATGGCCGGGCCGCTCGTGCTCGCCGCCACCGATTTCACCGCCGCCATATCGAGTCCCGACTACAACTATATCAAGGACTCCATCAGCAGCCTCGCGCTGACCTCGCTCGGCTGGATACAGACGATAGGCTTCCTGGCCATCGGCCTTCTCGTGGAGATATTCACGGCCGGCCTTCTCTACAACATGAAAAGGGCCCGCGGTTTTCACCTGGGCATCGCCCTGATGGTCTTTTTCGGCTTCGCCATGCTGCTTATCGGCGCTTTCCACACCGACCCCGTCGGGGCGGAACGGACCATTGAAGGCAAGATACACGGATTCACGGCCTCCGCGGCGTTCTGGATATTCCCCGCGGCCCTGCTGGCCATGGCGCCGAGCATCAAGAACGACCCGGCGTGGAAGAATATCTTTAAATATACCAACGTCACCGCTATCCTGGCGATAGTGTTCGTGATAACGATATGGCTGATGCCCGATGAAGCGGCCTGGTTCGGTCTCTCCGAGCGAATCCTGGTGGCGAACATGATAATCTGGGTAGAAGTCGCCGCGGTCAAGCTCCTGCTGCTCTCCATCAAGCGTGGACGACAAACGGCAACGACCAAAGAAGAGGAACTCGAACAGGAAGCACAGACCAGCGGATAACCAAAAGTCGCCTACGCAGAAGGATGGTATAAAAACCGATGATAGTTGAAATGATAACCGGGGCCTCCCGGCGGGAAATCAACGACGTGGTAGCGAAAGCGAAATCGTTCGACCTGGGAGTCCAGCTTAACATAGGCACGGACAAAACGGTCGTAGCGATACTCGGCAGCAACACCGGCCAGATACCTACCGATATCTTCGCGGTGCTGCCCGGAGTGGAGAGCGTCACCCGCATCATGAAGCCGTACAAGCTCGCTTCCCGGGAGTTCAGTCAGAAGGACACGGTGGTGGACTGCGGCGGGGTAAAAATCGGGGGGCAACGCATCGTCGTAATAGCCGGGCCCTGCGCGGTCGAAAACGAGAAGCAGCTCATGGAGGCCGCCGAAGGCGTGAAAAAGGCGGGAGCGACCATACTGCGAGGCGGTGCTTTTAAACCGCGCACGTCGCCCTTCAGCTTCCAGGGCCTGCAGAAAAAGGGGCTGGAACTCCTGGGCGCCGTTAAAGAAAAGTTCAGCATACCGGTCGTTACCGAGGTGGTCAACCCGCAGGATGTCAAGCTGGTCTCAACCTACGCGGACATGCTGCAAATAGGCTCGCGAAATATGCAGAATTTCGCCCTGCTGACCAACGCGGGCAGGAGCGGCCGGCCGGTGGTGCTGAAGCGCGGTTTTTCCTGCACCATTACCGAATGGCTTACCGCCGCCGACTATCTCCTGGCGGAAGGGAAAAACCAGGTGGTCCTCTGCGAACGCGGGATAAGGACGTTCGAGGACAGCATACGTTTCTCTCTGGATATTTCCGCGGTGCCGGTACTCAAGAAGAACAGCCACCTGCCGGTAATCGTCGACCCCAGCCACGCCGCCGGGCATTACTCGCTCGTGCCTGCCATCGCTAAAGCCGCCGTGGCCGCCGGCGCCGACGGACTGCTTATCGAGGTGCACCCCAACCCCAAAGAAGCGCTGGTCGACGGACTTCAATCGCTATCGATCTCCGACTTCGCGCGCCTCATGGAAGAGCTGCGGGCAATCGCCAAAGCCGCAGGCAGGAGCATCTGAAATAAGCGCGCGTCAGCAATCGCTCGTTGCGGAAATTGACCGACAGCGAAGCGATGCGCTATAATTAGACCGGAGCCGGGACGGACCTAAAGGCAGGGTTGGTTTTTTGCACGAATCTTGCGGTATTTTTGGCGTTTATTCTCCGAATGAGGATGTAGCCCGCCTTACCTTCTTCGCACTATTTGCCCTGCAGCACCGCGGCCAGGAAAGTGCCGGCATCGCCACGGCCGATGGCAAACAAATCAGGGTGTACACAGGGATGGGACTCGTTTCCCACGTTTTCACCGAAGACACGCTGCGGCCTCTCACCGGGCACATAGCCATAGGGCACAACCGTTACTCAACCGCCGGTTCCAGTCGCGCCTTCAACGCCCAGCCATTCGTCGTCGGGAACGACAACAACATCATTGGCATCGCCCATAACGGCAATATCATTAACGCCGTACCCCTCCGCGAAGAGCTGGACGCGCTGGGCTTCAGGTTCCGGGGGAGCTCCGATTCCGAGGTCATCGCTAACCTTATTCTCTCCGCCCCGGGCAGGAACTGGGTAGAGAAAATACGGACCGCCATGCGCCGGCTGCAGGGGGCCTACTCGCTGGTGTTAATCACCCCCCAGGAGCTGTACGCGGTACGAGACCCGCTCGGGGTGCGCCCGCTCAGCATCGGCATGATCGACCACGGCTATGTGGTCGCCTCGGAGACCTGCGCCCTCGACCACATAGGCGCCGAACTCCTGAGAGACGTCCAGCCGGGGGAGATAGCCGTCATCAACGGAAACGGCATCAACAGCTATCCCGGCGAGGCGGGGAGGCGGGGGCTTTGCATCTTCGAATACATATATTTCGCCCGCCTCGACAGCGTAATTAACGGCAGGCTGCTTTACAAAGCGCGGCAGGCGATGGGTGCGGGGCTGTCTATCGAGCACCCGGTTGACGCCGACCTTGTTTTCGGCGTTCCGGAATCGGCCACCGCCGCCGGGGTCGGCTACGCCCAGGAGTCCGGCATACCGGTTGCGGAAGGGCTGGTGAAAAACCGCTACGTGGGGCGGACATTCATCGAGCCGTACCAGCGCCTGCGGGACCTGGGCGTAAAGCTGAAGTTCAATCCCATGCCCCAGATGCTGGACGGCGAGCGCCTGGTGGTGGTGGACGACAGCATCGTGCGGGGAACGACGACACCGAGCGTGGTAAGGCTGCTGCGCAAGGCCGGGGCCAAAGAGGTGCACATGAGAATCTGCGCGCCGCCAATCCGCCACCCCTGCTTTTTCGGCGTGGACATGGCCACGCGGCGCGAGCTTATCGCCGCGCAGAAGAGCGTACCGGAAATCTGTGAGTATATCGGCGCCGATTCCCTGGGATACCTTAGCATCGAGGGGCTCATCAAGGCAGTCAACCTCCCCAGGGAGAACTTCTGCATGGCCTGTTTCACCGGCGACTACCCGATACCGGTACAGCTCGAGATGGACAAGCTCGCCCTGGAAGTTGGAAGCGTCCCTCAAAAAGAGGTCTGCGAAGGCACCGACAGCAAGTAGCAAGAAGTCAGCGGTCGGCCGTCATCTTCAAGGGCTAAGCCGGACACGAAAATCCCTCTCCAGTCTCCCTTTACGAAAGGGAGACGCCAACCACGAACCGCCTTTTCCCCACAACACGATAAAGTACGATTTCTCAAGAGAGTTTAAGAGGGGCAAATGGGGCAAGAAAATCCCTCTCCAGTCTCCCTTTACGAAAGGGAGAAGCTAACCACGAACCACCTTTTACCCACACCACGATAAAGTACGATTCCTCAAAAGAGTTTAAGAGGGGCAAATGGGGCAAGAAAATCCCTCTCCAGTCTCCCTTTACGAAAGGGAGAAGCTAACCACGAACC
>CAYTZI010000118.1:0-1894 GCA_964442335.1 uncultured Dehalococcoidaceae bacterium | reverse complement strand
CAAGAAAATCCCTCTCCAGTCTCCCTTTACGAAAGGGAGAAGCTAACCACGAACCGCCTTTTCCCCGCACCACGATAAAGTACGATTTCTCAAGAGAGTTTAAGAGGGGCTTCGCCCCTCTTTTTTTTCTTCCCCCTGAGGGGGATTAAGGGGTGAGGTTTCTGGATTCCAGCCTTCGCTGGAATGACAGGTGAACGAGTTGCAGCACTATTGACATACGCTTATTTGTAGTATATACTTGTTTCTAGAACAGGTGTTCTCAGGGTTTAAGATGACTAAAGCAGGCGTTAAAAAGCTGTCCGACAGGCAAAAGCGCATCATCAGCTTTATCGACCGGTTTTTCAACGACAGAGGCTATCCACCGTCCATACGGGACATCCAGGCCGGATGCAAAATCAGCTCGACGTCCGTAGTGGACTATAACCTGAACATCCTGGAAAACCGGGGCTACCTGGAACGCCACGCCGACGTATCCCGCGGCATCAGGCTGCTGAACCGGGGACCGACCTCCGAGCTCCAGGTAACGGTGCCGGTCATCGGCATGATAGCCGCCGGTGAGCCGATCCCCGTGCCGGCGCCGGACACGTGGGACGTCGCCTCTATATCGGAGACGATGGCGGTCCCCCGCGAGCTTACCCTCGACAAGAAAGATATCTACGCACTGAAAGTCAAGGGCACGTCCATGATAGACGCCCTGATAAACGACGGGGATATCATCCTGATGCAGCACGTGAACGCGGTGCAAAACGGCGATATGGCGGCTGTCTGGCTTAAGGAAGAAAAAGAAGCCACGCTGAAAAAGGTCTACGCCGAGCCGGAACGCATCCGGCTCCAGCCCGCCAACGAACAGATGAAGCCTATCTACGCGTCTCCGGAAAACGTGGAGATACAGGGCAAGGTGATAGCTGTCATCAGGCAGATGGGCCAGGGTTAACTCACAGCTTAAAGCTCAAAAGTCAAAACCACGTCTTTTTTTAACGACAAGAGAGGGGCTTGCGTCCCTCTCAAAATCTCCCTCATTAATCGCTAAGAGCTATTGCTTATAGACCGGCGTGCACCAGTGCATGTATTTGGGGTGCTCGCCGCGGATTACCTTAGCGTATAGCTCCTGCAGCCTGGCCGTAACCGGGCCTATCTCACCGTTGCCCACAGGACGGCGGTCGATTTCCGCCACGGGCGTCACGTGGGCGGCCGTACCCGTCAGGAAACACTCGTCGGCGAAATAAAGCTCACTGCGGTCGATAGCGCGGTGAACCGTCGGAATTCCCAGCTCTTTCTCCGCCAGCTCAATCACGGTATTGCGCGTGATGCCGACGAGGATGTTGTTCTGGCTCGCCGGGGTGACCAGCTTGCCGTCAATCACCAGAAAGATATTCTCGCCGCTGCCTTCCGAGATATGGCCGTCCGGGGCGAGCATAATTGCCTCGTCGAAACCGCTGCCAACGACCTCGGTCTTGGCGAGGGCGTTATTGATATAGATGCCGGCAGCCTTGATCTGGGGAGGAATAACGTTGTCCTCCGGGCGGTGCCACGATGAAACGGCGCACCGCGCTTTATCCACGTCCAGATATGGGCCCCAGGGAATCACGAACACGAAGAAATCGTGCTCCATGTTATGGAGCCGGACGCCGAGCGCCTGAGAGCTGGTATAAGCCACCGGCCGTATATAGACGTCCTCCTGGAAGCCGCATCTCCTCACCAGCTCCACGGTCTTTTCACACATCTCGTCGATAGAGTAGCGGAGGGCTATCTTGAGCACGCGACAGCCGCTTTCGAGACGCTGATAATGCTCCTTGAGCCGGAAGATGTAGGTCTGTTTCTTACCGGCGTTCCAGTTGCCGCGGATGCCCTCGAAGATAGCGGTGCCGTAGTGGATGCAATGGGTCATAATCCC
>CAYTZI010000117.1:0-7185 GCA_964442335.1 uncultured Dehalococcoidaceae bacterium | reverse complement strand
TAATAGCTATCTTTTCAACAGTGGCGATACCGTTTCGATAAGGTACCCGGCCTATCACTTCATCGGGAGAACGCTTGGTCCCTGTTAGCATCCACTTAACGGCCTGTTCTGTGGGAGGTATCAGGGGCAACCCATCGCCCCAGTGGTTGTCAAGGTACAACTGGTTAAATGCGTCAAGGGCGGACTCATAACTCTCCGCGGTGACCTTAACTGTTTCGACTAGTTTTTTCTGAACTTTTAATCCCGGGTTTTTTTCTTCCGCTGTCAGGGGCCGGGTCAGGGCGTCGATAATGAGATCGATAGACGCTCTGGCAACAGGCCTGATACTCTCCACGGTCAACCGGTTCGGGTAATAATCTATGGAAGGCAGGCTTACGATACGCACCGTCGGCAACCCCGCGTCCTCGGCGGACATTTTAGAAGTGTGAATAGCGTTTTCACCAATCACGAAAACGCCGGGTATACCGAGTCTTTCTAAAGCAATTACCTGCCGGCACTGAATCCATCCTCCCATCCCGTTATCACCGACGCCGTAGATGAATGTATCCATCTCTTTTTTTGCCTTCTCCGCTGCCTCGGCATCTCCCCAGACAAGCCGGATGGTCGTCGCTGTTGGATACCTTTCTTTCAGCAGTTCCTCGACGGCGATGCAGAAATTATCCCCACCTTTTTTACCATCCCAGATTATTCCGATCTTCTTGCCTGCCAGATCCTTTACGCGAGGGTTGATGAGCCCCGAAGGCGCCGGAACTTCAACCACACCCTGAGGGTTTAAACACACCAATGAGACTTTTTCTTTCAATTTTTTCCCCTTCTTGAATAAGCATTTATTTAACAAAGCAAAAGCCATATTACTGTATTTTATGACATTGTTACTTCTTTAGCCTTCGGTAAATTGTCTGTCTCTTTCGGGAAATAACGTTTTTGTTCGTACATCGTCGATTAGTCCTTCCCGAATTTTAAACAACCTTGCCAGAGTAATCTTCCGGTGGCAGTAAATCTGTTCTGATTTATTTTACCAGTTACTTTTACGATGATATGAACCGGGGAGGGAGTATCATCCCCCTCCCCGTTCGCTATTCAGTTTTTCACCTCTATTGCCTGGTTCGAAACGAAATAGTCATGGCTACCGCTTTCCCTGATGATAATAACTATTTTTTTATCCACACCTCCTCGGACGCGAATAAAGAACCACTGCCTCTCTCGAAAAAGCCGCCGCCCATGATAGTGGGTTGCATGGCCCAACCTAATCCCGCCTGCATAATGGGAATAGCTGCTGCCACTTTAGATAGCTCGTCGCAGGCAGCCCGTATCAGATTGACATCCATGGTAGGTGAATATAGACTCGCATCTCGCGCCTCTAGAAATTCAGGTGGTGGCAGGAAGTTATGGTTCCACATGAAATCCTCGCCCAGGAAAAACATGAATGTACTGTTGAAGTTCGCACTGGACATGATGGGCTGGATAACCAAAACGTTGGAAAGAGAGTTTGAATCCATGATAAACGCACCCATATTGGCCGGGAAAGACAGTTCTGCGTTTATGCCTATTTCCGCAAGATTACTCTGCAGGGCCACGGGAATGTTGCGGTCTATTATGGCGGGGTTCACGAGAATCGTAGTATCGAAGCCATTTTCATACCCCGCCTCTTCCAAGAGTTGCTTTGCCATATCAACGTCGTATTTACGAGCATAGGTGAAGTCAGGGTTATACGCAGCATTAGAGGTCGGTGGTATCTGGTAAGGGGCTTCCCAGTAGCCATAACTGAAGCCGTTAGCCAGAGATTCACGGTCGAGCGCGTACTCCACCGCCTCACGGACTTTCTGATTGGCGTAGGGAGAGTCTGGATGAGCTGAATCAGGCAAGAAGCAATAAACGGTTATGATATCGAAATTCAATATAAGGCCTTCAGCTTCAAGGTCCTTTGCCATCTTGCTAGGTTCAAGCTCTAGCATGTGTGCCTCTCCGGCCTGCATAGCGGCTTTCTGAGTCAAAGGGTCAGCGACATACATGATTTCTATGGCATCCAGATAAGGCCTGCCTGTTATCCAGTAATCCGGATTTTTAACGACCTTATAAGCAACATCACGTTGAAAACTCTCGAACTTGAATGGGCCAGTTCCGACCGGGTTATTTCTCATCCAGTCGACGCCATTCGCCTCAAAAGCTGTGGGCGAGACCATCCAGGTGCCAGCGCTATCTCCAAACGAGTTTAGCACGGTATTTGTCCACATCTTCAAGTTGACTTTAATGGTATAGTCATCGATGAGATCTACTGAAGCCCAATACTGTGCATAAGATGACATAGCGGTAATATGGTTATCCAGGTTCCATTTGGCAGCCTCAGCGTTAAAGGGGGTCCCGTCATGAAATTTAACGTCTTCTCTTAGTTTAAAGGTGACAGATGTCAGGTCATCGGCGACCTGATAAGACTCTGCCAGCCAGGGATATACCCCTCCTGTGTTATCACTGCGAAGGAGAGGCTCCAAACAGAACTGATAAGAGGTGGCATCGGGCCCGAATACGTCTACCGGCCAGCCTCCCGGTGTCTGGGGCCCGGCGATGAGCATGATTTTCAGTGTGCCGCCGTATTTATCCTCAGTGGGAGTCGGGGAAGGCGTCGGAGTCGGAGAAGGTGTTGGAGACGGGGTTGGCGTAGTCGTTTTTGTTGGTGTTGGTGATGGAGAAGGCGTGGGCGTCGGTGTGGGCGTAGGTGTAGGTGTAGGTTCACTACAACTGATAAGCATTGAGACAGCAGCTAGCAATACCAACAACGTCAGGAACAACCTTTTCATATAATTTACCCTCCTTATTATTACTTGTTGATTTCTATCACGGTTCAACAGTGGTTGATGCCGGACTTACATCTTTCTCTCGATTTGTCTTTAATACTCAAGCCTCATGCCTTTGGCATAATTCAGTTTGCCAACAAAGAACCCCTCTTCATTTTCCGGCGGGGTTATCCCGGCGGCTTTGACGCCTGCCCGCATCGCGTCTTTTTGCGCCTGGAACAAGACCATGGACGGCTTCCTGAAAATGCCGCCGTTACCGCCGCACAGCCACTGCATGTATTTCATGCCCAGCATGCCGCTCCGGAACGCTACATCGCGGGCGCCGATGGTTATCGGGTAGAGCTCCCAGTATAAGTTCATGGCTTTAAGGAAGTCACCATTCAGGAACTCGTTAAACATCTTCAGAATGCGGGGATTTTTAGCGCCGTAAGGATCAAAGATGACATAATCGGCCGGGCCGGCATATTGCTGTTTATATTTACCGACCGTTATCGGCCACTCGGAAGGTTCTGCCGCCTGGAACAATATCTTATCGCCCACCCGGTGGGCAACTTCCGCCCATTTGCCGATACCGTCGCCCAGGTAGGCTTTGACGGCTACCACGTTCGGTATCTCAGTTATTTTTTCGATGAGGGCGGGGTTAAATTGGCTCGGGTGGAACCGACCGAAGTCGAAAAACTGCTTAGGCCAGAGGTCGATAGCCAGGTTGGTGGAATCGCATATCTTCTTGGTGACGCGATAAATATCATCTTCATTCTTGGGGTGGAACATCAGGGGCCAACCGAGCAGTACATGGCTCCCGCCGACTTTCTCGAAATGTTTGAGTAGTTCTATATCCTCTTCGACCGTATTATCGCCGGAAAACATGGAAACGAGCGCCTTACCCTTAGCCTCTTCGCAGGCGATTTGCACATATCTCTTGCGTTCTTCAAAAGTCATGTCGCAAATTTCTTGCTGGCAGAAAACGCTGAAGATGCCTTTGTCGATATTGTGCCACACGTCGTGCCTGATGCCTTCTTCATCGAGTTCTTTCATGTCGGGGGTAAAGGAAGGGCTGATAGTACCGCACAACCCGCGATAATGTTTTTTTGCCCATTGCTTTGCTTCTGATTTCGTAAACTGCATGCGTTACTCCTCCGTAGCAAGTATAAAACTCGATTGTTTTTTCCTTCCAAGCCGGTGCGTCACTTATCTAACCAGATCGTTTCCGGATTCCAGCCCGCTCCCGTGTTATTCCAATCCCCGTCTTTAACATAAGAGGAGAAAGCATACCCGGTGCCGCCGCAGAAAACCGGGATAACCTGAGCTTCTTCAGATAGATAATCAGTTACGGCACGGATTAGATTAACGTCCATGGTAGGAGCAGACATGGTCGCATTATACAATTCTATATATTGCGGGGTTTTCGCCCAGACCTGATTCATCATCGTTATATACGGGTTTAACGCGAAAGCTAACGCACCGTTCCAGTTAGTCGTGCCAAAGATAGGCTGCAGGATCAAGACGCTTGTTAGTGTATTAGAATCCTGAATAAACTTCGGAATAGCGGCGGGAATACTCAACTCCAGATTAATGCCTATCTCGGCGAGGTTGGTCTGTATCGCTACTGCAATGTTCCTATCGATACCAACTGGTATTACTAGGAGAGTACCGCTAAAGCCATTGGCAAATCCTGCCTCTTCCATGAGCTGCTTTGCTTTTTCAACATTGAATTTTCGAGCGAGGGCAAAGTCAGGATTATAAGGTATAGTGGATGGAGCGGGTATCTGGTAAGGAGCCCCCCAGAATCCGTAGCTGAAAGCGTTGGCTATCGCTTCGCGGTCAAGAGCATATTCAACGGCTTCGCGCACTTTTTGATTGGCCAAAGGTGAATCCGGATGAGCCGTATCAGGCAGCAGGCAGAACGTGGAGGTCACATTCACTTCCACTTCAAACCCCAAGGTCTCAAGGTCGGCCGCCATTTTTGCCGGCTCGGTCTGTAAGACGTCCGCATCTCCAGCCTGCAGCGCCGCTTTCTGTGTCAACGGGTCACCCACGTAAAGAATTTCCACCGCATCCAGATAGGGTACACCCTTTTTCCAATAGTCCGGATTTTTCACAGCCTTATAGCTGACGTCACGCTCGAAGCTGACGAATTTGAACGGGCCGGTCCCCACCGGGTTATTTCTCATCCAGTCCGCCCCGTTTTTCTCGAAAGCCGTGGGGGAAACCATCCAGGTAGCGGTGCTATCCAGGCCCGTCACGATTGTGTTGGACCATTGATTTAAGTTAAGCCGAATCGTGTAGTCATCAATAATGTCAACCGATGCCCAATAAGGTTGCGACATTGCGGCGATGGTGTTGTCCATATTCCATTTGGCAGCTTCGGCGTTAAAATCAGTGCCGTCATGGAATTTAACGCCTTTTCTGAGACTAAAGGTGATGGATTTCAGGTCGTCGGCAACTGTATAGGTTTCTGCCAGACAGGGGATGATGTTGCCTTTACCGTCAACATGCAGGAGCGGTTCGATGATATGAAAAGAAGACAGGAAATCATTGGCGAAAAGCTCCGCCGGCAAACCGCCTGTCCCCGACGGGCTGGCCCAGAGGATCAGTCTCAGGGTACCGCCGTACTTGGGACCCCCGGATGGAGTTGGAGTAGGTGTTGGAGTCTGGGAGGGTGTTGGAGTTAGAGACGGAGTTGGCGTGGCTGTTGTTGTCGGAGTTGGCGATGGAGACGCCGTGGGCGTTGGTGCCGGTTCACCGCAACCGACAAGTATCGAGATACTGGACAACAACACCAACAAAGTAATGAGTAACTTTTTCATTTTATTTCCCCTCCATATATTTTTATTACGCGGGATATCGATTAAGCTTAAGAGCCTTTTTAAGACTCGTATTTCTTGAGTCTGGCACCTTTGGCATAATTCACCCTGCCCACGTAGAATTCTTCTTCAGGTTCGCGCGGTGTAACACCCATTGCTCTAACACTTGCCCTCATTGCTTCTTTCTGATAATCATATAACCTGCCTGTGGGTTGCCTGACGCTACCGCCGTTGCCTCCAACTAGCCAGTGGCCGTATTTATCGCTTAGAGCGGTTACAATGCCGGTATGAAAATAGGAGTCCATCCCTCCACCACCACCTCCTGTCATTCCCCTTTGTCCCTCCCAGTACATATCCATCGCTTTATCAATATCGCCTTTGACTAAAGTGTTAAACAAATTTACCATACGGGGATTTTCCGGAGTCTGCATCGCATAGAAAGGCCCGGCGCCGGCCCACTGCTGGCCATAAACAGGGATGGTGATAAACCATCTATCCGGCATGGGGTCATTGACTAGAATTTTATCTCCACAAAGCCGAAAAGACATAACGGAAATGGCTATGGCACTGCCACCTCCGATTTTCATACCAACTACATTAGGAATATCTGCAATCCTGGGGAGGATTTCCGGCGGGAAATAACTCGGATGCATCTTCCGAACATGAAGTCTGCCCGGATAAAACACGATTCCTAAATTAGTTGAATCGCACACATATTTATACTCTGCGTAAATATCTTCTACCGAGCGGGGGTAATACTGAATAGGGTGACCAACGGTTGCAAACGTGCAGCCGACTTTTTCCATATGATGCAGCATTTCGATATCTTGCTCGACGGTATCCTGCAATACCGTGGCCGAAACGTGGATTCTACCCTTGACTTCATCACAAACTATTTCCACGAATTTTTTTCGCTCCTCGAACGTCAAGCCGCAGGCTTCTACTGCCACTAAAACTGAGGCAAAGCCATTGGCGATGATGTTATTAACATCCCACCTTATGCCTTCATCATCCAGTTTCTCTAAATCCGGAGTAAAAGATGGGAAAACAGGGACCTCTAAGCCCTTTAAATGTTTCTTGGCCCACTTTTTAGCTTCCGACTTGGTAAATGGTAAAGCCATTTCAGCCTCCCTCTAAAGCATCCCTTTAGTTATTTCCGCGTACGAACTCACTGTCTTGATATTCCGCACTTGTTTTTGTGGAGTGGGGCCTTTCAAAGTAAAAAGGATATCGGTACCCATATACGTATACGTACTTGATTTTTAATTACCCAATGATATAATATGCTTTCAGGAATGTCAAGTCCTTGTTTAGCAATATATAGTTTAAATAATAAATTGTTCGTTAAAGATTATTATTTTTGTGTGCTTTGGGATGTAGTTAGATATATGATTTGGGCTGATACACAATAAGGAGAACCGACATGGATTTTATAAATATAGATCATCTGTTGAGCGGGTCAATAGACATGCACATGCATCCGGGCCCGGCTGCCGGGCCATGCCGTGTCGATGCGATTGAGGCAGCCAGGCAGGCGCAGCAGGCTGGGATGAAGGCGATCGTTCTTAAAAGCCATAGTTATACCGCCG
>CAYTZI010000116.1:0-7245 GCA_964442335.1 uncultured Dehalococcoidaceae bacterium | reverse complement strand
CGGGCGGCTATGACGCCGCCATGGTGGTGGCCGCGGTGCTCATGGTGGGCACCATAGCCGGTATCATGCTGGCCTCGTTCATGAATAACGGCGGCGGCGCCTGGGACAACGCCAAGAAGATGATCGAGGACGGCCAGCTCAAGGACGACCAGGGTAACGTTCTGGGTAAAAAGTCATTCGCCCACCAGGCGGCGGTCGTCGGCGATACTGTCGGCGACCCCCTGAAAGACACGTCCGGGCCGTCGCTGCACGTGCTGGTAAAGCTCCTGGCGACCATCACGCTGGTGATGTGCCCGCTGTTTATCAGCTTTTAGCGATTAGCTAAAAAGGGAGAATTTAAGAGGGGGGCAATGCCCCCCTCTTTTCTTTCCTCCCCCTTTCCAAACATAAATATACTCAATATGGCACAATGACACAGTCTGGAAAGGGGGATAAAGGGGGAAAGGTAACGTGGATGATTATCAGAATATTATCTCAAAAACGGGTTGGCACGTTTCTCCGTGGCAATGGTCGAGTCCGGCCCGTGACCGGGGTGGACGATGGTTTCCGGCGGCAGGGTCAGCAGTTTTGTCTTTATCCCTTTTATCAGTGCACCGTAGTCCCCGTCGATGAGGTCGTACCGGCCGATGCCGTAGTTGAAGAGCGTGTCCCCGGTAAAGACGTGCCCCTCACCGTAGAGACTGATGCCGCAGGGCGTGTGCCCCGGCGTGTGCAGCACCTTGAAATGCAGCTCCCCGATATCTATTTCATCCCCGTCCCCGAGGATGCGCTCCGGCTTGGGCGCGCCTTCGAAAGGCTCCTCATAGACATAGTCCGGTGAATGCGGCAAATAACGGGCGCACTCGGCGTGCGCGGCCAGCGGCGCCCCGGTGGCTTTCTTCACCGCCGCCGCCGCCCCCACATGGTCCGGGTGGCGGTGGGTCAGCACTATCAGCTTTATCTTCAGCCCCGCCTTCTCCACCGCCCGCAGTATCTCTCTGGCCTCCGCCCCGGGGTCGATAATCATGCCTTCGCCGGTCTTTTCCGACCCCACGATATAGCAGTTGCTGGCGTAAGGCCCGACAGTTAGCTTACGTATTATCATGATAACAATAGTATAGAGGAAAAAGCTTAAAAGTTAAAAATCAAGGTTCTTTCGCTTATAGTTGTCAGTGCTAACCTCACCCCTTTATCCCCTCTCCAGCCGGAATCACCGATAATATTCAGAGATAATCTGGCTGGAGAGGGGAGTTCATTAGAGAGGGGGCGGAGCCCCCTCTCTAATTCTTTCCCCCTCTCAAACAAGCCTATGCATGAACACTGGATATGGACCTGTTTGAGAGGGGGTCAGGGGGTGAGTGTTAAGAATCAACCATATACAAACAGTACTGGCCTATTTATCACTTGCGCCTGTTCCATGCTATAAGATAAACTTGGGTAGATATTCTTCCTAAAGGAGCTTCTCTTGGCCGATATCCGCCCTTTCCGCGGCGTGCACTATGACCCCGCGCGCGTGAAAGACCTTTCGAAGGTCATCTGCCCCCCCTATGACATCGTCACCCCGCTGACGCAGCAGGAACTGTACAAGCGGTCCGACCTCAATTTTATCCATATCGAGTTCGGCAGGGAGCTGCCGCAGGACAGGCCAAAAGACAACCGCTACACGAGGGCGGCCGTGACGTTAGAGAAATGGCTGGAGCAGGGTGTTTTAAAAGTAGACGACACACCCTCGCTCTATATCGCCGACCACCATTTTGTCCACCAGGGCAGGACCCTTCGCCGCCGCAGCCTTTACTGCCTGGTGAAACTGGAGGAGTGGGACAGGATGATTGTCCGCCCGCACGAGGGCACCCTGTCCGTAGCCAAGAGCGACCGCCTGAATCTTTTAAGGATTCTCAAGGCTGATACCAGCCCCATCATGGCCCTCTATGAAGACCGCGATAAGGAGATATCAGCGCTGCTGAACAGGGCGAGCCGCGGCAGGCCATTTTTAAGCTTCCGCGGAGATACCGGTGAAAGCCATCAAATATGGGCGGTACCCGAGTCAACCATCACCGGGAAAATACACGATTTGCTGGTCGAACAGCCGCTCTACATCGCCGACGGGCATCACCGCTACGAAAGCGCACTGGCCTACCGGCGCGAGAGGCATATTACTTCCCCCGGCGATGAGGACGGGGCGCCTTACGACTTCGTGCTGATGTCGATTACCGATATCGCCGACCCCGGTCTGGTCATCCTTCCGGCGCACCGGATGGTCCGCGGCCTGTCCGCGGCAGTAATCGATGGCCTGCCGGAACGCCTCAAGACAATCTTCACGGTCGAGAAGCTTCCCCTGCCGAAAACGCCCGGAATACCGGATATCGACAGGCTGTTATCGGAAACGGCGGACGAAGTGAAGCTGCTCGTTTACGGACTGAAAAAAGACAGCCTTTCCGTCCTGACCCTGCGCGATTTTTCACTCGTCCGACCGATGATGCCTTACTTCCACTCTGAGCTTTACCACCGGCTCGACGTCAGCATCGCCGACCATGTTATCCTCGAGGAGCTCCTCGGCCTGACCCACGATACCGCCGGCGTCTTTATCGACTACAACAATGACGCCCTGGAGGCTATCGAGAAGGTTGCGGGGCAGGAATACCAGCTGACGTTTATCGTGAACCCAGTCAAGCCTGAAGTCATCAGGGCTATCGCTGATGCCGGCGACCGCATGCCGCACAAGTCCACCTATTTCTACCCCAAGATACCCGCCGGGCTGCTCTTTTATCACTTCGAGTAGTCATCGTGTTGCCCCTTTTAGCCGTAATTTTTCGCATGTCAATGTCTTTACTCAACTTATAACAATAAGAGGAGTGCGCAGCGAGAGGGGGCGAAGCCCCCTCTCAAATACTTCCCCCTCTCAAACAAGCTAAATTACCAATCACCTGTATAAATCTGTTTGAGAGGGGGTCAGGGGGTGAGTAAAGTCAATAAAGCCTCTCAATTTGCTTATGCACACGGCGGATTTTTATAGTATAATAAATTTGAATCCCGGAGTTTTATGACGGTAGAGGAAGAGTTAGCCGTATTTTCGCTGGAAAAAGGCACCCTGCTGACCGTAGGGGTCTTCGACGGCGTGCACCTGGGACACCGGCGCCTTCTCTCGGAGCTGGTGGGGCAGGCAGCGCGGATGCGCCTGCTTTCCGGCGTGGTCACTTTCCGTCAGCACCCGGAAGACATGCTGTCCAAAGGCAGGAAGCTGCCTTTCCTGACGGACCTGGATTCAAGGCTGAGGCTGCTCAGGGAAACGGACGTGGACTTTACCGTGCCCCTGTCGTTCACGGCGGAGCTGGCGGAAATGGGCGCCCGCCCCTTCATTACCCTGTTGCAGAGCCACCTGAAGATGAAAGGCCTGGTGGTCGGGCCGGACTTCGCGCTGGGTAAAAAACGCGAGGGCGATATCGAAACACTGGGAAGGCTCGGTAAAGAAATGGGTTTCAGCGTGACCATCGTGCCGCCGCTGGAAATCAACGGCGAGGTGGTGAGCAGCACTGCCATCAGGAAAGCCATGGCGGACGGCGACATGAAAAAAGTACATGACCTGACCGGCCGCTATTTTTCGCTGCACGGCAGGGTCGTTACCGGGGCGGGGCGGGGTGAAGGCCTCGGCTTTCCCACCGCCAACCTGGATGTTAATTCCGGGCAGGCCCTGCCCCCCGACGGCGTATACGCCGGTCTGGCGCATATTAACGGCGAGGTCTATCGGGCGATGAACAATATCGGGAAAAGTCCCACCTTCGGCGGCGGCCGCAGGACGGTGGAATCTTACCTTCTGGAATACAGCGGCGACCTCTACGGGCGCGAGCTGTCGGTCGATTTCGTGGCCAGGCTCCGCGACGAGAAGAAATTCAAAGATGCCGCCGAGCTAAAGAAACAGGTGGCCGAGGACGTGAAGAAGGGCAGAATCATTTTGGATACCCGAGGAGTGGATGAATAATGGCGACCGATATCAACCCCATGCACCATAATGTCAAGGCAGAATCCATAGACAAACAGGTTGCCATTTATATGCGCGGGTCCGAGTTCGGCGATGCTCAAATCAAGGAAATGATGGCCCGGGAGCTGCGCCAGAGACTGACCGAAGCGCAGGCAGAGGGCCGCCCGCTACGCGTATACTGCGGTTATGACGTCACCGCCCCCGACCTCCATCTGGGGCATACCATTACCATGCGTAAGTTGCGCCAGTTCCAGGACTTCGGGCACGACGTTACCTTCCTCATTGGCACCTTTACAACGTTAATCGGCGACCCCAGCGACCGCGACGAAGCCCGCGCCATGGCGTTGCAGGAGCAGGTTAAAGAGAACGCCCGGACCTACTCGGAACAGGCCTTCAAGATACTGGATAAAAAGAAGACCTCGGTGCGCTATAACTACGACTGGCTGAGCAAGCTGACCTTCGCCGATGTCATCAATATGGCTTCGTACTTCACCGTTCAGCAGTTTTTAGTACGCGACCGACTCCGCAATCGGTACGAGAAAAACGACCCCATCTGGCTGCGGGAACTGCTCTATCCCCTGGCGCAGGGTTACGACGCCGTTTCTTTGCAGGCAGACGTGCAGCTCGGAGCCACCGAGCAGCTTTTCAACCTGATGGCCGGTCGTAAACTTCAGGAGGTCTTCGGCCAGAAACCGCAAGTGTGCCTCACCTTCCCAGTGCTGGTCGGCACGGACGGCGTCGAGAGGATGAGCAAGAGCCGCGGCAACTATATCGGTGTCGCCGAGCCGCCCGAGGACATCTACGGCAAGACGATGTCCATACGGGACGACCTCATCATGCAGTACTTCGAGCTGGTTACCGATGTCCCCGATGAAGAATTGAATGAGATGAAAAAACAGCTCGAAAGCGGCGTCAATCCCATGTCCCTGAAAAAACGCCTCGCCAGGGAAATCGTTACCGAGCTTTACAGCGCCAGAGACGCCGATGAAGCCGGAGCCCATTTTGAAAAAACGGTGCAGAATAAAGAAATCCCCGACGATATACGAGAAATGGATATTGAAGAGATTCGAGCGTCTTTTCAAGACTTATCGCCGCAGCAGATGGAAACAACGCCAATCTATCTGCCCAGACTTCTCGTGGTGACAGGCCTGGCGAAAAGCATGAGCGAAGCCAACAGACTGATTTCGCAGGGAGCGATAAATATAGACAATAAAAAAATCTTTAAAAACAATATTTATATCAAAACAGGAACCGTAATCAAAGCGGGTAAACGGCGTTTTGTTAAAGTGGTAAAGAGATAACCGTTTAAGGAGAAAACACATGACACAGTTGCGCGTCCCCGGCCCCACTCCATGCCCCCCGGAGGTCCTCGAGGCGATGGCATGGCAGATGGTCAACCACCGCGGCCCCGAGTTCCACCAGCTGCTTGCGGACGTCACCGCGGACCTGAAAAAGGTCTTCCAGACCCAGAACGACGTCCTGCTGTTGACCGGCTCCGGTACGGGCGGCCTGGAGGCGGCCGTCGCCAATATGCTCTCGCCGGGGGATAAGGTCCTCTCGGTGACTATCGGCGCCTTCGGCGACCGCTTTGCCAGTATCGCCAGGACGTTCGGGGCGGACGTTGTCTCGCTCAAGGTGGAGTGGGGCAAAGCGGCGGACCCCGGTGCCGTAAGGAAAGCCCTTGACGATAATCCCGGCATCAAAGCCGTGCTGGTGACCCATAACGAGACCTCCACCGGCGTCACCAACGACCTCGCCGCGATTAGCAAAGTGGTGAAAGACGCGGGCAAGCTGCTGATAGTGGACGCCATTTCAAGCCTGGGCTCCATCAACCTTCCCGCCGACGCCTGGAACTGCGATGTCGTTATCACCGCCTCCCAGAAGGGCTGGATGGTGCCGCCCGGCATGGCCATGGTAAGCGTCAGTCCGGAGGCCTGGCAGGCGCACGCCTCCGCCACGATGCCCCGCTTCTACTGGGACTTCACCCGGGCGAAAAAGATATTCGAAGAGAAAAAGGAAAACCCCTGGACGCCCGCGATATCCATCGTTTACGCGTTCAGCGTCGCCCTGAAAATGATGCTGAAAGAGGGTATCGAGAATGTCTTCGCGCGCCACGCCCGCGTGGGCAAGATGACCCGCGAGGGCATTATAAAGCTGGGACTACCCCTCTTCGCCGACCCCGCCCACGCCTCGAACACGGTCACGGCCGTCAGCATCCCTGAAGGGCTCGACGGCAAGAAGCTGCGTCAGGTCCTCCGCGAGGAATATAAAGTCATCCTGGCCGGCGGCCAGCAGACCCTCGACGGCAGGATATTCCGCATCGGCCACCTGGGGCTGATTGACGAAAAGGACGTTGAGGAAATCCTCTCGGCGATAGAAAAAGTCCTGCCGCTGGCCGGCTTTAAAAAATAGAAGGATAGACATATGGCGGAAAAACGCAAGAAGGTGCTCATTACCGACCCCGTTTCCGAGGAGGGTATCGAGATACTGCGCCGGGAGGCGCAGGTCGATATTAAGACCGGCCTGACGCCGGAGGAAATCGTCGCCATTATCGGGGACTACGACGCCCTGGTGGTCCGGAGCCAGACGAAGGTCACCGCGGCCATCATCGAAGCCGGTAAAAATCTCCAGGTAATCGCCCGCGCCGGCGTGGGCATCGATAACGTGGACGTCGAGGCCGCCACGCGCTGTGGCGTCGTGGTCGTTAACGCCCCCACCGGCAACACCGTCTCCGCCGCGGAGCACGCCTTCGCCATGCTGCTGGCGTCGGCGCGTAATATCCCCCAGGCCAACGCCTCGCTTAAGGCCTGCCAGTGGAAGCGCAACGAGTTCATGGGCACCGAGCTGCGCGGCAAGACCCTCGGCATTATCGGGCTGGGCAATGTCGGCGCCGAGATGGCGAAGCGCGCCCAGGGCTTTGAGATGAAGCTGCTGGGCATCGACCCCCTCGTTTCCGTCGAGTACGCCCAGAAGCTCCAGGTCGAGCTCGTCGAGCTGCCGCGCCTGTTGAAAGAATCGGACTTCATCACGCTGCATGTGCCGCTGACCCCCCAGACACGGAACCTCATCGGGGCGAAGGAAATCGCCATGTGCAAGCCGGGCGCCCGCATCATCAACTGTGCCCGCGGCGGCCTCATCGACGAAGCGGCGCTGGTCAAAGCCGTCAAGGAAAAGAAGCTGGCTGGGGCCGCCATCGACGTTTTTGAGCAGGAGCCCTGCACCGAGAGCGTCCTCTTCGGCGTGGACAACATCATCGTTACCCCCCACCTGGGCGCCTCCACCACCGAGGC
>CAYTZI010000115.1:0-7292 GCA_964442335.1 uncultured Dehalococcoidaceae bacterium | reverse complement strand
GCCCCCTCTCAAAATAAATTCCCCCTCTCCTGCACACTGCCTCGTCAGGAGAGGGGGACACAGGGGGTGAGGTTTATAATACTCCTATTTCGGTAAAAACAGCTCCGGCTCTCTGTGGCGCCCGCTCAGCCACTCTTCAAATCTGGCAACTATCTTGTAATAATCAGGGTTGTTGATTACCAGCGCCCCGGCCGGGCAGACTTTGATACAGCGGAGACAGCGCAGGCATTTTGTGAAATCCGTAGTTACAGTATCGCCAACGGTTATAGCACCCCAGGGGCACTCTTCTGCGCAAAGACCGCAGAGCGTGCAGTCCTCTGTCACGGTTACACGCGCAATCGTAGCTATCGGGCCCATTTTAGCAGGGTCGGACCCCATGGCGATATACGGATAATTGCCTTTTACAGTCAATTTACCCGCTATCGCTTTATCGATTTCCCTGATAACGTCACGCCCGAACTCTCCCGCAATGTTGAGGTCGTTAGCATCGGGGCGCCCCGCGGCGATTTTTTTACTGTACGTATGCTCGCCGATAAAGGCGGCGGCGGCAATCACCTCAAAACCCCGCTCTTCAAGCCCTATCTTGAGCTCTATCAGCGCGTCCTCGTACTCGCGGTTACCATACATTACCAGGGCCACTGCCGGCGCGCCGTTACCCTCGAGGCCGGAGAAAAAATCATCAAGGTTTTTAGGGATTCTGCCGCCGTAGACCGGCATCCCGGCTATCACGAGGTCGTTACTATCAAAGGAATGACTGAAAGATTGCCGTCTTTTAAGCGTCGTGAGGTCGATACTCTCATACGGCAGTCCGGTGCCGGCGGCGATGGCGTTAGCGGTTTTTTCCGTGGTGCCGGTGGGGCTGAAATAGATGGAATAGACTTTTTTCAGAGCCATGTTGATGTCCCGGGATTCCGTGTTGCTATGGTTGATGATATCATTTTCTTGAACAGGAAATCAAAGCTGCCGGGAAGGCGTGATTTGTTATAATTCCGTAACTAATTTGCGCTGCATTTTATAACCGTGAAATAAATTTCTGTTAGTATTGTATTGTTAAAAACATCAAGATGACGCGGGAGGCGAAAATGTATAAAAAAGTAGTCGTGCCGCTGGACGGGTCCAAAATGGCGGAGCTTGCCCTGCCTCACGTCGAGGAGATTGCCAAAGCCTGCAATGTCCCCAATATCATGCTCGTGTCCGCCACAGAAGCCATAAGCGGGACGATAGGAAGTGGTCAGGTCTACGAGCCCTACGTTGCGGAAAAACCGCTCTCCGTGTCGCTGCCCGTTATCGGCGTAGACCAGATGCAGGTCGTCTATAACACCCACGCATACGGCGCGCAGGGGATACCCCGGACGTTCGGCAAAATGGCCAGGACGGCTTCCGAGTACCTCTGCCGGATAGCGCAGGATCTGGAAAATAAGGGGTTAGCCGTTACCGCCACCGTCCTGCTGGGCGATCCTGCCGAGCAGATTATGCTCTACGTCAACGACCAGAAAGCGGACCTGATTATCATTGCGGGCACCGGCAAGTCAGGGATGGGCCGCTGGAATATCAGCAATATCGCGCACAAGATCATCAAGGACGCGTGCGTGCCGGTACTGCTCGTGAAACCGCCGCCGGGCTTCAAGGAAACAAAGCCCAGAAGAAAGGGAGTTTCTTCGTAATTCCTTGACCTCGTTGACTTTGAAATCTGAATATCACCTTGAGCTGAGAAATGGGTCACCGGGAGGCAATGGTTATAAATGAGCGCGGTGCTGATAACTAAACACAATTTGAAAAATGTGCATTTTCCGGTAAAAAGATATATAATATTGTGCTTCTGGATTAAGGGAAAGGAGCTTCACTATGAGCGTGACCTGCGGTGAAATTAGAGAGTTATTGGGCGAGCATGAAGGCATCAGGTATCAACTGAGGTTCCTGGTAAAATCGAGAGAAAATCTGGCCGCTAAAGACCACCAGGCTAGAGAACGGCTCTGGGCTTACCGCTACGGACTATACGATTTTCGTGACGCCATTCAGTCCCACATTGAGGTGGACGAGCGTATCTTTAAAGCCATCCCCGCCGATATCTCTACGGTGGATTCAAACAAGGAGCACCGGACGATACAGGCGGTCATCGACGAACTGATACGGCTTGCCGATAGCAGCATATTCGATAAACTCGGTCCGGAAGAATTATACTGGTATGCGGAAAAAATCGGGCTTGCCTTCAATAAAATTCGCGAATTGATAGAAGCCCATATTGCCCGGGAAAACGCCGTATTGCATGAAACGCTGAAAAAGCTGGAAACTACCGTTTAGCGTCAGCCGGGATTATTAACGCCCGGAAGGCGGTCGGCTCCCGCTCTATTTACCCCTACCTGAGAGCAAGCTGACTCCGCCCTTTCCCTTTCCTCCCAACTCCTTTATACTATAGGTGTAGGCCTTTAGCTGAAAGCTTAAGGAGACCCCCATCAACATCTTCAAAAAAGCGCTCGAGCGCACCCGCGACGGCTGGTTCGGAAGGGCGATGTCCCTGTTCGACCGCTCCGTAATAGGCAAGGAGGTCTGGGAAGAGCTCGAGGAGTTGCTTATCTCCGCTGACGTGGGCGTCGCCACCACGGAAAAGCTCATCAACGCCGTCAGGCAGCGCGCCGACGAAGAAAAGCCGGACGGCGCCGGCGTGCGCGACATGCTCAGGGAAGAGATGGTCAGGATACTGGGCGTTCCCGCTCATGACCCTCCCGCCCCGGCAGCGCCGCCGGAGGTGATACTGGTGGTGGGGGTCAACGGCAGTGGCAAGACCACCTCCATCGCCAAGCTGGCTTATAAGTTAAGGAAGAACGGCAGGAAAGTCCTGCTGGCGGCGGCGGACACGTTCCGGGCGGCAGCCATCGACCAGCTTAAAAAGCAGGGGGAGAGGGCCGGGGCGGACGTTATCGCCCACCAGCCCGGCGCCGACCCCGGGGCGGTGGTATACGACGCTTTACAGGCGGCGAAAAGCCGCGGGGCGGACGTCCTTATTATCGATACGGCGGGTCGACTCCACACGAAGTACAACCTCATGGAAGAGCTAAAGAAGGTCCGCCGCGTGGCGGCGCGGCTCGAACCCGGCGCCCCGCACCGGGTTATCCTCGTCCTCGACGCCACCACCGGGCAGAACGGCCTGACCCAGGCAAGGTATTTCACGGAGGCGGTGGGAGTGACGGGCATCTTTATCGCCAAGCTGGACGGCACGGCCAGAGGCGGTATCATCCTGGCCATCTGCGACGAGCTTAAAATACCCGTCCAGCTAATAGGCACCGGCGAAGGTCTCGAAGACATGGTGGCCTTCGACCCTAAAGAGTTCGTGGATGCCTTGACCGCGTAAAGAAGCGGCGATAGCTAATAGTAGCTCTTCCTGAAGTCGAGGAGATTGAGCCGGAGCTGTTTTTTGCCGCTCCAGTTGTCTATCTCAAGGTTATAGACGATATCTATGTCGCCGCCGGCCTCATCCCGGTGGTTGCCGAGGCGGAAAGCCACCGCGTCCCAGACCGTCCCGCCCTGCCGCAGTTTCAACCTGAGGTGCTCGCCGCTGTTACCCATAGCGCGCTGCTCCAGCACCTCCACGCCTTTACTCATAAACACCGGCACGGGGTTCCCGTTGCCGAAAGGGGCCAGAAGCCGTGTCGTCTGGTAGGTATCCCCGGCGAGCTCGGGCAGCGTAACCAGCATATCGATGTCCAGATGGGGCTGAAGCTCGACGCCGGCAAGCTGCTCTCTGGCCAGGGCGTCGAGTGCTTTTTCCAGCTCGGGCAGGTTTGCCGACGGCATGGTAAAGCCGGCCGCCTGGGCGTGCCCGCCGAAGCGGGTTAAGTATTTACCGAACTTGTTCAGGGCGGCGATGATATCGAACTCGCGGATGCTGCGGCAGCTGCCGTGGCAGACCGTATCCGCGGTATGTATCACCACCGACGGCCGGTAGAACTCCTCGGTGAGGCGGCCCGCCACCAGGCCGGCGATGCCCATAGGATAGTCCTTGTCGGCGGTGAGGAGGAGGGGGGGCAGTCCCCTGGCGATGACCTGCTCGCGGGCGCGGACAAGAGTGACGGTGGTCAGCCGCTGGCGCTCCTCGTTCTTATCGGAGAGCCACCTGGCCAGCTCACGTGCTTCATCATCGGAATCGGTGGTCAACAGCTTATAGCCGGTCAGGCCGTCGGCGAGGCGGCCGGCGGCGTTGAGGCAAGGGGCGATGACCCAGGAAATCTTCTCGGCGTCGATATTGCCCTGCTCCAGCCTGGTCTGGTTAATCAGCTCCCTGATACCGGGGCGGGGGCAGGAATTAATGAGTTTCAGTCCTTCCTTGATGAGGTAACGGTTCTCCCCCAGCGGCGGCGAGACATCGGCGATAGTGCCGATAGCCACCAGGTCCGTCATCTGGTCTACCCTGTCCTCGATGCCGAGGTTCCGGAACAGACCCTGAAGGAGCTTGAAAGCCACCCCCACGCCCGAAAGGTGAAGGAAGGGATAGGCCGAGCCTTTAAGCTTGGGGTCGATAACGGCGACGGCTCCCGGGATTGTGTCGGGGGGACTATGGTGGTCGGTGACGATGACGTCCAGTCCCAGCTGCATGGCCTGGTCGGTCTCTTCGACGTCGGTCACGCCGCAGTCGACCGTTATAACCAGGCTGACGCCCTGCTCGTGCAGCTTTTTAAGGACGGGGAAGGTCAGCCCGTGTCCCTCCGTCTGGCGGTGAGGTATATAGGGCTGTGCCCTGCCCCCGACGAGAGAAAGCCCCTGGACGAGCGCCGCGGTGGCGGTAATGCCGTCCGCGTCAAAATCGCCGTAGACGGCCATGGACTCCCCCCGGAGCAGCGCCCGGTTCACCCTGATAATGGCTTTATCCATGCCGGGGAGGAGGAGGGGGTCGGCAAGAAGGCTCCTGTCGCTCGTCAGGAAGGAAGAAATGTCTTCGGGGCGGTTGACGCCGCGATTATAAAGGAGCTGCAACAGCAGGGTGGAATAACCGGAGCCGCGCGCTTTCTCGACAAGGTCCGGCACGGGCGCCTGCAGGTTCCAGCGACAGTGGCTCAACTTGCCGCCCCGGTAAATTTGCGGAGAATAAGCACCGAATTATGCCCGCCGAAGCCGAAGGAGTTGGTCAGGGCGGTGGTCACTTTAGCGGGGCGGGCCTTGTTGGGCACGTAATCGAGGTCGCATTCGGGGTCGGGGTTCTCATAGTTAATGGTCGGCGGCACCATGCCCGTGAGAATCGTCATGATGCAGATGGCGGGTTCGAGGGCGCCGGCGCAACCGATGAGGTGCCCCGTCATGGACTTCGTGGAGCTGACCGGGATTTTATAGGCGTATTCGCCCAGGGCGGTCTTGATAGCCCTGGTCTCCATGGCGTCGTTGAGCTGCGTCGAGGTGCCGTGCGCGTTAATGTAGTCGATTTCCCCTGGCTCGATGCCGCCCCTTTCCATCGCCATCATCATGGCTTTGGCGGCGCCTGCGCCGCTTTCCAGCGGCTGGGTAACGTGAAAGGAATCGGCGGTGGCGCCGTAGCCGACGATTTCCGCCAGGATATTGGCGCCGCGGTTGACCGCGTGGTCGAGCCGTTCCAGGACAAGGACAACGGCTCCCTCGGCGAGGATAAAGCCGTCGCGGTCCCTGTCGAAAGGGCGGGAGGCTTTCTGGGGGGCGTCGTTCCGCGTGGATAGCGCTTTCAGGGCGGCGAAGGCGGTAACTCCCAGAGGATTGATAATGGCTTCCGCGCCGCCGGCAATCATGACCTGAGAGTTGCCGTATCTTATGTATTCCGCGGCCGCGCCTATGGCGTCCGAGCCGCTCGAGCAGGCGGAGGTCATGCACATGTTGGGACCCTTTGCCCCCAAGGCTATGGATATCTGCGCGGCGGCAATATCCGCAATCATCATCGGGGCCAGGAACGGGCTCACCCTGTCCGGGCCCTTTTCCACCAGCACTCTGGCCTGCTCGAAAAGGGTCGTCAGACCGCCGATGCCGCTGCCGATGAACACGCCGATGTCGTTCTCGTTGGAGCTATCGATTTTGAGGTCGGCGTTTTTGACAGCCTGGTAGCCGGCGGCGACCGCTAGCTGGGCGAAACGGTCCATGCGCCTCACGTTCTTGCGGTCGATATAGTTACCGGGGTCGAACCCTTTTACCTCGCCGGCGAACCTGACCTCCATATTCGAGGCGTCGAACAGGGTGATATAATCTATGCCGGACTTCCCGGCGAGAAGATTATCCCACGTGGAGGGCATGTCCAGACCGAGGGGCGTCAGCGCCCCGATGCCAGTAACAACAACCCGGTGCGTTTGATAATTAGCTACGGCGTACCTCCTTGTTTCAGAGGGGATAAAGCTTTTAAAGTGAGACTCAAGTCTATTTTTATCACATTTCACTCCTGTTTTCAAGTTTATACCTAGAATATCGAGGTAAGAAATAGCTGTAAGCAATTAGCTGTTAGCGGTTAGTTTGGAGGAATCCTTCGACAAGCTCAGGATGAGCGGAGAAAAGAATTCAGGTAAGCAAATAATGATACGAGGGCGGCAGGGTGGGAAAAGATGAGAAAGGATAAAAAAGAATGTTAAATCCATTCCCCTCCCCGAGATTCTTCGCTGCGCTCAGAATGACAAATTATTGCTAATGGCTGAACGTGAACGGTATAATTTTAACGTAGATGGAAAAGAACGATAGAAAGGCCGCCGTAGCGCTGGATAGCCTGGGGTGCAAGCTGAACCAGGCGGAAATGCAGCGGCTGGCGGAGGAGCTTGAGAAGGCGGGGTACGGTATCGCGGACTCTCCGGAGCAGGCTGACATCTATGTACTGAACACATGCACCGTGACACACGTCGCCGACCGTAAGTCCAGGCACCTGCTGAGGCTGGCGAAAAGACTTAATCCCAGCGTCCGGCTGATAGCCATAGGATGTTATGCCCACCGCGCGCCCCGGGAGCTTGAAGAAATAAAGGGCGTGGAACTGGTGCTGGGAAATAAAAACAAAATGGACCTTGTAAAGTTCCTGGACGATGCCGGCGGTGCGCCGACACAAGCTGAATCCCGCCCGGCGCAAAACACGCGCCGAAGCCGGGCTTTCCTCAAAGTACAGGACGGCTGCAAAAACTTTTGCGCTTACTGCATCGTACCCTTCGTACGCGCCGATGAAATAAGCGTGCCCGGGAACGATATCATAGAACAGGTCAAGAAAAAAACGGACGCTGGCTATAGAGAGGTGGTCTTAACCGGCACGGAAATAGGCGAATATAGCTGTGACGGACTGGACCTGGAAGGGCTTATCAGGAATATATTAG
>CAYTZI010000114.1:0-7358 GCA_964442335.1 uncultured Dehalococcoidaceae bacterium | reverse complement strand
CCGTCCCGCCGGAAGTCTTTACCTCCCGCCACCTGATTATCTATGACGGGACCGGGGAAAAGCTTGTCAGGGAGGTATATTTCACCCAGATCGGGCAGACGGAATACGGCTACTACACCGCCCAGATAGCCCCCGGCACCTACACCATAGATATCAACCGCGCCGGTATGGACACCGCCGCCGGCCTGCCCCAAAAAATAACCGTCTCTGCGGACGAGACGGTTACTATCGACGTGAATATTGATACCGGGATACGTTAGCTTTTATACGGTGACCGGAACGCGGGCCGGCATTAAAGGGCGGGACCGGCGCAGCACCGGCGCCGTGAAATGATACTCTATCTCTCCATCCTCGCACACCGGGCAGTAGAAATACTCGGTCCTTACGGATTCCTCTTTCAGCTGGATAACGCTCCGGCAGCTCGGACATTTGACCGTGATGTATTTGTTCTTCATCTATTCACATTCCTTTTCTACATGCTAGCCACTAATTTAACACATCCAAAGTACCACGTAACTATCTCAAAAGTCCTACATCGCGCAGTACTTTAGTCACATTGTCGTCACAGATTCATCATACCGGTGTAAATCTTGAAATAAATAGTGTTTAATGCTAAAGTAAAACGGTGCAGGAGAGATGCTTTTATCTTAGCGGAACAGGAGGGTAGCTATCCCCGGTTTTATCGAGGGTAGCTTTTTTAGTGCCTATGACTGATAAAATTTCGCTGACGATTGACGGCAAACCTGTAGAGGTGGACAAAGGCTTAACGGTACTCCAGGCGGCCCAGAGCGCCGGCATCTATATCCCTACCCTCTGTTACCACCCCGACCTCAAACCTTATGGCGGCTGCCGGCTCTGCATCGTGGAAATTGAGAACATGCGTGGTCTGCCTACCGCCTGCACCACCCCCGCCGCCAACGGCATGAAAGTCTCCACCAATACCGCCCAGCTCCAGGAGCTCCGCCGCGCCTATTTGCAGCTTATCCTGAGCGAGCACCCTAACGCCTGCCTTACCTGCGACCGCAGGGAGCGCTGCGGCCCTAACGATATCTGCCTGCGCCATGTGGCGGTCACCGAGCGCTGCGTTAACTGCCCGTCTAACGGGCACTGCGAGCTCCAGCGAGTCTCGGACTACATCGGCGTGGATGAAATTTCTGTTCCCTACAAATATAAGAGCCTGCCAGTGGACTTCGAGCGCGAGCCCCTTATCCGGCGCGACTATAATCTCTGCATCCTCTGCGGGCGCTGCGTCCAGATGTGCGCCGATGTACGCGGCATCGGGGTATACAGCTTTGTCAACCGCGGCTTCGATACCGTGGTGGGCACGGCTTTCGATAAGCCCCTCCAGGAATCGGGCTGCCGTTTCTGCGGCGCCTGCGTCGAGGTCTGCCCCACCGGCGCCCTCATGGACGCCGCCGCCGTGGATAAACCCGGCTGCGACTGGGAGGAGGCGGCGGTGCCCTGCCAGCACGCCTGTCCCGCCCATATCAACGTGCCGCTCTATGTCTACCTCGCCGGGCAGGGCAAATGGCAGGAGTCGCTGGCCATCGTCAGGGAAAAGGTCCCGTTTCCGGGCGTGCTGGGTCGCGTCTGTTTTCATCCCTGCGAGGAAGCCTGCCGCCGCGGCACGCTCAACGAGCCCATCTCCATCAAGAATATCAAGCGCTTCGTGGCTGAGCGCGACGCCGGTCTGTGGAAAATGTATTCCCGCAAGCGCGAGCCCACCGGGAAGAAAGTGGCGATAGTCGGCGCGGGACCGGCCGGTCTGACCGCCGGCTATTACCTGGCGAAGGCCGGGCACACCGTGACCGTCTTCGAGGCGCTGCCCGTTGCCGGCGGCATGATGCGCGTGGGTATCCCGGACTACCGCCTGCCGCCCGACATACTCGAAGGGGAAATCGATATCATCAGGCAGGCCGGGGTGGAGATAAAATTAAACACAAAAATAGAATCAGTCGATGCCCTTTTCGAGCAGGGCTATGAAGCCGTGTTCCTCGCCACGGGCGCGCACCGCGGCCAGCCCCTGGGTGTTGAGGGCGATACGCTGCCCGGCGTGTGGGACGGCGCCTCGTTCCTGAGAGACATCAACCTGGGGAAGAAAGTTGATGTGGGTAAAAAGGTGGCGGTCATCGGCGGGGGCAACGTGGCGATAGACAGCGCGCGCATCGCTTTACGCCTCGGCGCCAAGGACGTGCACGTTATTTACCGCCGCACCCGCAACGAGATGCCGGCCAGTCCCGAAGACGTCGAGGCGGCGCTGGAAGAGAATATAAAGATAGACTACCTCACCGGGCACCTAAGCGTCTGCCAGAAAAAGGGTCAACTCTCTCTGAACTGCACCCGTATGGAACTGGGCGAACCGGACGCCAGCGGAAGGCGCCGCCCGATGCCGGTAAAGGGCAGCGAGTTAGATATCGAATTCGACGTTATCATCGGGGCTATCGGGCAGGTTCCGGAAATACCCGCCGGCTTTAAAGTGAAGACGGGCCGGGGCAATACCATCCAGGCAGACCCCGTCACCATGGCCACCGGCCGCAAGGGCGTCTGGGCGGGCGGCGACGCCGTCAGCGGGCCGGACTTCGTTATCACGGCGATTGCCGCCGGCCGCAGGGCGGCGAGCTCTATAGATAAATATCTCGGCGGCAGTGGCGATATCGAGGAGCGTCTGACCGGCGAGCGTACAATCGGCGCCTTCGCCGGCATGACCCCCGCCGATTTCAGGGACCAGCCCAGAGTAAAAATGCCGTCACTGCCCACGGAGCAGGTAGTCCATGACCTGACCAGGGAGGTCGAGACCGGGCTGCCCGATGACGGCGCTGTTTATGAAGGGCAGCGCTGTTTCCAGTGCGGCTTCCGCTCCCAGATATCGCCGGCGCCGCGGCCTCCCGTTAAAGAGAAGAAAACCGTTGTGCCGCAAGAAACGGAACTGGCCGTATAGTCCCCGCTTTTACCCGGTTGGATGCTTCGGTTTAACCCGTTACGTGTGCGCTGCTTATTATGACGAACCGTTCCGGTCCGACTGTTAATAAGAATATTATCCTTATCATTTCCACCACCACCGCCTTTATCCTCCCCTTCCTCGTCGCTTCCGTAAACGTGGCCCTGCCGACGATGGGGCGGGAATTCGACATGGAAGCGGTGGTGATGAGCTGGGTAAGCACCTCCTATTTTCTGGCGATAGCTGTCTTCCAGGTGCCGTTCGGCAGGCTCTCCGATATCTTCGGGCGGAGGCGGCTTTTCCTGCTGGGGCTCGCGATATCAACCTGCGCCTCGTTCCTCGGGGGATTTGCTACCTCCGTGCCCATGCTGATTATCAGCCGGGCTTTACAGGGGGCGGGAGCGGGCATGTCCTTTAACAACAGCGTGGCGATTCTCACCTCGGTGTTCCCGGGTAAGGAGCGCGGTAAAGCACTGGGTATAAGCCAGTCGGGGACATACCTGGGGCTGTCGCTGGGGCCGCTTATCGGCGGGGTCATGACCGAGCATTTCGGCTGGCAGAGCCTCTTTCTGCTCAGCGGGGCGCTGGGGGTGGTGCTGGTGGCGCTGGTATTCATCGGCCTGAAAGCGGAGTGGCGCGAGGCCCGCGGTGAGCGGTTCGATACCGCCGGCACCGTCGCCTATATTATTGCCATCGCCCTGTTCATGTACGGCTTCTCCAGTCTGCCGGATTTTCTTGGTAGCATTTTATTTGTGGTAGGGGTAGCGGGACTTGCCTTCTTCGTTTGGTGGGAGTCCAGGGTGCCCAGTCCCGTCCTCGACCTCAGCCTGTTCCGGCGGAACCGGGCCTTCGTGCTCTCCAATATCGCGGCCCTGATTAACTATATCGCCACCTTCGCCGTAACGTTCCTGTTGAGTCTCTATCTCCAGTATATCGATGAGTTTTCCGCGCAGACAGCCGGGCTGGTATTAGTTGCGTCTTCGGTGATGATGACCGTTTTTACCCTTCTTTCCGGGTTTATCTCCCAGAGGGTGAACCCCCGGCTGGTGGCGACCCTCGGCCTGGGATTGAACGCCGTCGCCCTGACCATGCTCGTTTTCCTCGATAGCGGCACTCCGTTATGGTACGTTATCGTGGCGCTGGCGGTATACGGCACCGGCATCGGTCTTTTTGTGTCGCCCAATACCAATATCGTCATGGGCTCGGTCGAGCACCGGGTCCTGGGGGTGGCTTCCGGCACGCTGGGGACGATGCGCACGGCCGGCATGATGCTCAGTATGGGCATAGTGATGATTCTGTTCTCGGTTTATATCGGCGATTCCGAAATCACGCCGGCATATTACCCGCACTTCCTGAAGAGCGTAAGTGTAGGTTTTATCATCTTTACGGTTCTCTGTATCGGCGGGCTTATCGCCCAGCTGGTGTCCAGGAGAGCGGGGAAAGATGCCGTTTAGGCGGCGGATTTCCGGAAGTCCGCCGTCTTGTGCGTATTTTTTGCCCTTATACATGCTAAAATAGGCCAGATACTCCGTTTAACGGGAGTAAGTGATGGAAGGTCTGGGCGTCGGGCTTGACCTGCTGATTGTGCTGGTGACGGCGGTCATCGGCGGTATGCTGGCGCGCTGGCTGCGGCTACCCATTATCCTGGGCTACCTGGCCGGCGGCATCGCGATCGGGCCCCACGGTCTGAAAATCATCACCGAGACCGCCAGCATATCGTCGCTGGCGGAGCTCGGGGTTATCCTGCTGCTTTTCGCCATCGGCCTGGAGCTGTCCTTTAAAGAGCTCCTGAAGCTGGGCCGGGTAATCATCATCGGGGGCATCGCCCAGATAGTCCTGACGGCGGCGGTAGGATTCGGGCTTGGCCAGGGCGTGGGACTGGGTGTGACCGGCTCGGCGTTTTTCGGCCTGATAATCGCCATGAGCAGCACCATGGTGGTGCTGAAGCTCCTCACCGACCGCGGCGAGCTGGATACCACTCACGGTCGCATCATGCTGGGCATCCTGCTGGTGCAGGACCTGAGCGTGGTGCCGGTAATGGTGGCCATGCCGGCGGTGACCGGCGGCGGGGACGGGCTGTGGGCCGCCCTGGGGCTGGCCTTTGTTAAAGCGGTAGGCTTCATCGCCGTGATGCTGGTCCTCGGCTACTGGGGTATGCCCTGGCTGATGAAGAGGGTGGCGGGGCAGCGCACCCGCGAGCTTTTTCTCCTCACGGTGGTGGTCGTGTGTCTGGCGGCCGCTTTCGGGACCTATTACGTGGGGCTTTCGGCGGCCTTCGGCGCCTTCGCCGCCGGTCTGTTGATAAGCCAGTCAGGCTATGCCCGGCAGGCCTTCGCCGATATCCTGCCGCTGCGCGACACCTTCGGGGCGCTTTTCTTTGTCTCGCTGGGCATGCTCGCCGATTTGCAGTTCATCCGCGATAACTGGCAGGCCGTAGGCATCGTCGTCCTGGGGATAATGCTGGTAAAGTTCCTCGTGTGCTCGGTAATAACGCGGGCATTCGGCTACGGCCACAAGACGATACTGATGGTGAGCACGGGCCTTATCCAGATAGGGGAGTTCAGCTTTATCCTGGTGCTGATGGGTTTCCAGGAAGGGCTGTTCTCCGAGCGCCTGTATAACCTGACTATAGCCGCGGCCATCATTACCATGCTGCTGACGCCGTTTATCATGGGCTTCAACTCTTTTCTTTACAAGTGGCTGAGCCAGAGGAGATGGTTCGCGCGGCAGCTCACTTCGCGGGTCGACCCCGGGGCGGTGGTGGAGAAGATGGAGCTTTCGCGGCACGCCGTCATCTGCGGCTACGGGGACGTCGGCAGGCGCATCGCGGAAGTCCTCGAGAGACAGAAATTCAATTACCTGATCATCGACCTCGACCCCACTCTGGTATCTGAGCTGAAGAACAGGGGCATCCCGGTGATTTACGGGGACGCGTCAAACCCGGAAATACTGTCGCACGCCTCGCTGGATAAAGCCCGCGTCCTGATTTGCACCATCCCGGACTATGTCGCCGAGGAGCTGACGGCCCGCAATGCTTTAAAGATAAATCCCAAGCTGGATATAGTGGCGCGCGTCCACCGCGATAGCGACGTCGACCTGCTCAGGCACCTGGGCGTCACCGAGATAGTGTTGCCTTTTTTCGAAGGCAGCCTGGAGATGATACGGCACACGCTGCACCGCTTCGGCATGGGCGGCACGGAAATACAGTATATTCTCAATAATCTCAGGCAGCAGGGGCAGGGGGAGAAGAAGGAGTGATAGATTTAACTGATTGCCTGTTGTATACTTAAGTATCAGGAGATTGTAATATGCAACAGACATTTGAAGCCTCCATTGAGAAGTGTGACAAGTGGTATATCGGGTGGGTGGATGCTGTCCCCGGGGCTTTCAGCCAGGGCAGAACGCTCAAGGAGGTGGAGGAAAATCTGAAAGAAGCGGTACAACTTATTCTGGAAAGCCAGCGAGAACTGAGGAATCAGAAGGCAAGCGGGGGCATTCTGAAGAAAAAGATACAGGTTAAAGTTTAGTACCATGAAGCGCCGCGACTTCACGCGCCATTTGAGTAATGAAGGTTGCGTTACTTACCGTGAAGGCGCCAAGCATTCAGTATTTTTCAATCCGGAAAACGGGCATCTTGCCGCAGTGCCCCGACATAGAGAAATAGAAATTCACCTGGCAAGGAAGGTTTGCCGTCAACTGGATATCCCGCCACCGGAAGCACGAGCCTAGCACGCAGAGAATCCCCTGTTTTTTTCTATTTACCTCACCCCCTGTGTCCCCTTCAGGGTGAATCCCCTCAGGGTGAACCCCTCTCCGCTTTTTCTTTACTGTCATCGCGAGCCATTCGCCGCAGGCGAAGGCGCGGCAATCTCATTATCTCAACGTTCCTTTCTTTTCGTTTGGCTCGTTAACCTCACCCCCTGTGTCCCCCTCTCCTTCAAAGGAGAGGGGGAAGAAAAAGGGAGAGGGGACATGACCCCTCTTAAATGCCCTATTTTCTTACATGAATTTTCTTCTTTTAAATGTTGATATATCTTCATTTGAGAGGTCGAACCACTCTCCCTGTTTTCTTTTCTCCTTGAATCTGTTATGCCAATAGCTCTCTATTCCAACAGGGTCGTCAGTTCTTATCTTGTGTAATATATTTAGGTCTTCTGGAAGTTTAATGCCAATTTCATAATTACGCCTTTCAACGTTTCTACTACTGCCGATTTTGTAGAAACGACCGGATTTCATCAAGTATACGTAACCAAATTCAATATCAGGTTCTTTAGAATTATGCTCAGAATCTTCTTTTAACTTAGTGGCAGCTCCTTTACAAATGTCAGCTAAATCCGAATACTCAGATTTACCTTCAAAAAAAACGAGGAGTTTGTTAGCTATTTCTTCCACATCTTCTCTTCTGAGCCAGTAACCACCA
>CAYTZI010000113.1:5932-7426 GCA_964442335.1 uncultured Dehalococcoidaceae bacterium | reverse complement strand
GCTCGGGTACGACCCCGCCCTGCTCAAACAGCTCCTCGCCGATGAAACTATCTCACTGGAAATCAGGAGCAGGCTCGAAGCGCTCCGGCGGGTAACATCCAGCTTTCCGCAGCTCCTGATAAAAAGACAGACCGGCGAGGAGGAATAGACTTGTCGAAGATACTGCTGGTAAGACACGGTATAACTATACTCCATACCGGCGACAGGTTCTGGGGCCGGACGGACATCGCCCTGAGCAACGCGGGTATTAGGCAGGCCGGCCAGTTGCGCGAGCGGCTTGGCGGGGAAAAGATAAACGCCATCTATTCCTCCACGCTGAGCCGGGCGCGCTCCACCGCGGAGATAATCGCCTCCGGGCATGATGCGGAGGTCACGCCCTGCGATGAGCTGTGCGAGTGCAACTTCGGCTATATTGAAGGGCTGACGTTTGAAGAGATAAAGCGGCAGTACCCGGCCCTGGCGCAGGAGCTCGTCGAAGGCAGGGCGGTGAAGTTCCCCGGCGGCGAGAACATAGAACAACTGAACAGGCGGGTGAAGTCATTTCTGAAGCGACTTGCCGGGCACGGGCCCCAGGAGACCATACTGGTTGTCTCCCACGGGGGGCCCATACGCCTGATGATAAGCGGCCTGATGGGAATCGGGATGGAGCACTGGACGCAGCTGCGCATCGACCGCGCTTCGTTAAGCATCGTGGACACATACCCGGAGTTGAATGTCTTAAGCCTGCTTAACGATACGTCGCACCTGAAATCATAGAGAGAGGGCTTTTCCGTATGAAACAGGAGAAGGTTTTCGCTTCGTGGAGCGGCGGCAAAGATGGCTGCCTGGCGCTCTACCGGGCGATGAAACAGGGCAAGGACGTGCGCTTCCTCGCCAACACTGTCAGTGAGGACGGCAAACGCTCGCGTAGTCACGGCGTGCGCGCCTCGGTTATCAAAAAGCAGGCGGAAGCCATGGGAATTCCCATCGTGCAGCAGCCTACCGCCGACGACGATTACGAAGCCAGGTTCATAGAGATGATAGAGGGATTCAAGCGGGAAGGCGTTACCGGCGGGGTGTTCGGGGATATCGATTTCAACGCCCACCGGGAGTGGATTGAAAGGGTCTGCAAAAAAGCCGGCGTCACGCCCTATCTGCCGCTGTGGCTTGAAGACCAGTCGAAGCTGATGGAGGAGTTTATCGGCGCCGGATTTAAGTCGGTCGTCATCGCGGTAAAGTCTGAGTTTTTCGGGCAGGAGGCGCTGGGGCGGGTCGTCGATAAAGAGTTCCTGGACTATCTAAAAGGTATGGGCAGGGGCGTCACCGTCTGCGGCGAGGCCGGGGAATACCATACGCTGGTGATTGACGGGCCGATATTCAAAAAACGACTGGCAATTGCTAAAAGCGAAAAGGTCACCAGGGGCGAGCACCACTTCCTGGAAATACTGGAAATGGAGACGTTAGACAAATGACCAGGATAATCGCCAGGGTGGTATCGCAGAAAGGCACCTGCCA
>CAYTZI010000113.1:0-5832 GCA_964442335.1 uncultured Dehalococcoidaceae bacterium | reverse complement strand
CGGGACGGGGCGGGGCGGTAGCGGAAATGACCGCGCCGGAATTCCTCGAAACCATGAAAAATTTGACGGGGTTAAGCGTAATTCCGGGTACGCTCAATATAAAAATGGTCGAGCCCCTGGATTTATCACTGCTGAGATACGTGAAATTCGCCGATATCGGCTGGGAATTCGACCCGGCGACACAGGGGATTGATTACCGTGGCGAAATAGGTATGTATTACCGGCGAGCGACTGTGGCAAAGAAATATCCGGCCTGCGTCCTGGTCTTTACCTGGGTGACGAATCTGCGCACCGATGCTGAATTGGTCAGCCCGCATCACCTGCGCACGGAGCTCAGGCTGAAAGACGGCGACACGGTGAAAATCACACTGGACAGGGAATAATTACAGACGGACGTATCAGCCTGCCATCGCCAGGAATACCAGCTCTTTGATGTTCCACCCCACCACCCCGCATAAAAGCAGGATAGCCGGCACCAGCCACCTGCCCGGCACGAACCAGCTGATAATTACCGGTATGGCGAACTTGAAGACCACCATCAGGTAGAACGAGCTCAGCGAAGCCTTCACGAACGGGTTAAGCTCCGGATAGCCGCAGCGCGCCGCCGCCAGCGTCATGGTGAGGTCGATAAGCTGCAGCGATAGAAAGGCGACTTTAAGGACGGTATCGGTCCTGTCCCGCTGCCGGCCCTTCAAGATTATATATCCGAAAAACCCGATTTTTCGCTGTCCTGTAGACATTTTCCTGACCTCAGGATAAACCCCGGCTGAAAAACGTTTGATAAATATATACGACCTAAAAGTTAACAAAGGATAAATTCTGCCTAACATGGACTAATATAGGGACGACCGCTGATGTAATAACCAGACGAATCGAGGACGGTGGTGGTATAAGATAATAATGAAGTAAAAAGGTTGTGTTTGCTTTGGTTGTCTGTGCTTACCTCACCCCTGTATCCCCTCTCCAGCCTGAATCACCGATAATATTCAGAGATACGCTGGCTGGAAAGGGGAGTTTGAGGGAGAGGGGGCGCAGCCCCCTCTCAAACACCCTGTATTTCCGGGCATTGGCGTCTCCCTTTCGTAAAGGGAGATAAGAGTGGGATTTTCCTTCCCTATTCGCCCCCTCTCAAATTCTCTCCCCCTCTCAAACAGACTGAAGTCCGGACACTTAATGTGAACCTGTTTGAGAGGGGGCCAGGGGGTGAGAATAGAAAATCAACCAAAAGTAAACAGAACTATTAACAATGATGGTACTGGACTGAAAAAGCTGGTATGCAGATACCGGGCTTTACCTTTTGCCCGCATTTACCCTGTGCTATACTTGTGTTGTGGACACCCCCGGGAAAGCCAGAGAGCGTATAGAAAAGCTCAGGGCGGAAATCAACCGCCATAACCGTCTTTACTACGTCCTGGACAGCCCGGAAATCAGCGACGCCGAATACGACGAACTGATGCGGGAGCTCAAGCGCCTGGAGGAAGAGTTCCCGCAGTTCCTCACGCCTGATTCCCCTACTCAAAGGGTCGGCGCCGAGCCTCTGGAGGCGTTCGGCGTGGTGGAGCACCCTCTCCCCCTGCTATCGCTGGGCAACGTTTTCTCCGATGAGGAGCTCGTGACCTGGTACAACCGCACGGCGCGGCTCATCGGGGACGCCCCCTTCGACTTCGTCGGGGAGCACAAGATAGACGGACTGGCTGTCGCTTTAACGTACGTGCATAGAAAATTGGTCACCGGAGCGACGCGGGGCGATGGCTACCGGGGGGAGAACATCACGCAAAACCTCCGCACGATAAGGAGCATCCCCCTCTCCGTCCCCGGAGGCGCGCCCCCGCGGTTCGAGGTGCGAGGCGAAGTGTTCCTGCCACGCAGCGGCTTCCACAAGCTCAACCAGGAGCGGGCGGCGGAGGGGCTGCCGCTTTTCGCCAACCCGCGCAACGCCGCGGCGGGGTCGGTAAGGCAGCTCGACTCCCGCATCACCGCCAGGCGGCCGCTGGATATCTTTATCTACATGCTCGGTTACGCCGAAGGCAAAGCCGTGCCGGACACCCACTGGGAAGCGATGGAGTGGCTTAAGTCACTGGGCTTCAAGATAAACCCCAACAACCGCCTCCTGAAAGACATCGACGAGGTCAAGGATTATTACCGCACCTGGGAAGAGAAGCGCGAAGGACTCACCTACGAAGCCGACGGCGTCGTTATAAAAATTAACCAGCTCGCCCTGCACGAAGAGCTCGGGGACATCGGGCACGAGCCGCGCTGGGCGATAGCCTACAAGTTCCCCGCCGTCCAGGGCACCACCGTCCTGAAAAGCATCGAGATAAGCGTCGGCCGCACCGGCACGCTCAATCCTTACGCCGTCCTGGAGCCGGTGAGCGTGGGCGGGGTAACGATAAAGTCCGCCGCCCTCCATAACGAAGACGATATCCGCCGCAAAGACATCCGCGAAGGGGATACCGTGATTATCCAGCGCGCCGGCGAGGTCATCCCGGAGATCGTCGGGCCGGTCCTGAGCAAGCGCACCGGCAAGGAAAAAGAGTTCAGCCTGCTGGCGAAGCTGCCGAAGAACGGTAAGGGACAGCCCCTCTGCCCGGTGTGTGGGCAGCCCGGTGTTATCAGGCCGGAGGGGGAGGTAATGTACTACTGCGTTAACGCCGCCTGCCCCGCCCAGTCCCAGCAGCGCATCGAGCACTTCGCCTCCAGGGGCGCGATGGATATACGGGGCGTCGGGGAAAACATCAGCGCCACTTTATATAGTCTGGGACTGGTCAAAGACCCCGCCGACCTCTATTACCTGAAAAAAGAGCAGCTGGCGGAGCTCGAGAAAATGGGCGAAAAAAGCGCCGCCAACATCATCAGCGCCATCAACGCCAGTAAGGAGCGCCCGCTCGCGAGGACGATTTACGCCCTGGGAATCAAGCACATAGGAGAGGAGATGGCGCAGGTCCTCGCCGACGAGTTCCGCAGCATCGACTCGCTTGCCGGGGCTTCACGTGAAAGACTGATGGAAATCGGAGCGGTAGGGCCGAAGATTGCGGACAGCATCACCGCGTTTTTCGGTCAGAAAGAGAACCTGGATATCATCCGCCGTCTCAGGGAAGCCGGCGTTAAGCTGGAGGAAAAGGCTGCCCCCGGGAAAGACCTGCCTCTTTCCGGCAAGGAGTTCGTCGTCACCGGCAGGCTGGAGTCGTTTTCCCGGCAGCAGGCGGAGGCGAAGATAAGGGAGCTGGGCGGGGCGGCCAAGGACAACGTTACACGGAAGACGGACTACCTGGTGGTGGGGGCCGACCCCGGCTCGAAGCTGGCGAAAGCGAACGAGCTGGGCGTTGAAACGATGGACGAGCAGCGGTTTTTAGAGCTGCTGAAGAAAGCGGGCGCATGAAACTGGTGGTGGGGCTGGGCAACCCGGGGTTTTTGTACGCCCGCAACCGGCACAACATCGGGTTTATGTGCGTCAGCCACCTGGCGAAAAAATACAAAATCAGGTTCGACCGCAAGCAGGGGCACGCGCGGACGGGCATCGGGAACATAGCGGGGAGCCGCGTGGTGCTGGCGCGTCCTCAGACCTATATGAACGCCAGCGGGGAATCGGTGAGCGCGCTGATGAAAAAGCTCGACGTCGATCCGGCCGACCTCATAGTAATCCATGATGACCTCGACCTTCCGGCGGGGAAAATAAGGCTGAGGCTGGGCGGAAGCTCGGGGGGCCATAAAGGCATCGAGTCTATCATCGCGCGCGCCGGCACGCGCGAATTCTACCGCGTGCGGGTAGGCATCGGGCGGCCGGAGGGCATCGCCGATGCCGCGGATAAAGAGAGCGCGGTCATCGACTACGTTCTGAGGGATTTCACCCGCGAAGAGAAAAAAACCATCGATACGGTCATCCCCAGAGTCAGCGAAGTTATAGCTTGCCTTCTCGCCGAAGGTCTTGAAGCGGCGATGAATAGATACAACTAAACAGTCTCGATACGGGGGAGTTAGAGGGGGCATGAGCCCCCTCTTTTTTCTTCCCCCTCTCCGGCCAGTACTGAATCCGGAATATAAAAATCTCACTGGCCGGAGAGGGGCAGGGGTGAGGTAAGCACTATCACGTTTTCCTGATAACGCCCTTTTGCCGTTGTTCAGCTACAGATGATATAATCTTTCGGTAAACGATGAAAAACGGGTTGCTTTTTATAGGGGTAATCGGCGGGGGAGGAGAAATCACTCCGGAAACGGCCAATCTTGCCGAAGAAGTGGGGCGGGAGATTGCCCGGCGGGGCGCGGCGCTGGTGTGCGGGGGGCTGGGGGGAGTGATGGAGGCCGCCTGCAAAGGCGCCTGCGCGGAGGGCGGCATTACCATCGGGATACTGCCGGGGGAAAGCCGCCGGACGGCCAACCAATACGTTAAAATCCCCATCGTGACGGGCATGGGGTACGCCAGGAACGTGGCGGTCGTGAAATCGTCGCAGGCGGTCATAGCTATCGACGGAAGCTACGGCACGCTCACGGAAATCGGGCACGCGCTCCAGAGCGGCATACCCGTCATCGGACTGAAAACGTGGTCGATTTCTCTAGATGGAAAAACGGACAGCGGCATCATCATTGCCAAAAATCCGGAAGAAGCCGTAGCTAAAGCCGTGGAAATGGTCAGAGACCGGGAGTAACACTACGATTGGAGAAAGAAATGTCTACGATTAAAAATGTTAAAGCCAGGGAAATTCTGGACTCGCGGGGAAACCCGACCGTTGAGGTGGAGGTTAATCTTGAGGACGGCGCCACAGGAACGGCCGCCGTGCCCTCGGGCGCCAGCACCGGCAAACACGAGGCGGTGGAGCTCCGCGACGGTGATGAAAAACGCTACGGCGGCAAAGGCGTCCTCAAAGCTGTAGCTAACGTAAACCGGGAGATTGCCGGCGCCGTCGCCGGCATGTCCGCCTTCGACCAGGAGAAGCTCGACCGCGCTTTGATAGACCTCGACGGCACGAAGGATAAGTCCAGGCTCGGCGCTAACGCCATGCTGGGGGTCTCCCTGGCGGTAGCCCACGCCGCCGCAAACTCCAGAGGTCTGCCGCTCTATCGCTATCTGAATAACGCCGGAAGCTATACCCTGCCCGTCCCCATGATGAACATCCTCAACGGCGGCAAGCACGCCGAGAACTCTACAGATTTACAGGAGTTCATGGTGGTTCCGGCGGGAGCGGAAAGCTTTGCTGAGGCCCTGCGTATGGGCGCCGAGGTCTACCACGCCCTGAAAAAAGTCCTCGAAGGCAGGGGACTCAACACCAACGTCGGGGACGAAGGCGGCTTTGCCCCCTCCCTCCCCTCCAACAAGGACGCGGTCGAGGCCATCCTCGCCGCCATAGAGTCGACCGGGTACAAACCGGGCAAAGACTGCTATATCGCCCTCGACCCCGCTTCCAGCGAGTTCTATCAGGATGGCAAATACGTGCTCGCCAGGGAAGGCAGGACGCTTACATCCGCGGAGATGGTGGACTTTTATGTCAAATGGGTCGCTGCCTACCCCATTATCTCCATCGAGGACGGCATGGCGGAGGACGACTGGGACGGGTGGCGGTTGCTCAACGAAAAGCTCGGTAAAAACATCCAGCTGGTCGGCGACGACCTCTATGTCACCAACGTGGCGCGAATAAAAAAGGGCATCGAGCTGAAAGCATCCAACTCCGTGCTCATCAAGCTCAACCAGATCGGCACGCTGACGGAGACCATCGAGGCCATAGAGACGGCGCGCGGGAACGGCTGGACGGCGGTGGTCAGCCACCGCTCCGGTGAGACCGAGGATACCACTATCGCCGACCTCTGTGCGGGGCTGGGGACAGGGCAGATAAAGACCGG
>CAYTZI010000112.1:0-7548 GCA_964442335.1 uncultured Dehalococcoidaceae bacterium | reverse complement strand
AATACTTAATAATTTATTATTAACTTTGCTATTATTTCATTGACATCTTACTTCACGCGCATTATAATAGAAGTAAGGTCCCCTGGAGAAAGAAATGACCGTTAAGAACTACTACGATATTCTAGGCGTGAAAAAGGACGTCAGCGAGAAAGAAATCAAGGCGGCATACCGCCGGCTGGCGCGCCAGTACCACCCGGACGTCAACCCCGGGGACAAGGCCGCCGAGGCTAAATTTAAAGAAATCAACGCCGCGTACGAGGTTCTCTCCGATAAGGAAAAGAGGAGAAAATACGATAAATACGGCGACAAATGGCAGTACGCTGACCAGATAGAACAGGCGGAGCGTGAGCAGGCGCAGTACCAGGGGTTCGCGCCGGGGGTCGGCGGCTTCCGCTACAGCGGTGGCGTCGAGGGGCTGGACAGCATCTTCGAGGAGATATTCGGGGGGAGGATGGGTGGATTTTCACGACGGCCCCAAGCGCGCCGGGGGCGGGACCTGGAGACGCCTGTGGAGGTAACGCTCGAGGAAGCCTATCACGGCACCCAGCGTACGATAAATCTGCAGGTGGAAGAACCCTGCGCAGCCTGTAAAGGCACCGGAAGGATACAAAACCTCCCCTGCTCGGTATGCCGCGGCGCGGGCGTGGTCGCTAATATCAAGCGCATCGAAGTAAAGATACCGGCAGGAGTAAAAACGGGGTCGAGAGTACGCATCGCCGGCAAGGGACAGCCCGGCTACGGCGGACCCGCGGGCGACCTCTATCTTAATGTCAAAGTCCTGCCGCATGCGACACTGGAAAGACAGGGCGACGACCTGTACGTCAACGTGCCGGTGCCACTCACGGTGGCGGTGCTGGGCGGAGAGGTCCAGGTGCCAACGCTGAAAGGCAAGCTGGCGTTGAAGATACCGGCGGAGACGCAGAACGGGCGCGTTTTCCGCCTGACCGGACAGGGCATGCCCCATCTGGGGAAGTCTACCAGAGGCGACCTGCTGGCTAAAGCAAATGTCGTCCTGCCGACCAAGCTAACCGAAAAGGAAAAAGAACTGTTCGGGCAGCTCGGCGAGATACGGCCGGCGTAACAAACATGAAATACGAACATCGAAACACAAAACAAACCGACGACGAGTGGAGGTGAATATGGACGAAAAGTACAATACGGAGCCGCGCTACGTGATAAGCGTGGCGGCGAAAATGCTGGAGATACATACCTACACGCTGCGCTACTACGAACGGGTGGGCATCATCGAGCCGCACCGCTCGCGGGGGAACATACGACTCTATTCGGACAGGGATATTGCCCTTCTCAAGAGGGTCAAAGCCCTGGTGGACGATATGGGCGTCAACCTGCCGGGGGTGGAGGTTATCCTGCGCATGGTCCAGCACATGGGAGAGCTCCAGAACGAACTGCAAGAAGCCCAGGAGGAGATTGAGAAACTACGCGGAGGGAAGAGGAAATGAGACAGGAAAGGTTCACGGAACAGGCACAGGAAGCTCTACAGGCATCCCAGCAGATGGCCATGCAGTACAAGCATAGCCAGTGGGACGTGGAGCATATCCTGCTGGCCCTGCTCATGCAGCAACAGGGACTGGTGGGAGAGATCTTTAAAGAGCTTAAAGTGGACGCGGAGAGCATAAGGAACAAGGTTGAAGAAGCCCTGGAGGATACTCCGAAGGTGTCCTATCAGACGGGGCAGATATACGCCACGCCGCGCATCGCCATGCTGATGCAGAAAGCGGATGAAGAAGCTAAAAGACTGAAGGACGAGTTCATCAGCACGGAGCACCTGCTGATAGCCATGGTAGCCGATAACAAAGGAGAAGCCGCCAATATCCTGCACGGCAGCGGCGTTACCCAGGAGAAGGTCTACGACGCGCTGAAAAAGATGAGAGGCAGCCGGCGCGTGGAGGACACGCACGCGGAAAGCAAATACCGCTCGCTGCAAAAGTACGGCCGCGACCTCACCCAGATGGCCAAGGAAGGCAAACTCGACCCGGTGATAGGACGCGACATGGAAATAAAACGCGTCATGCAGATACTGACGCGGCGCACCAAGAACAACCCGGTTATCGTCGGGGAGGCGGGCGTGGGTAAGACAGCCATCGCCGAGGGGCTCGCCCAGAAAATCGCCGCCGATGACGTGCCCGACTCCCTGAAAGGCCGCAAAGTGGTCGCCCTGGACATGGGCGCACTGGTCGCCGGCAGCAAGTTCAGGGGCGAGTTCGAGGAAAGACTCAAGGCGGTCATGGACGAGGTCAGGGAAGCCAAAGGCGAAGTCATACTCTTCATCGACGAGATACACACGGTCGTAGGTGCAGGCGCCGCCGAAGGGTCCATCGACGCCAGCAACATGCTCAAGCCGGCGCTGGCGCACGGGGAGCTACAGTGCGTAGGCGCCACAACGCTCGATGAATACCGCAAGCACATAGAAAAAGACAAAGCGCTGGAAAGGCGTTTCCAGCCGGTATTCATCGAAGAGCCGAGCGTCGAGGACACCATAGAAATTCTGAAGGGACTGCGGCCGCGGTACGAAGCTCATCACAAGATAAAAATCACCGACGAGGCGCTCGATGCCGCCGCGCGGCTCAGCCAGCGGTATATCGGCGACAGGCACCTGCCGGACAAAGCCATCGACCTGATAGACGAGGCGTCCAGCAAGCTGCGCATCGATACCGAAAGCGCCCCGCCGGAAGAAAAAGAGATGGAACAGCGCATCAAACAGCTTGCCAATGAAGAGGAGGCGGCCACGCAGCGTCAGGACTATGAGCAGGCCGCCGGGTTCAAGGCGGAGCGGCTGAAGCTGGAACCGGAGTACCAGTCCGCCAAGAGCGAACGGCTTAAAAAAGAGAAAATAAGCGAGGAAGTGACCGCGGAGCACATCGCCCAGCTTGTTTCCAACTGGACGGGCATCCCCGTCTCCCAGATGGTCGAAGGCGAAAAGGAAAAATACATCCACATGGAGGAGCGAATCCACGAGCGCCTGATAGACCAGGAGGAAGCGGTATCGGCGATATCCGAAGCTATAAGGAGAAGCCGGGCAGGGCTTACCGACCCGAACAGGCCCATCGGCAGTTTCCTTTTCCTGGGGCCGACGGGGGTGGGTAAAACGGAGATGGTGCGCACGCTGGCGTGGTTCATGTTCGGAGACGATAACGCGATGGTAAGGCTGGACATGTCCGAATACCAGGAAGAGCATACCACGGCGAGGCTGATCGGCTCGCCGCCGGGGTACGTCGGTTACGACGAGGGAGGACAGCTCACCGAAGCGATAAGGCGGAGGCCCTACAGCATCATCCTGCTCGACGAAATCGAGAAGGCGCACCCGAAGGTCTTCAACACGCTCTTACAAGTTATGGACGACGGACGGCTGACGGACGGCCACGGGCGCACGGTCAACTTCAAGAACACCGTAGTCGTTATGACCAGCAACGCCGGCGCCGAAGTAATAAAGCGCGAGAGCCAGCTGGGCTTCGCCACGCGCCGGGACACGGCAACGACGCAGGCGCAGAGATACGAAGACATGAAGAAAAAGGTCAACGAAGAGGTCAGAAAGCGTTTCCTGCCGGAGTTCCTTAACCGGCTGGACGACATCATCGTGTTCCACGAGCTCAGCGAGGAGCAGCTCAAGAGCATCGTCGACCTGATGTTGAAAGACCTGCAAAAACGCCTCAGCGAGCACGGTGTCACGATTGAGCTAACGGAGAAAGCGAAGGCGTGGCTGGCCAAAGAAGGCTACGACCCCGTCTACGGCGCAAGGCCGCTGCGGAGGGTTATCGAGAAACGCATCGAAAACCCGCTATCGAGCCAGCTGCTGCGGGGAGAGCTTAAAGAAGGCGACCTCGTGAAGGTGGATATCGATAAAGAAGGCAAACTGACGTTCAAGAGCAAAGCGCCGGTGAAAGCCGTTGCATAAAGCTCCAGCGCGAGGATAAGTAATGAAGCGTCCCGACTTTGGAAAGTCGGGACGCTTTTTTTCTGGAACGGATTCTACCTTTAATTCTTGATTTGAGTTGCAGAAAACAAATTACTAACAATCATACTACGGAATAGTTCATAAGGTAGACTGAGTTCCCGTATGAGTGTATAATGTAGTCACGCCATGGCCAAGCAAATGCCCGAAGCAAAACCAGCCTGCGAGCCAGCCGGTCCCGCCGAAGAAAAAACGCCCACCACGAGATCCGCCAGGTTTGCGTATATCCTTGGCATTATCGGCGTGGTGCTGACGCTGCTCATGGCCGCCGCCATCATTGTCTTTGACGAAGAGGTCAAAGGGATGCAGCAGTACGGGTACGTGGGGGCTTTCTTCATCAGCATTTTAGGCGGAGCGACGGTCATCATACCCGTGCCGATGCTGGCGGTGGTGTTCGCCCTGGGAGGCGTAATGCCCTACCCGTGGCTCGTGGGGATATCGGCGGCACTGGGGGAGCTTGTCGGTGCGCTGACCATCTACATGACCGGGCACGGCGCCGGCAGGGTCATCAGCGGCAGCAAGCACGGGAGAATTCAGAAAGCCTACGAGCGCATGCTCGACCTGATGGAGCGCCGAGGCGCGATAGCGCTGTTCGCGGTGACGTCGATAGTCAACCCGTTTTTCTATCCGGCCGCCTTTGCCTGCGGAGCGCTGCATTTCGGGTTGAAAAAATACATAGCCATAGTGTTCGTCGGCAAGATAATCAAGTGCATGACAGTCGTCTACGCCGGCTACTGGGGACTCAAAGGAATCTTCAGGGCAATAGGCGTGGACATCTAGGCTAGCCTCTTACCTCTATTTTAACACTCAGCAACTTATCGCCTTCGTAGGTGGGGTTCGTGCTGGGGTCGCGCAGCCGGATTTTCTTAAGAACATCCGCGCCCTCGACGAGACAACCAAAAACCGTATGTTGCCCGTCAAGCCAGGGGGTCGCCACGAGGGTGATGAAGAACTGGGAGCCGTTGGAATTGGGCTGGCCGGTGTTGGCCATGGACAGAGCGCCGGCGATATGCTTATATGAGGTAATCTCATTGGCGAAAGTATAGCCGGGGCCGCCCGAACCGGTACCGGTGGGGTCGCCGCCCTGCACCATGAAGTCGGCTATGACGCGGTGAAAAGTGGTGTTATCATAATAACCCTGAGTCGCCAGGAAAACGAAGTTATTGACAGTAATGGGCACGTCCTTCGCGTAAAGCTCCAGCACCATCTTCCCGTACTCCGTCTCCATGATAGCCCGGTATTCTTTATTGGTATCAATCATCATCGCCGGGGGTTCGCTCCACTGTAACATACCATCTCCTTTAGTCTGCGCCGGCAGCGGCGTCCACTCTCCGATACCGGGAGAGGAGCATGAGAAGAGAGGAAGCGTAACCGTTAAAACTGCCAGCAGCATCAGTAATACCCGCTTTTGCATCGGTCTGTTCCTTTCAGGGAAAACTATCAGTATATTTTATTCCATTCGGGGCAGAAGAGGCAAAAAACGAGAAGGGGTCAGGCAAATCCTCAAGCTGACTTGAAGACTGACCTGACCCCTTCTCCTGGGCCATTATCAAGCTGGGGAACAACTTGATTAACTGATATTAATATAGCATTGGGGATATAAACAAGGTATAAAAAAACATATAAACAGTATAAAAAAGGTGTAGATTTTCTGCATGAGGCGCATGTTTGCCAGCAGCTCAGATAATATGCTAGATTAATAGTGCATACGGGGCCGTAGTTCACTTGGGAGAACGTTTGACTGGCAGTCAAAAGGTAGGGGGTTCGAATCCCCCCGGCTCCACTTGGGGTGTCAATAGGCAGAACTCCCACCGTTTCCATCTTCTTGCCGTCCGGAGGCACCGGAACATTATAATACAGTTTCACAATGTCCTTGTCGACGACTATCTTCTTAATGAAAGATCTTAAAAACGCCTTCGTTTGCGCAACTTCACTTTCATCAAGCAGCTTTCGAAGGTTCATAACGTAAGACCGGACCGCGTCGATATCGAGTTGTTGATAACCCTGCACTGCCATTTCCGCTTCCGCGATAATTCTGGTTTTACCAAGCTCATCCTGCTTAGCACGAAGCTCTTTGATCCGGGGGGACAGGTCATCCAGTGTCAGCTTGCTCGTTTCCAGAGCGTCGTAGAGTCGTAGAAGCCTGTGTTCAATCTCCTGGATTTCAACATCAATATTGGTGATTTTTTCTTTGAATAAGCTATATCCAACAGCCATTCGTAGGTAAATGCCGAGCTCGTGCTGAAGGCTGAACTCATTGTATATCTCAATTTTATTACTCCCCACCGACTCGAAGAAACTTTGAATGTGGGGCCTGAAGTCAATCATTTCATTGTTCCTTCTAAAAGTTGCGCGTTTTCCACAACAAGGAAATAGTACTCACTTTTGAAATATAACACTCTTGGAACGATTATGAGACTCCGTTTGCGCTGGCAGCGGCTATCGCATCACTAATAAGAGGACAGGAAACGATACCACCGCTTGCTATGGCGCTTTTCATCTTTGCTCTTATTCTCGTGTTTTGGGAGGTATTACAGTCACTCATTAGCGTTACCCTGAGATTGCGAGGAGAACGGGTATTAGGGCCTACTAGGTGGGCTGAGGAATTTCTGAGGCCTAGATGGGTTAGACTAATCATAATGGTTTTGATTTTTCTCGCAGCAATATGCGCGCTCGTCGTGGGCATTTATGCCGTAGTTAGCGTTTAGCTATACTGCGACGTCATTTTTCATCTGATTATCAAGCTGCCTTTTAGAGTTAGACTTCAGGCGAACGCAAATTCGACTCTGAAAGTTTTATATATTGAATTATTCGGGTTACCATGTTGGATTTGAACCTGTACCTTGATTAAACAAAAAGCCAGGATGTGACATCATAGGCTTTAATTTGGTTGATACTTATAAAGGGTAGGCGGGATACTGCTTAGCCAGTCCACTGCCCTCCAATCCCCAGGTTGTTTGCAGTATTATTAACCCCTTATTTTAGAATAACTACGGAGGGCTGAGTAGACCCGGGCAGTTTTTCAGCGGATTTCCTGGCTGCGAATTCAGACAGCTCCTCCATAATTCCATAGTGCAGGGCTTCAGCAGGGCAGGATGCCACACAGGCTGGCTCTCTGTCGCTCTCTATACAGAAATCACACTTCTGCATGGTGCCATCAGCCCCAAACTGGGGCACCCCAAAAGGACAGGCGGGTAAACAGTCCCGGCAACCGTTACATTTATTCCTGTCAACCACAACGATGCCATCCTCAGCCCGCTTGGTAATGGCCCCAGTTGGGCATACGGCTACACAGGCTGGCTTACCACAGTGCTGGCAGGCCAAGGAGAGAAAAGCTCTGGTGACATTAGGGAATTCACCGCTCCAGGTCTCAACGACCCGCCTCCAGTGTATTCCCGGCTCAATGTTGTGAACACTCTTACACGCTACTTCACAAGTGTGACATTGGACACACCGGCTCACATCATAGAAAAAACCATATTGTTTTGTCATTATCTAAATATCACCTCAGCCGACTATCGTCCTGATTCTCAGGCGTCACCCCTTACTCTCCGCCCTTCGTACTTCAACGAGGGTCT
>CAYTZI010000111.1:0-7574 GCA_964442335.1 uncultured Dehalococcoidaceae bacterium | reverse complement strand
TATCCTTGAAATACAGGGTCGCCTGCCCCAGGTTGATGCCCCGCCACCAGAGGTACAGCAGCGCCGGCAGCGCCAGGACGACCGAGTTGGGTCTATCGAGAGTGTGCGCCAGCGTCTGCCCGATGTACCGGAACCATTCACCGCTGAGGAAGTCGTAGCCCCCTCTGTAGTCCACCCCCAGCACGAACAGTATCACGAACAGTCCGGTGCCTATAATGACGACGCGCATGCGCCAGAGGCCCCATTCCCGCCTGATGGCTATCCGCGTCAGCACCAGCGAAGCCCCCAGTGTGAAAACCACGGAAGCCAGGCTCAGCACCGGCCGTCCCATGGAGAACGCCGGCAGATAGCCCAGCCATAACAGCCAGGGGTAGACCCAGAACACCTCCATGAGCACGACCGACAGCGGGTAGATAAACGTCGCCAGCCAGTCGAAGCCGCCCTTGCTTTTTACCGTTTCCGTCATCTCATTTCTCTTCCAGGCCTATTTCCTTAACCACTTCCCAGCCGGTCTCATCGGAGACGTTGTATACCTTCAGTCCCCCGTAGCCCGGCTCTTCCCCTTCCTGCGGCATGCTCCCCATTTTCACCAGCGCCACGCTGCGCCCCACCCTGTTCAGGTCCATTAATGTGGCCACCAGTTCCTCCGATGGCTGCGCCGCAATCACCAGCAGCGTGCTCCCCCACGGCAGGCTCGGGGCTTCCTGCCGGATGAACGTCGCCATCGGTATCGTTTCCACCTGGTGTACCTGCGCCAGCGCCTCGAGGATATGCATGAGCTGGTCGGGGTGGCCGCTGTGGGGCACTTTCAACATGCCCTGGGAAAAGCGCGTTACCTGGTTGACGTGAAGTCCCACGCGAAAGCCGGAATTCAGGGCATATTGGCAGATGGACGCCGCGGTCATAATCCCCAGCTCCTGTAGCTGAGAGATGCTCCCCCAGAAAGGCGCTTTCAGCGTGCGCACGTCCAGGAAAAGGCTGATGTCCACCGTGGTGGTCGGCTCGTAGACCTTGGTCTGTAGCCGGCCCAGCCGGGCCGTGCTTTTCCAGTGTATCCGCTTGAGGCTGTCCCCGGGAGCGTAGTCCCGCACTCCCGCCGTGAGCACCGGGTCCTGGAAAAGGTGCCTCTTCAGCCGTATGTCCCCGAAAAGCTGGCGTGACGGGATGCCGAGCTTTTCCAGCGGCACTAGCCGGGGGTACACCAGCAGATTGTCTATTTGTTCGAACTTCTTCTCGCGGCGGAAGAACCCGAAAATGTCGCCGGAGCTGACGTAACTCGGTCCGAAGACGAAGGCGCCCCTCTGCGAGCACTTTATGGGGAACCGGCGCTTGACCCGGTGGTACATGTTGATGGGTAAGATATTGCGGAGCATGACGCGGTCCTCGGCTAACGCCTCCGCTTTACCTTTGAGCAGCGTCACCCTCTCCGGAAGCTCGTCCTCAATCCGCAGCCAGGGCAGCGGCAGCGGTTTGCGGTTGGTGACCTCTATCTCAAGGGTTATCTCTTCGCCGAAAAAGACCTGGTGGTGGCTCAGCTGGCGTCTGTACTCGATTCTGTTGAGGCAGAACCGGTTCCACAGCCTGGCGACGCCGCCGGTGAGTAAAAACAGCAGACAGATAAGAGCCAGCGCCACCTGGTGCATGGCCAGGCTGATTATCAGGATGAATACCGCAACCCAGAGCCAGTAGTCGCCCCGCATCCCCTACCCCTCCCCGGTAATCTCTTCTACCGGCACGGCCACGGAGTCCATTATCTCCTTGAGGGTCTGCTCGGCCTTCTGTCCCCTCAGGCGACTCTCCGACTTGGGGATGATGCGGTGGATGAGGACCGGCTGGACCAGGTACTTGACATCGTCCGGCGTGACGAAAGGCCTGTCGCGGATGGCGGCGAGGGCCTGCGCCGCGTGGTAGAGCGCGAGCATCGCCCGCGGGCTCGCCCCGAGCTCGACAGCGGCATGGCTGCGGGTGGCGTGGACGAGGCGGATGATATAGTCCTCGGTGTCCGCCGCCACGTGCACCTCGCGGCAGGCTTTCTGCATATCAAGGAGCTCCTCGGTGGAAACCACCGGCTCCAGCTCTTCCAGGGGGTCCTCGCTGCGGAAACGCGAAAGTATCAGGCGGTCGTCCTCGGCGGAGGGATAGCCGATCTGTATTTTCAGCAGAAAGCGGTCGAGCTGGGCTTCCGGCAGCGGGAAGGTGCCCTCAAGCTCGATGGGGTTCTGGGTCGCCATGACCAGGAAGGGACGCGGCAGGGCTCTGGTCTCGCCCTCGGTGGTCACCTGCCGCTCCTGCATGGCTTCCAGCAGGGCCGACTGCGTCCGGGGGGTGGCGCGGTTGATTTCGTCCGCCAGCACCACCTGGGACATTACCGGCCCGGGCCGGAACTCGAAGTCGGCAGTCTTCTGGTTGAAGATATAGGTGCCGGTGATGTCCGAAGGCAGCAGGTCGGGAGTGCACTGGATGCGGCGGAAGCTGCATCCCAGCGATTTCGCCAGGGACTTCGCCAGGACGGTCTTGCCCAGCCCCGGCACGTCCTCGAAGAGGATATGACCTTCGCAGAGGAGCGCTACGATGGCCAGCTCCACCACTTCCCCCTTCCCCACGATTACCTTTTCGACGTTTTCCCTGACTCTGCGGGCGGTCTCACTGATGCTTTTAACTGCTTTTTCATCCATGCGCTTGTCTCTTTTCCTTACCAATTATATCAGCTTCACCATAATGTCGCTATTTATCATCGTATTCGTCCTGGATGCTGCCCACCATCTGCTCCAGTATATCCTCCAGCGTTATCAGCCCGGCCACCTCGCCCTTTTCATCCAGGGCGATTGCCTGGTGCAGCCTCCTGCCCTTGAAATGCCGCAGCTGGCTGCTTATTTTCTTGTCCTCCTGGATATAATAAACCGGCCTGATAAGTTTTTTCATCGATTCCAGTTTCTTGTTGCCCTTTTTCCCCAGCAGGTCCTTGGCGTGGATGAAGCCGATGATTTCCTGGCTCTTGCCCTTCCTCACCGGATAGCGGGAATAGCCGTTTCGCTTAATCGACCTCAATGCCTCGTCGATGGTGTAGTCGGACCTTAGAGTGACCATCCGCTTTCTGGGCACCATGACGTCGGCCACGGACTTGTCGTTGAGCGTGAATATCTTGGAGAGCATTTCCCTTTCTTCGCCGGTGATGGAGCCGTCTTCCCAGCCGATGGTGATGGCCGCCTTGACCTCCGCTTCCGTCATGACGGTCCTCTTCGTTTTGCTGATATCGATGCCCAGCAGCAGTAAAAGCTTCTGCACCACCCAGGTGGCCCCGGTCGTAACCGGACTGAAGACTGTCATGATTCCTTTGAGTATCGGCCCGGTGATGATGGAGATGCGCTCGCTGTGGTACCGGGCGTAGACCTTGGGCGTTATCTCGGCGAATATCAATATGATGACCGTCAGTAATACCGTGACATAGATGACCCCCGCGTCCCCCCACCACCTGAGGGCGAGCACCGTGGCGATGGCGGACATGGCGACGTTAACGAGGTTGTTGCCGAGCAGGATTGTCCCGATAAGCCTCTCCGGCTTCTCCAGGACCCCCTCGATTATTTTCACGGCGCGCTGGTGCTTCTTCGCTATCTGGCGCAGGCGTATCCGGCGCACCGTCATCAGGGCCGTCTCCGAACCGGAAAAGAAAGCGGACACACCCAGAAGCAGCACTATGAAAATCAGCAGCGTCACCTGCGATGTAATCCCCAGACCGTTCATGTTCTACCTCCCGGCGTCGTTTCAGGATAAGGCACCGTCTCCGTCTGATAAGTACAAATCAAAACCGGTTACATTATTTCCCATAAAACGGCCCATGTCAAAAATCCCGCCCGTAGTTCATCCTCGATGGCCGGTGAAATATTTCAGTAAAAAGTGACAAAACTTACAGCATAGCGCGTTTTATAGCTATATAATCATCCTAATGAAACCGGATTTCAACATCATGGTGGGCGGGGAGGCGGGACAGGGCGTGCAGTCCGTCGGCGCTATCCTGGCGGAGTCGCTGGCGCAGGGCGGCCTGTACGTTTTCGCCGACCAGGACTATGAGAGCCGCGTCCGGGGCGGGCATAACTTTTTCCGCGTCCGCGCCGGTAAAGCCCCCTTGCAGGCCCTCTCGACCGTCCTCGACCTGCTGGTGGCGCTGAACAAAGAGACCATCGACCTCCATGAGAAAGAACTGAAATCCGGCGGACTCGTTATCTACGACGCGGAAGATACGAAATTCACCTCGGATAAACCCGGTTTCCTGAACATCCCGCTCGTCAAACTGGCGCTGGAGAAGGCGCAAAACAAGCTCATGGCGAACTCCGTGGCCGCCGGGGCGGCCCTCGGGCTGGCGGGCTTTAGCTTCGATATTCTCGCCGCCATTCTGGAAAAAGAGTTCGCCCGCCACGGCGCACAGACCGTTAAAGAGAACGTCAACGCCGCCAGGGCGGGCTATGACCTTACCCGGGCAAGCGGTAAAACCGTTCCCCTGCCGGAAACCCTCCCGCCGGCGGGCGCTGGCCGCCTTCTTCTTAACGGCAACGAGGCGCTGTGCCTGGGGGCGCTGGCCGCCGGCTGTAAGTTCGTCGCGGGCTACCCCATGACGCCCTCCAGCGGCATCCTGGAATACATGGCGGGAAAAGGGCAGCAGTACGGCGTGGTGATGATGCACGTCGAGGATGAGATTGCCGCCATGAATATGGCCGTGGGCGCGGGTTTTGTCGGCGTCCGCTCCATGGTGGCGACCTCCGGCGGTGGCTTCGCCCTGATGGTCGAGGCTCTGTCCCTCGCCGGGATGACCGAGACGCCGGTCGTGGTCGTCCTGGGACAGCGGCCGGGTCCGGCGACGGGACTGCCCACACGCACCGAGCAGGCCGAGCTCTTTTTCGCCCTGCACGCCGGTCACGGCGAGTTCCCGCGCGCCGTGTTCGCCCCCGCCGACGCCGCGGACGCTTTCGACGCCGCCGTTAAAGCCTTCAACCTGGCGGAGAAATTCCAGACACCGGCGCTCATCCTTACCGACCACCATCTGGCTACCTCCTATTACTCCGTCGACAGGTTTGATTTATCCAAAGTGAAAATCGACCGCGGCGCTTTGCTTACGGGTAAACAGACTAAAAACGCCGTCGATTATAAAAGGCATCTGGTAACGGATTCCGGCATTTCCCCGAGGGCTTTGCCGGGACTTGGCAGGGCGCTGGTCGTTACCGACTCCGATGAGCATGACGAGGTCGGCCACATGATTGAGGACGCCGCCACGCGCCGCGCGCAGGTGGAAAAACGCCTGCGCAAGCTGAGCGGCATGAAGCAGGAAATCACCGCGCCCGAGTTCAATAAAGTCGAGGGGTCGGGTCTAACGCTCGTCGGGTGGGGCAGCACCCATGGCGCGATACGGGAAGCCTCCGCCCTTCTTGAAAAAGACGGCAGGCCGGTCAATACCCTGCATTTCCGCCAGCTCTGGCCCTTCCCCTCAGAGGCGGTTATTGACGCGTTAAAAACCGCGAAGAAGAATATCGTCGTCGAGGGCAACGCCACATCGCAGCTTGCCGCCCTCATCCGGCGCGAGACCGGCCAGAAAGTCGACGGCTCCATTTTAAAGTACGACGGCCGCCCCTTCTCCCCCGGGGAGATTGCCGACCGCCTGAAAAATGAGGTTAAAAAATGGTGACGCTCAAGGACTATGCCTCGAACGTGCCCATCGCCTGGTGCCCCGGCTGCGGCAACTTCGGCATACTCGACGCGGTAAAAAAAGCCCTGGTCGAGCTTAACCTGGAGCCGCACCAGGTGCTTTTCGTCTCCGGCATCGGCCAGGGGCCCAAGCTGCCGCATTACACCCGGGGCAACGTCTTTAACGGACTGCACGGTCGCACGCTGCCCGCCGCCACCGGCGCCAAAATCGCTAACCGCGACCTCGCCGTTATCGGCATCGACGGGGACGGCGGGGCTTACGGCGAGGGCGTGCAGCACCTTCTGGCCGCCGCCCGCCGCAATATAGATATGACCTATCTGGCGCACAACAACCAGGTCTACGGGCTGACCAAGGGGCAGGCTTCCCCCACCAGCGAGGCCGGGTTCGTTACCAAAACGACCCCCCTCGGCGCCATCCAGCCGCTCAATCCGCTCATGCTGGCCCTGGGCTCGGACATTAGCTTCCTGGCGCGGGGCTTCGCCGGGGACGTCGAGCACCTGGCGGGGCTGATAAAGGCGGGAGTGCAGCACCGCGGCTTTTCTCTCATCGATATTCTGCAGCCCTGTGTCTCCTTCAACCACCTCAACACCTACCAGTGGTATAAACAGCGCGTCTATAAACTGGACAAAAGCTACGACCCCTCCTCTAAAGAAGCCGCCCTTGCTAAAGCGCAGGAATGGGGAGCCAGGATACCCATCGGTATCATCTATCAGCGCCAGAGGACCGTCTACGAGGACACCCTGCCCCAGCTTAAAATCATCCCGCTGGTGAAACAGCCCATCGAGCCGGCCAAAATTGAAAAGCTCCTTGACGAGTTTTAGGTTTTCTTGACAATCTCCTCCTCTCTCAAGAATAATAAATCCGGTATTCACCCCAATAATCCCCCTTTTTTAAAGAGTGCTTGACGATGAAAGCCCTGCGCCGGTACGCCGTGGGAAAAGGCTTCGAGGCGCTTCTTACGGATAAAGAAGCCAATATCAAGGTCCTTATTGCAATTATTTGAAGATACCGATGTATTGGCGTAAAATACCCCTAGTACTGTTAAGGAGGAGAGGTAAAAGTGATAAACAAGGAAATATATGAGTTCCCTATCATCTACACCAACCCGATTCCCAAGATAGCCCTGGGCTGGGGCGCCTACCTGACCATCGGCGATGAGTGTAAAGCCGCCGGCATGAAAAAAGCGCTCATCGTTACCTCCGGGCTCAAAGGGACCGGCGTTATCGACGAAATCAAGGGCGTCATCAACCACGCCGGCGTGTCCACGGAGATTTACGATAAAATCACCACCAACCCCAAGGACCACGAAATCATGGCGGCGTACAAAATGTTCAAAGAAGGTGAGTGCGACGGGGTGGTGGCGGTGGGCGGCGGCAGCTCCATCGATACCGGCAAGGGCGTGCGCGTGGTGGCTGCCAACGGCGGCCAGGACATCACCAATTTCACCGTTTTCATCGACCCCCCCTGGATAGAAACTCTCAAGAAAATGAAGCCCTGCACCATCCCCCAGATTTCCGTGGCCACTACCTCCGGCACCGGCGCCGAGGTCTCCTCTTTCGCGGCGCTATCAAACACCAAAATCAAGACGAAAATTCTCGTCTCCGCGCCCAACATTCACTCGACGCTGGCGATTATCGACCCGCTGCTGGTGCGTTTACAGCCCAGGGAGGTCGCCGCGTGGACGGGCTTCGACGCCATGGCGCACGGCATCGAGGCTTTCGTCACCAAGGTGCAGGGGCCCTATGCTTACGGTATGCTGCTGCGCTGCGTCGAGCTTGTCTCTAAAAACATCCGCGAGTTCGTCTACAACCGCATGGACCATGACGCCTGCGAGCGCATGTGCTGGGCGTCCACGATGGGCGGCATCTCCATCGGCTTC
>CAYTZI010000110.1:0-7619 GCA_964442335.1 uncultured Dehalococcoidaceae bacterium | reverse complement strand
GTAGCCTTATATTAATCCCAATTCATGAAATTGAGGCTTGGTTACTTTCCGATGATATTGCTTTGCAGAGAGCTTTTAATATGCGAAAAGTACCTAAAGTCCCCAGACATCCTGAAAGTATTCAAAATCCTAAGGAACTCCTCCGTAATATTGTGTGGAAATCTTGCAAGAAAAACTACATCAATACTATACACAATCAGCGGATAGCTAGATTTATAAGAATAATAACATTAAAGGTTTGTCCCTCATTTTCATCATATCCCCCTTTTGTGCACAAACATTTAGCCAATTAAATTATTGACATAGAAAATATGTTTTATTAACCTTATAATTATGGGAAAGTTGTTTTTAGTAGCCTCTGTACTCGGCATGATATGGATTTTCGTTATCGGTATGATTCCTGCCGTTATGACTAATGACTCCGCCAAAATCCAAGAAGCGGCTGACCAAACTACCGAAAAACTTATAAATTATACTACTGACCGAGTCATCGATGAGGTTGAAAGTTTACCATTGAATATCATCACTGATGAATTAACTAAGTAAATTCAGGGTTAGCAATCTGTTAGCAAAAATGAAAAAGCCCCCGAATTTCTAAAAGAGTTAGAGGGCTTTTTAGCTTCAGAAATTGGTAGCGGGGGTTGGATTTGAACCAACGACCTCCGGGTTATGAGCCCGACGAGCTACCACTGCTCTACCCCGCGTCGAGGCGCAACTTTAAGTATAGGACTTTAAGCTCAGAGTGTCAAGCGTGAGAAACCTCGCCCCCTGTATCCCCCCTCTCCTTACGAGGCAGGATGAAGGAGAGGGGGAAGGGAAAAAGAGGGGCTGGCGCCCCTCTTAAACACCATTGAGAGCTATTTTGGCTGCTGAGCGGCGCGCTTGCGGTGGTCCTCAAGATAACGCCGGGCAAAGCGGTCCCTGCCCAGAATGAGGTCGGCGGAGAGCACGGCGGGCATGACTTTGGCCGCGTCAGCGATAAGGGCGGTGCCTCCAGCCTCGATGACCATAGCCATCCAGGCGCTGTTCAGAATCTGGCGGTCCGGCATACCGAAGGAAATGTTGCTCGCGCCCATGGTCATGTTCAGTCCAAGCTCGGCGCGGATGCGGCGCAGGGCATCAAGCACGTCCCGGGCCGACTTCGGCTCGGCGCCGATGGCGTAAGTCATGACGTCGATAACGATATCCTCTTTGGGGATGCCGACCTTTTCAGCGGCCTCGACTATTTTGTAGGCCACCGCCACACGGCGGTCGGCGCTCCTGGGAATACCTTCATCATCCTGGGCCAGCCCGATAACGGCGGCGCCGTACTCCTTGACCAGCGGGAGGACGCGCTCCAGGCGGTGCTTCTCACCACTGACGGAGTTGACCAGCGCCTTGCCCTTATAGACCTTCAGGGCGGCAGCTAGAGCATCGACGTTGGGGCTATCGATGCAGATAGGGACGTCAACCGTTTCCATGATGAGCTTCACCGCGTCCGGCAGCACCTTGACGTCGTTAACGCCCTGGGCATTAACATTACAGTCCAGTATAGCGGCGCCGGCGGCCACCTGCTCGACGGCCTCTTTCTTAACGATGGACAGGTCGCCAGCTTTTAAAGCATCCGCCAGCTTTTTCTTGCCGGTCGGGTTGATGCGCTCGCCGATGATGACCGTGGGGCGGTCGTAAGAAATAATGACCTCTTTAGTGGGGGTGGAAACTTTTGTGTCCATTTTTATGCTCCTGTTACATTATAGTAGACAAATAATTAAATCCCAATAACCAAGATACAAACTCCAAATAAAATTAAAACTTTAGCCTACAAACGCTGATTTGGTATTGTATCTTTTGATTTGATATTTAGCTCAATACCTGCCGTACTCCTTCACCGCCTCCATCATGGCGCGCAGGTTGTCCGGGTTGCCCTCGTTCATGCCGACCGCGCCGGTCAATATATAGCCGCCGCCCGGAGCGCAGGTCTCGATAAGCCGTCGGCAGTACTCCCTGACCTCTGCGGGCGACCCGGTATAGAGCACCGAAGACGGCACGTTGCCGGCGATACAGGCCGAACCGCCAAGGACCTTCTTCGCCCGTGCCATATCGATATCCTCGAAGGACCACAGCACCGAGCTCCGCGGCATTTCTCTTATTATATCAAGTCGGGCACCATAACGTCCCTCGGCGAAGGGATAAGGCACCACCCCCTCCTCAATCATGCCCATCAGCACCTTCCGGAAAGAGGGCCAGTAAAAGGTCTCGAACTGCCGCGGGGACATAAAGCTCTCGTCGCCCTTGTGGAGGGGCATAAAGCAGAACGGGCAGCCGGTGGCATCGGCGGCAGCCACCGACGAAGCGATACTCTGGGGGACGAACCTCTCCATCGCTTCGTGAAGTCGTTCCGGCTGCCGGTACATATCCATAACCGCGCCCCGCGTGCCGCGCAGCATATCGGCCACGCCGTCGAAGGGGGCGCCCGCCATTCCCCCGCCGCGGAGGGACGGGAAGCCGGCGGCAAGCGACGCCAGGTTGAGCTCGGCGATGACCTCCTGCCACCTGACGACCTCTTTACCCGCGGCAATCATCGTCAGGAAAGCCTTCTCGACACCCGGCTCGGCCATAGCCGCGTAGAACATGAGAGGCACGCTGTTGTTGCCGGTCATGGGGGGCAGCCGGCGCAGCGGCTCCAGAGCGCCCACGGCGCGGGGCAGGAACGTACGCCACCAGAAATCGGCGGGGTTGGACAGAAGGTTGGGATACTCGTCCGCCTTCATATACTCACCCTCAACGTACTGGTAGATAGAAGCGTTATCCGGCAGGCCGTGGCCGGGCCACTTATGGAGTCGATGTTCGGTAATATCCAGCGGCAGGCCGGGAAAAACCAGCGAAGGCCCGGTAAAGGCGTCCATATCGAACTCGGCCATGAACTTCAAATAAGCCTTTTTCAGCTTATCGAAGTCGTACATAACGTCCTTCAAAGTATAGCCGGCATAGCGGACGGGGAACACCCCCGAAGGCAGCATGCAAGGCACGCGGTCCGGCTCTTCCAGCCTGATGGCCCTGATAAAGCGGGCGGCCCTTTCCTTATAAAGACTCTCCGCCTCCGGGCTATTGAATTTTATACCCGGGTCAAGCCAGAGCTTAAAGCGCTCCTCGCGCTTCTGCTGCCAGGTAAGCCGCGACCAGCCGTCAGGTCTCCGGAACATCAAAATATCCTCCGAGAAATGAGATTGCCGCGTCGTCCGCCAGAGGCGGACGCCTCGCAATGACATCCTTATTTATATACGCCGTACTCTTTCACCGCCTCCATCATGGCGCGGATATTCTCCGGCTTAGCCATATCGAAGGTGGTGCCGCCGGAAAGGATATAGCCGCCGCCGGGGGCGCAGGTCTCGATGAGGCGCCGGCATTGCTCCTTCATGTCGCGGGCGGCGCCGGTATAGGCGATAGAGACAGGCACGTTACCGGCGATGCAGGCCACCCTGCCGACCGTCTTCTTGGCGTTAGCCATGTTGGTCTGCTCGAACATCCAGATGATAGCGGACTTCGGCATGTCAGAAATATAGTCGAGCCGGCGGTTATAGGCGCCCTCGGCCACGGGCATGGGAACCAAGCCTTCCTCCACCATGGCCAGCAGCAGCCTCTTGAAAGTGGGCCAGTAGAAGGTCTCAAACTGCTTATCGGACATAAATTTATCATCTCCCTTGTGCAGGGGCATCATGATGACAGGGCAATCGGCGGCGTCAGCCATAGCCACCGCCCCCGAAAGCAGACCGGGCAGGACGAACTCCATTCCCTCGTGGATTTTATCCGGCTGGCGGTACATGTCCAGAACGATACCGCGGGTGCCGCGGAGGCTATCGGCGAAGACATCGAAGGGGGCGACCGCAAGGCCGCCGCGGAACATCGGAAAGCCCCTGGCCTTCGCCCCCAGGGTGGTCTCCGCGTTGGCCCTGTTCCAGGCGGGCAATTGCCTGCTGGCCTCATCGATGGCCTTAAACAGCTTCTGAAAACGGGGGTCGAGGCACATCATCATGAGGAGGTCGGGCAGGCCCTGGTAGGACGAAAACGACGGCATATCCCGGAAAGGCTCGAACACGCCCGTAGTGCGCGGCAACAGCCGGCGCAGCTGGAAATCGAGGGGGTCCTTCATAAAGAGGTCGTACTCATCCGCCATCATGTACTCGCCCTCGACGTACTGATAAGAATGGGAATTATCGGGCAGGCCGTGGCCGGGCCACCGCATCGTGCGGGCATCAAGGAAGTCGTTGACGGGCGCCTGGAAGAAAAGGGTGCCGTCGAAAGTATCGGAATCATACTCATCGACGAACTTCAGCCAGACCTTTTTCATGAGCTCGGGGTCGTACATGACGTCCTTAAGGGGGACGCCGGCGTTCCAGGCGGGGAAATTACCGGTGGGGACCATGCAGGGAACACGGTCGGGGATTTCCATCTTCGCCGCTCTGGCAAGCCGCGTGGCGCGCGCTTTATAGCCCTCCTCCGCCTCCCTGCTGACGAACTCGACATTGTCAGGGTTTATCCATCTATCAAGCCGCAGGTCGCGTTTCTGCTGCCATGTCAATTGGGACCAGTTGTCAGTTCTCTGGAACATCGAAAATATCCTCCGAGAAACGAGATTGCCACGCCCCGATTACATCGGGGCTCGCAATGACAATCAATACTATTTCTTCTTATAGACTCCGTATTCTTTAGCGGCGTCCATCATGGCCTTGAGATTATCGATGCGGTCGGCATCGATATGGGCGCCGCCGGCCATGATAAAACCCCCGCCCGGAGCGCAGTCCGCGATAAGGCGGCGGCAGGTCTCCTTCACCTGTGCGGGCGTGCCGGTCAGCATCAAAGAAGCGGGCACGTTGCCGGCGATACAGCAGACATCGCCAATGATGCGCTTGGCCGCCTTCATATCCGTCTGGTCGAACCACCAGACCACGCCGCTCTTGGGGGTATCCGCAATCTGCTTGAGCCGGTTGTTATAGCGACCCTCGGCGAAGGGCAAAGGCACCAGACCTTCATCAATCATCGCCAGGAAAAGGCCGCGCAGGGTGGGCCAGTAGAACTCCTCGAACTGGCGGTCCGACATAAAGGTATCGTCGCCCTTGTGCAGGGGCATGACGCAGATGGGACTGGCGGACATGGGGAAGTTTTTGATGTTGGTCTCGATAGTCCACTGCAGTTGCCGTTCCATGGCTTCGTGCAGCTTTTTGGGCCGGCGGAACATATCCAGAACGATGCCGCGGGTGCCGCGCAGGGCATCAGCAAAGTGGTCGAAGGGAGCCCCGGCCATGATGCCGCCTCCCCAGAGAGAGGGATAGCCGCGCTCCCTGATATACTGGTTGATTTCCATGCCGGCCAGGGTCCATTCCATCTGCGTGTCAGACAGGCTCATGATGGTCTCAAAGGTCCGGCGAATATCGGGGTCGGCGAGGGCCATGACCCAGAAATTGCCCATGATGGCGCTGAAGGGCGGCAGCTTGCTGAAAGACTCGAAGAGGGGGGTGGTGCGGGGCATCATGACGCGTAGATTATAATCGGTGGGGTCCATCATGTACCGGTCATACTCATCCGCCGTCATGTACTCGCCCTCGACAAACTGGTTCATGTAGGCGTCATCGGGCAGGCCCAGGCCGGGCAGCGCCTGCTGTCTGGAGCGGACGACCTCCGCTATCTGGCCGCAGGGGATGAAAGCGGGCCCGCTGAAGATGTCCATATCCCCGAAGGCGACCATGAATTTCTTCCATATCTCGTGGCCCTTCTTATAATCGTACATCAGCTCACGGAAAGATGAGCCTCCCCAGTAAGCGGGGGAGTTGCCGGTGGGCAACATCACCGGAACACGGTCCGGCTCTTCCAGCTTGATAGCTTTCATCAACCTGGTGACCCTTTGCTTATAGAGCTTTTCCGCCTCTTCGCTGACGAACTTTACATCCGGCGGATTGAGCCACCGTTTGAAGCGCTCCTCGCGTTTCTCCTGCCAGGTCATCTTATCCCAGTTGGGTATGCCTTCCATAGAAACCTCCGATTAGATTTTAAAAACCAAGATACAAATACCAAAAAAATTTTAGTTTATTTGGTTATTGTTTCCTGGGACTTGGTTATTTCCCCCCATACCTCCCGTACTCTTTCGCGGCGGACAACATGGCATGGAGGTTGTCCGGGTTGCCGATGTCCATATAGGCGCCGGCGGTAAGTATATAGCCGCCGCCCGGGGCGCAGATTTCGATAAGGCGGCGGCAGCGTTCTTTCACCTCTTCCGGTCTGCCGGTGCACATCAACGAGACGGGGACATTGCCCGCGATGCAGAGGTGGCCGAGCTTTTTCCTGGCCTCGGCCATATCCATGTGCTCGAAGAACCAGATGGTCGAGCCGCGAGGCATATCCTTAATAGCGTCCAGCCGGGGCTGGTAATTGCCCTCGGCGAAGGGCATGGGAACGAGGCCCTCATTGACGAGCCCCAACATGACTTCGCGTAAAGTGGGCCAGTAGAACTCCTCGAACTGGGGGTTGGACATGAAACCGCCGGTGCCCTTGTGCAGCGGTATGAAGACAATCGGGCATTCGGAGGCATTAGCCGAATCGACCCCATAGCTGACGGCGACCGGCACCAGCCGGGCCATAGCCTCGTGGAGCTTGTCCGGCCGCCGGAACATATCCATCATGATGCCGCGGGTGCCTCTTAAAAAGTCGCCGACCATGTCAAAAGGCGCCTGGGACATGCCGCCCCAGACGTTAGAAAAGCCGGCGGAAAGCGCGGCCTGGCCCGCCTCGCCGACGGCCGCCGCCCACTTCAAGGCTTCCTGCGCGGCCGCGAAAATCGTCTCGTAAGCCCCGCGTATAGCCGGGTCGGCGAACTGGATGATATAGCCGACGGGTATGGCGACGAAGGGGGTGAGGGGGCTCATCTTGCGGAAGGGTTCAAGCGCGCCAGCGGAGCGGGGCAGAAAGTACCGCTGGAGGTAATCGGCGGGGTCGCTGATGAGGGCATCGTACTCCTCCGGGGGCATGTATTCCCCCTCGATAAACTGTTGCGAGGGCGCATTATCAGGCAGTCCGTGCCCGGGCCACTTCTGTATTTTATAATCAAGCATGTCCAGCACCTTGCCGGGAAAGACAAGGCTGGGAGGGATAAAGGAATCCCCGTCAAAATCGCGGAGGAACTTTAGCCAGGTGCGCTTCAGCTCATCGTAATCATACATGACCTTTTTAAGGCTGGAGCCGGCGTAAACGGCCGGGAAATACTGCACCGGCGTGATGACGGGCACGCGGTCCGGCTCTTCCAGCTTGATGGCTTTGATGAACCGCGTGACGCGCTCACGGTACAGCTTCTCCGCCGCCGCGCTTTCGAAACTGACACCGGGGGAAAGCCAGCGTTTAAAGCGCTCCTCGCGCTTTTCCTGCCAGGTGAGGTCCGCCCGTTCCTTTGCTGCGGTCATTTTAGCTACCCCTTTAAAAAATCAAATCTCAAAAATCAAATCTCAAATTCTTTTTTTTAAGATTGATTTTCAACTAATAGACGCCGTATTCGTCGCGGGCTTCCATAATGGCGCGCAGGTTAGCGGGGTCGCACTTGTCCACGCCGGAGCCCAGCGACAGGATATAGCCGCCGCCTTTGCCGCAGACCTCGA
>CAYTZI010000109.1:0-7691 GCA_964442335.1 uncultured Dehalococcoidaceae bacterium | reverse complement strand
ATCTGCCGCCTTTGGCTAAATGTCTGTGTCTGGAGAGGGGGTAAGGGGGTGAGGTATCGCCGTGTTTCTACCGAATTCTAACCAATCATCAATCAATTATTAACATGGACGAAATAGACTTTAAAAAGGAGTATAGACTTTTCATTTAGACGACAAAAAGTGGTTGTTGTTTGACGGCTTTTGTTATAGAGTTAATCGGGAGGGGAGGGGACGGAAACTTAATTGCTTCCGGTTGACATAAAAAAGACAAATGGAACGGCAAAGCTGGCTCCCTGAAACAAATAAAAACAATTCCTAGCTAAAATTCAAAAACAAATAAAACAAATATTAGCTTCAACCTGAAGCTGAACAACCTGAAAAAATATTGAAAAATAAAAACAAAAAACAAATCATGGATAATCGCGAATCGGAACTTCAGCTTGTCATCAAAGAAATGCGGCGGGAGGCCTGTGAAAAGGGCGGCTCGCTCAGTTTCACGATTGTCTCCGGCAGCATGAGCCCCGTCATCAGGGAAGGCGATGTCGTTAAGGTAACTAAGGTCGAGCCGTCCCGGATACGCATCGGCGATATCGTGGCTTTTTATGACGGCGACCGCGTTGTTGTACATCGCGTCTTCGGCAGGTCCCGTGTGAACGACCGGTTAATCTTCAGCCAGCGGGGAGACGCCATCGGGGGTTCCGGGGTAATCAGGCCGCAGAACCTCATCGGCAGGGTGTCGTCGCTGAACCGGGGGGGCAGGGAGATACTTCTGGATACGCCGTGGCATAATGTCACCAATACGCTGCTTGGCTGGCGGATGCTGCTCCGCCGCTTTACTGGCAGCGTGCGGCCGCGTTTCTTAGGCTCCGCCCTTCACCAGCCCCTAAAATTGGTATGGCTCCTCACCCGTAAAGTCATATTCTGGCGCTCGTAAAAAAGATATGTTAGCTATTCAAACAAAGGACATCACCAAGCGTTTCGCCCGCTCCTCCGGCTACCGCGACCTGCTGCCGTTCCGTAAAAAGCAGTGGGTCATGGCGGTAGAAGGCATCAGCCTGGAAATCGAGGAGGGCGAGTTCTTTGGCCTGCTGGGCCCCAACGGCGCCGGCAAGACCACGTTAATCAAGATGCTCTGCTGCCTCGTCCTGCCCAACTCCGGTTCTGCCCGGGTCTTCGGCCACGATGTCGTTAAAGAAGACGCGGCGGTAAAGAGGCTGGTCGGGCTGGTAAGCTCCGAGGAGAGGAGCTTTTACTGGCGTCTCTCCGGGCGTGAAAACCTCAGGTTCTATGCCGCCCTTTACCACATCCCCCGCCCCCGGGCACTGGCGCGCATCGATGAGCTGCTCGACCTCGTCGGGCTCTCCGACAAGGCGGATATCAGGTTTCAGAACTACTCAACCGGTATGCGTCAGAAGCTGGCTATCGCTAGGGGACTGCTCAGCGAGCCCAGGCTGCTTTTCGTGGACGAGCCTACCCGTTCCCTCGACCCCATCAGCGCCAGGGCGGTGCGGGCTTTCCTCAAGGAAAAGGTCGCCGGCGAGAAAACAACGGTCATTCTTGCCACCCACAATCTAACTGAAGCGGAGCAGCTTTGCGACCGCCTGGTGATTATGAACCGCGGTAAGATAAGCGCCCTGGGGTCCGTCAAGGAGCTGCGCTCCTATTTCCAGAAGAAAGAAAAGTGCGAGCTCCAGGTGAGGAATTTCTCCGAAGGTGTCATGGCGCAGCTTCGGAATGTTGAAGGCGTCCTTGAATGCAGCGTCACCGGTCAGCGCGACGGCGTTGCGGGCGTCCGGATGATGATATCGAAACGCTCTTCGGTGCTGCCCAGGGTTCTCGAGCTCATGGTTACAAACGGCGCTGAGGTGTGCGACTGCCAGCTTGCTGAGCTCCCGCTGGAAGAGATATTCACCTACGCTCTGGACGCCGGCGATAAGGAGAGCCGCTGATGTCTGTCGCCACCGCCTTTCTAAAACGCGATTTCTCCCTTGAGATAAGCTACCGGCTTTCTTTCGTGCTCCACCTGTTCGGCATCCTGTTCAACGTCGCCGCTTTCTATTTCCTCTCGAGGCTCTTCGGCCCCGGCCTGGTGCCCCAGCTCCAGCAGTACGGCGGCGACTACTTTTCCTTCGTCCTCATCGGTCTGGCCTTCAACGGCTACCTGGGATTGTCGCTATCCAACTTCGCCAGCAGCATCCGTGACGGACAGATGACCGGCACGCTGGAAATAATGCTCCTCAGCCCCTCGCGCCTGAGCGCCATCCTCCTTTCCTCATCGATATGGCCTTACATCATGACCACGGTGAACGTGATTGTCTATTTGGTGGTGGGGATGCTGGTCTTCGGCTTCAGCGTCAGCCAGGCAAATTTCCTCACGGCTTTGGTCGTGCTGATACTGTCCATCGCCAGTTTCAGCGGCTTCGGTATCCTTTCCGCCGCCGTGGTCCTGGTGGTGAAAAAGGGCGACCCCATAGCCATCGTGTTCGGCGGTGTGTCCACGCTGCTGTCCGGAGTTTTCTATCCCATAACCGTCCTCCCGGGCTGGCTGACGCCGCTATCGCACGCCCTGCCGATGACCTATGCCCTGGACGCCATGAGGCTGGCAATGCTCAAGAACGCCTCGTTATACGACGTTCGCCTGGACATCCTGGCCATGCTGGGATTCGCGGTTGTTCTGATTCCCCTGTCCTTCTTTGTCTTCCGTAAAGCCCTTAAGCGGGCGAAGAAGGAAGGCAGCTTATTACAATATTAGTGAATCCGCCAACCTCAAAACAGACTGCGTAACAGATGAGCGGTCAAAAGGTAAAAAAGCCCGTAAGGCTATCGGGGAAACGCGCCGCCAGGGAAATACTGCTGCTCAGCACCGTAGCCAGCGTATCGCCTGAAGGCAAGGAACGCCTGTCTTCCCTCCTTTCCGGAGAGGTGGACTGGAAACACCTGATGAACCTGGCTGTTTTGCATGATATTGCGCCGCTGCTGTTCCGGAACTTACAGGCGAACGAACTGAACGGCCTGGTCCCCGCATCCCACCTGCATCGACTGGATCAGATTTACCATCAAACGCTGTATAGAAACGTGATTTTCTCCGACGAATTGTCCAGAGTGCTTACAGCTTTCAACCAACGCGGCATCCCCGTTATCTCTTTGAAAGGTACCGCCCTCGCCGAGATGCTTTACGATAACCCTGCCCTGAGGACTACTTCGGATATGGATATCCTTGTCAGGCTCGACGACCTTTCACGTGCCGGTTCACTTCTGGCCGAACTGGGCTACGAGCAGGCGGCCTCGCTGTCCCGGCAGTCTCATCCCTTCCACGGAGCCCCCTATCACCGGCAGGCGACGCTGCCTGTATTCATCGAGCTGCATTGGGACCTGGAAGACGAGAAGCTGATAAACGCCCCTAAGCACGAAATATGGGGCAGGGCACGCACGCTGCACTTGCAGGTCGGCGACACTTTGATGCTATCGCCGGAAGACACTCTCCTGTTCGCCATTGTCCAGCTCTGCAAGTCGTTCGACCAGCTTAAAGCCCTCAGCGATATCGCCGAGATGCTCAGAAAGTACAGGGACGTCCTGGATTGGCGCTACATACTGGAGTCGGCCCGGTCCTGGGGCATTGCCGCCGGGGCTTACTATTCGCTGAAGCTGGCGGCAGACCTCCTCGAAGCTCCCGCGCCGGCCGGCGTAATACGTGAACTAAAGCCGCTGGCATGGCGCCGCGCCCTGATAGGGTTTCTAACTGACCGTGATAGTTTTATTTCAAGGATAAAGTGGAACAAACTGAGAGATGAGACCCTCGTGCTCTTACGCGGTCTGATGATGAGAAACATCCGCACCACCGTGCTGGTCCTGAAGAAATACCGCGGCCCGAACAAGAGGGGAGGCAAGCTGAGAACGGCTTTCTGGATAGCTCTGGTTTTTGTTACCATTCTGGGGCTGAAAACAGTGAGAGCGGTCTCTTTCGGAGCTGTCAGTCCCGTACAAAGGAAACTCAGGAATTAATTGCGGACATGTTGCTGCGGGAGCGGACTAAAAAAGAAGCCGGGCTCTCCACGAGTACCCGGCTTTATTTGGACGTATTTTCTTGATTAAAAGATGCTTGATTCTTTGACGCTGGACTTTTTCGTGTTAAAGTCGTTGTACTCAGCGAGAAAAAGAGCGATATCTTCCTGCCGGAAGCGGCGGTCGCCGCGGCGGGTAATGCGGTATGACTTCAGGATGCCCTGGTCGCTCCAGCGCCTGGCGGTGTTGACATGGATATTCAAAAGACGGGCGACGTCTTTGATGGTGAGCATCGGCTTGATTTCGTTTTGAGCTAACATATACTATCCCCTCTGCTGCTAAACTACCTTTAAATGATACGGAAAACGGAGTAAACAACCGGTAAATATCGGGGCAATCCGTGTAAACAATTAGTAAATTATGCGCCGATACGCCGGCTGGACATGAATTCATACCACTTTCTAACAGTCTGCTAACCGAATTCTCAACACTCGGAAGTATATGATAAAGTGTTATGGGGTGTATCGGAAATGGCGAGGACTGAATTGAAAGAATCGGAGGCAGTGATGAATCCTCTGGCAGAAGGGGCGAAAGAAGGGTCCTCCGACGTCAATGCCGTGCGACTCCAGATAGGCGAGGTCTGCTGCGCTTTTAAATTTTTAGATGACAACGTCTATCATCGTCTGAGGGAGCTGTACAGTGTTTTTCTCACGGATAATGCACCGGACGTTACCATGGAGCTGGAAGGTTTCGAACGGCTGAGCGCCGGGAACCTGGGTAAAGCCGTAAGAAGGACGGTATATACACATAAAACAAGAAACGATTTCCAGACTACCAGCAATATTATGTCCGGGGAGTACGACCTCACAACCCGGTTTATTAAAATCAACGCTGAAAAGCGCCTGGCCGATCCCGAATCGAAAGTCAATCACCTGAACAGGATGGTTTCGCTCGCCTATTACATGGCCTGCCGAATCAAGTACTTTGAGTCCTACCCGGCGATGATGATGCACGCCGCCGGTATTTTACGTAATGGGCGTGCGCTGTTGTTCACCGGCCCGAGCGGCGCCGGGAAAACGACCCTTGCCGGTTTTTGCGGGGAACGGGACGGCGAGGTAATCAACGATGAAATTGTTCTGGTGTCCCGACCGGACGCGGCCAGCAAGGAAGTGACCGTCCGGAGCGCTCCTATCCTGGGTGCTTTTCCCTGCCGGCGGATAGTAACGGCGCCTTTACACTCTATTTCATTACTCAAGCAGAGCAAAAAAACATCGGTTCGCCGCCTTGACAAGACCGAGGCGTACCTCAGACTGATGCGGCAGATTATTACGCCAACGTGTATCGGCCACGGACGCAAAAGGGAGATTCTTGCTCTGATAGCTGATTTCAGCATGGAGATAATTTCGTCTATACCGGTCTTTGAACTGGAATTTAGCCTGAACCGGGAAGCTCTCTGGCGAGCGGTGGGGGAAATCGAGGGAATGGCAGATAAGGAGGCAAAGCAATGACACCGGAAAGTATTACCAAGGCTGAAGATATCATCTCGCGCCGGGTAGGGGATGACGTCGTCGTCATCAAGGACGACGGGCAGTCGCTCTATGTTCTCAACAAGACGGCTGCTTTCATATGGGATATGTGCGACGGCGTGTCCGGCATAGAAGACATCGTCCAGAAACTTTGCGAACGGTTCGAGGTTACCCCCGAAGAAGCCAGGGAGGACGTAAAAAAGATAATAAAAGTATTGACAAAGATGGGTGTCATCAAATATAATAAAGAATTAAGTAAGGGGTAGATATTAACGAGTCTTAATCTCTCCGGAAAAGGAGGTGATATAGTTGAAAGAACCTTATATCAAACCCGATGTAAAATCGGAGAAGCTAAAACCGGAAGCGCTGGCGAATCCTGGAAGCCCGGCTGATGGTGACAATGCCACCAGTGCCGACAACTATCCTAGCTAGCCGGTAAAAAGCAAGACAATCCGTATCTTGTCAATGTTGAGGGGAAGCAAAAAGCTTCCCCTCTTTATTTACCGTACCTAAGTTTTCTAATCAGGAGTTATTGTGTCAAAGCGACTTGCTTTCGGTCTGGCGGTAGTTATCGTCCTTATCGGCATAGTATTCATCGGCCTGGACATACTTGATATCGCCGAGGACTTCAGGCTCAACCTGTCGATAGCATTATTCAACACGGTGCTCATCTGCGGGGTGGCCGCATTCATCGTATATTTTAGTGTCAGAGTCTATCTATCTCGGGGCTCGCCGGAGGTGCTGGGCCTTGCCTGCGGCGCTCTGGCTTTCGGGATGGGCTTTGTGCTTTACGGTTGGCTGACCGGTACCGACCTCGCTACACGTATCGCCGCCCACGATATCGGTATTTCGCTGGCCGGTATTTCAATCTTTGCCGGGGCGGCACTGAAGATTGCGAGGTTGACCTCAGACGGTCCAGGGAAAAGACTGATGACGCTGTCCTTTTCCTGCCTGATAATTGCAGTAATTATAGCTGTTGTAACCTGGCTTACCTATCAAGGACGGACCGATTTCCTTCAAAGCGGCTACAGAGACCTGGCCAGGGGCGGCACCGCTCTTTTACTTTTAGCCTCAAGCGGCTGTTATATCAGTCTCTACCTAAAAACTCGCTCGATTATATATTACTGGTATTTCCTTGGCCTGATATTGATTGCCTGCGGGGTCGTCTTTATATCCCAGGGCGCGTTACAGAGCCGGACCGCGTGGTGGGGGAGAGTATCGGAGTACGCGGGCTTTATTTACCTTTTCTTCGCTGCACTCACGGCTTACAGATATTCAAAACGATAGTTGATTAATGTTGCCGGTGTTGTCTTCCAAAGTCATCACTTCCTGCTAGACCACTAGAATTATCTCTCTTAAACGTGACTTATTTGTGATGTTTTTTACGCGCTTTATGATTTTGCTGTGATTCTGATTTATTAGATTATGTATGTAAAAATCGCTGGATACGCCGGATAAGAAAAATACGTGCGGCAACCGGACGTAATGCCTGGGAAAGGCCGGGGTTAAACTGGCTGGATGAGAGAAGTGGAGACAACGCAACAGAGAAATAACCATATACTGCTAATAGAAGAAACCAAAGATAGCGCCGTTAATATGACTCTGCTAAACCTGGAATTCGAGGGGGGCGAGGGCATCGCCGCTTTGCGCAATCTGATTAAAGAGGACTCTTCGGGCGTAATTGTCCTTATGATACCGGATGGCACGGCTTACCCTGACGCTATCGTTCAAGGAATAAAGACGAAAGGGTCGTCGTATATCAAGAAACCTCTATCAGGCAAAGAAATGAAGAAGCGCCTGGCTGCGGTATTGTCGGGGGGCGAGGCAAAGTAGCTGCCCCGCAGGCAACCCCCCGCGCTTTTAACTTTGTGGCGTCCCTGGCTGGATTCGAACCGACGACCCGCTTCTTAGAAGGAGAGAGAGTCAGCGGTTAAGTTTTTACCCCCCCTTTTGCTTCAGATAGCCTCTAAAAAACCAACTCATAAACACCTAGGCAGCGGTTCAACTTTATGGAGACCTTTCAGCTTCGGTTTTTCCACTTCCCTTGCCTGATTATACAATAATTGTCCATCGGACATCCACCATTTTAACAATTTACTTCTTTGTTACGCTCGAATCAATATCGGGATGTTTGCCCTTTCATGCTTACGTGTACAGCATGGCAAATTGAATAGATTGCTAAGA
>CAYTZI010000108.1:0-7771 GCA_964442335.1 uncultured Dehalococcoidaceae bacterium | reverse complement strand
CTCACCGAGTTCCTTACCGCTCCTCCGCCCGTCTTCGCCCGGCAGGCGCGCTTCGCCCGGGATGTCTGGGGACTTTTCCTGAGCATCGAGCAGCCCGTTATCGCCGCCCTGCACGGCTACGTGCTCGGCTCCGGCATCGAGATGGCACTCTGCTGCGATATCCGCCTTGCTTCCGAAGACGCCCGCTTCGGCATGCCGGAAACGGGACTGGGCATCATACCGGCGGCGGGCGGCAGCCAGACTTTACCCCGCACCGTCGGCCGCGCCGCCGCGCTGGAAATACTTACCACCGGCCGCTGGATAAACGCCGGAGAGGCGCTTCGACTCAATCTGGTGAACCGCGTCGTTCCCCGCGCCGACCTTATCCCCGCCGCGCAAAAACTGGCGGAAAAAATAAAGTCGTTTAATTCTCTGGCTGTGCGTTATGCCAAGCAGGCGGTCAGGCGCGGTCTCGACCTGCCGCTGGCGCAGGGGCTAGAGCTTGAAAGCGGGCTGTCGCGGCAGCTCATCGGTCAGGAGCAAAGATGAACAAAGAAGACCTGGATGTTCTTATAGAAAAAGTGGCCGACCTCATTCTCGAAAGCCGCAGGATAGTGGTCTTTACCGGCGCGGGCATCAGCACGGAGTCCGGCATCCCGGACTTTCGCGGTCCCGCCGGGCTCTGGTCCCGCTTCGACCCCGACGATTTCACCATCGACAAGTTCCTCTCCAGTCCGGATTCCCGCCGCAAGCAGTGGTATATCTTCAGAGAGGGCTTGCTGAGCGATAAAGCCGTGCCCAACGCCGCGCACATGGCTATTGCGGAACTTTACCGCATGGGCAGGCTCGACTGCGTTATCACGCAGAACATCGATAACCTGCACCAGAAGGCCGGCCTCCCCGACGATAAGGTGTTCGAGCTGCACGGCAACATGAGATGGGCGGTCTGCCTGGACTGCGGCCGGCGCTATCCCTTCGAGGAAATCAGGTCCCGCATCGAGGCGGGCGAGGAAATCCCGGACTGCCCTTCCTGCCGGGGCATGCTGAAGCCGGATATCGTCATGTTCGGCGAGCAGCTCCCCTATAAAGTCCTTGAAGAGGCGGCCCTCCACTCCCGCGCCGCCGACCTCTTTATCGTTATCGGCTCGACGCTGGTGGTCTATCCCGCCGCCTATATGCCGATATACGCCGTCGAGTCCGGCGCGAAGCTGGTCATCATCAACATCGGCGGCACGCCGATGGACAGGCAGGCTTCCGTCGTTATCAACGCTAAAGCCGGCGAGACCATGGCGGCGATAGTGAAAAAGGTCAAAGAAAAGGCCGCGCCATAAACTTTTACCTCCGCCCCATTTTTTGTTATTTTTTATTCCATCATGTCTTGTCCCACCCTGGCCGCCCTCGTATCACCAGTTACTTACCGTTCTAATTCACCCTCCCATCTGTCATTGCGAGGAGCGCAGTGACGAAGCAATCCGCTTCTTAGCTCTCTTCTTCACCTCCTCACCCAACAGCTAATCGACGGTACTATATCCAGAGTTTGATTTTGTATTTGCAGTCGGGTAAAATGAATGAGTCAAATTTCAACCCGGAGGTACGCCATGAACACCACCGATTTCCTTAACATCGCCACCGCCATCTGCCCGGACAGGACCGCCATCATCTTCGAGGACAAAAGGTATACTTTCGCCCAGCTAAACGAGCGCGTCAACCGGCTCGCCAACAGTCTTGTAAAGCTGGGCGCCAAAAAAGGCGCCGTTATCGCTTTCCTCCAGGTAAACTGTAATCAGTGTGTCGAGACCTATTTCGCCGTGGCCAAGACGGGCGCCATCTACCTGCCGCTCAATTTCCGCGCCAAGGAGAAAGAGCTTTCCTATATGCTCAACAGCGCCGAGGCCAGCGTGTTCATCGTCGGAGAACGCTATATCCCCCTCATCCAGTCCATCCGCCCCGAGCTCCACCACCTCAATCACCTCGTCTCCATCGAAAAGCTCCACCCGGACATGCACTTCTATGAAGAACTCATCGAGAAATCGTCGCCGGACGATGTGACGGCGGACATCGACGATAAAGACACGACCATCCTGATGTACACCGCCGGCACCACCGGTTTCCCCAAGGGCGTGATGCTCTCCCACAACAGCTTCAGCACCTACGTTCTTGAGAACGTCAGCCCGCCCGACCCCGAGACGGATGAGCGGAATATCCTCACCGTGCCTCTGTATCACGTGGCTGGCATCCAGGCGATGATGGCGGCCATCTACGGCGCGCGCACGCTGGTCATGGAGCGCCAGTTCGAACCCGTGGAGTGGATGACCCTGGTGGAGAAGGAGAAAGCCAACCGCGCCATGATGGTGCCCACCATGCTCAAGCAGCTCCTCGACAGCCCCGATTTCAAGAAGCATGATTTAAGCAGCCTTAAAGTAATCACCTATGGCGCCGCCCCGATGCCGCTGCCCGTTATCCGCAAGGCCCTGGAGGAGTTCCCCGGCGTCAGCTTTATCAACGCCTTCGGGCAGACGGAAACGGCGTCCACTATCACCGCGCTGGGACCGGAGGACCACGTCATCACGGGCACGCCGGAGGAGCAGGAGAAGAAGCTAAAGCGCCTGGCGTCAATCGGTAAGCCGATGGCTGACGTCGAGATGAAAGTCATCGACCAGGATACCGGCAAAAAGCTGGCCCCCAACGAGGTCGGTGAGATTCTGGCCAGGGGCCCGCGTGTCATGAGCGGCTACTGGAAGGACGAGGAGAAGACGAAGAAGACCATAGATAAAGACGGCTGGGTACATACGGGCGATATAGGCTACGTGGACGAGGACGGCTACTATTTCCTGGCGGGGCGCTCCAGCGATATCATCATCCGCGCCGGGGAGAACATCTCGCCGGAGGAGCTGGAGAACGTTATCCGCGAGCACCCCAAGGTGGAGGACGTTGCCGTCATAGGCATCCCGGACGAGACCTGGGGCGAGGAGCCGCGCGCCGTGGTGGTCCTTAAAAAAGGCGTGGAGAAATCCAAGGCGGTCGAGGAAGAGCTTATGGAGCACTGCCGCCAGAACCTCGCCAGCTTTAAGCGTCCCCGTACCGTCGTCTTTGTTGACGAGCTACCCCGCAACCCCATGGGCAAGCTCATCAAGCGGGAGATAAGAGATAAGTGGGGGAAGGCATAGGGATAGCTACGCAGTCGGATATCTGAGAGGGGCGCAAGCCCCTCTTTCTTTTTCTTCCCTAAAGTAACAGGGACAACAGGATTCGACTTTTAATTTTCAAGATATGAGCTTCCCATGCTATACTATATGCCAGTATGGACTTCGAGTTTAGTGAAGAGCAGAAGATGCTCCAAACAACGCTCCGCGAGTTTGCTGCTTCGGAACTGGAGCCGGTTGCCTCTCAGATAGACAAGACCGGTGAATTCCCCACCGAAGAAATTAAGAAGATAGCCGGACTCGGCCTGTTCGGGCTTACCATCCCGGAGAAATACGGTGGCAGCGGGCGCGGCAAACTGGACCTGTGCATCGCCATCGAGGAGCTTGCCCATGCCTCTGCCGCCATCGATAACTACCTGCGCGTCAGCCTCTCCCTGGCTATCGTTCCCGTCATTGAGTACGGCACAGAAGCCCAGAAACAGAAATATCTCCCTCCCCACGCCCGCGGCGAAAAGATGGCATGTTTCGCCCTCACCGAGGCAGGGGCCGGCAGCGATCCCGCCGGAATACAGACCACCGCCGCCCGTCATAAAGACGGCTATATCATCAACGGCAACAAACTCTTTATCAGTCTCGGTGACAGGGCGGAGATAGTCGTTGTTTTCGCCACCGTTGATAAGTCCCTGGGGCACCATGGTATTACCGCCTTCGTCATGGATAAAGATACCCCCGGACTTTCCGTTGGCAAGTACGAAGACAAGATGGGACTCCACGGCCTCAACTCTACCGAGCTCATCTTCCAGGACTGCTTCGTTCCCGCGGAAAACCGGCTCGGCGAGGAAGGCCAGGGACTAAAAATAGCCCTCGACGCGCTGGATGTCAGCCGCGTTACCGTCGGCGCCGAAGCCACGGGCATCTCCCGGGCGGCCTTCGAAACGGCGCTGAACTACGCTAAAGAACGCCGCCAGTTCGAGCAACCTATCGCCGGGTTCCAAGCTATCCAGTGGATGCTGGCGGACATGGCCACCCGGATTGACGCCGCCCGCTTACTTACCTACCGCGCCGCCCGTCTGTGCGACCTCGGTGTGCCTTTCATCAAGGAAGCCGCCATGGCCAAAGTCTTCGCTTCCGAAGTGGCTTCCTTCGTGACCAATAAAGCCCTCCAGATTCACGGCGGCTACGGCTACACCCGCGACTACCCTCTGGAGCGTTACCTCCGCGACGCCAAAATTACCGAGATTTACGAAGGCACCTCCGAGATAATGCGCCTGACTATCGCCCGGAGCCTGCTCAGGGACAGCTGATTCGCTTTTTACGTTCGTTCTATTGACAAAATCGCTGACCTGAGCTAATATTAAAGTGACCATCGACCGTAATGGCGGTGAGTCTGGTTCAGACCTTAAAAAACATAGTCGCTTGGATCGGTAACGACCGAGACGGCAGATAGCATTGGTGAAATTTGCCCTTTCGGATACATGCCGGGAGGGCATTAAATTTTTAGAGCGGCATGATTAAGATAGGTTTTATCGGGGCGGGAACGGTGGGAACGGCCCTGGCTGTTCTTCTCAGCCAGAAAGGCTATGAGTTCGTCGGCGCGTCCAGACGCAGTCCGGCGTCGATGGGTAAATCCGCCGGAATAGTGAGCAACCTGCACCTGCTGGACAGCAACCAGGAAGTGGCGGACCGGGCCGATATCACCTTTATCACCACCCCCGACGACGCCATCGGAAAAGTAGCTGCGGCGGTAAAATGGCATAAAGGCCGCAGCGTCGTCCACTGCAGCGGCGCCGATTCCCTCGATGTCCTCGAGCCCGCCCGGAAAGCCGGGGCAATGGTGGGCAGTTTCCACCCCCTCCAGACGTTCGCCGGCCTCACCCAGGCCATCGAGAACCTGCCCGGCTCGACGTTTGCCCTGGAAGGCGAAGAGCCACTCCTGACCACTCTTAAAGACATGACCGGGGCGTTGGGAGGCCGCTGGATAGTGCTCAAGGCCGGCGATAAAGTGGCTTACCACGCCGCCGCCGTCTTCGCCAGCAACTACCTGGTGACGCTCGTTAAGATGGCGACCGACCTCTGGAAAACGTTCTCTATCCCCCCCGACCAGGCTACTGAAGCCCTGCTTCCCCTCATTCGCGGTACTGTCAATAACATCGATAAAATCGGTATCCCGCAATGCCTGACCGGCCCTATCGCCCGCGGCGACACCGGCACGGTCGGCAAGCATATCGAGATGCTGCGGGAGAAAGCCCCGGCTTTACTCTTTCCTTATAAAGAACTCGGCCTGCAAACGTTACCTGTTTCCCTGGCGAAGGGGAGAATCAGTGATAAACAGGCCTTGGAAATGGAAGCGATACTAAAGACGAGTTGAAAATCTATTTTCAGGAGTAAGCGGCATGAGAACGATGCTAAAGAGCAAAATCCACCGGGCGAGGGTAACCGACGCCAACATCGATTACGAGGGCAGCGTCACCATCGACAGCAGCCTTATGGCGGCCGCCGATATTTTGCCCTACGAGCAGGTTCACGTGCTCAACATTAATAACGGCGCCCGTTTTACCACCTACGCCATCGAGGGGGAAGCCGGCAGCGGCACAATCTGCCTGAACGGCGCCGCCGCCCGTCTCGCCGTCAAGGGGGATATTGTTATCATCCTGACATACACCCAGGTCCCGGAAGAAGCGACGAAGGACCACAAACCGATAGTTGTCCACGTCAACGAGAAGAACGCCATCGTCACCAAGCTCGACGAGAAAATTTTCGCTTGAGGAATTGCCGTGCGCGTAACGATTAACCAGATTAAAGAAATGAAGCAAAAAGGTGAGAAGATAGTCATGCTCACCTCTTACGATTACTCCACCGCCAAACTGGTCGAGAGCGTCGGCGTGCCGATGATACTGGTCGGGGACAGCCTGGGCATGGTGGTGCTCGGTTACGAGACGCCCATCCCGGTGACGATGGACGTCATGATTCATCACACCAAAGCCGTGGTGCGCGGCACCGGTAAAGCCATGATAATCGGCGATATGCCCTTCATGACCTACCATATCAACATCGATGACGCCCTGCGCAACGCCGCCCGCTTTATCCAGGAAGCCGGCGCCCAGGCGGTCAAGCTGGAAGGCGGCATCACCGTGGCGGAAACGGTAAAGAAAATCGTCGGCTGCGGCATCCCGGTCATGGGACACCTCGGCCTTACGCCCCAGTCCGTCTATCAGCTCGGCGGCCTTAAAGTGCAGGCGAAGTCCCTGGAAGCCGCCAGAAGGCTCATCGAGGACTCGGTGGTCCTGGAGCAGGCCGGTGCCTTCGCCCTTGTCCTGGAAGCCATTCCATTTAAGCTGGCGGAGATTATCACCAAGAAAATCAGCATCCCCACCATCGGCATCGGCGCCGGGCCTTACTGCGACGGCCAGGTGCAGATAATCAACGACATCCTCGGGCTTTTTACCGAGTTCGTGCCCAAGCACGCCAAGCAGTACGCCAAGCTCGCCGATGTCATGACCGGTGCCCTCACGCAGTACTACGACGAGGTACGGTCCGGCCAGTTCCCGACCGAAAAGCACAGCTTTATCATCGATGAGGCCGTGTTAAAAGAGCTGCAATAACCGCAAACGCAGGCATGTACTGAAAGTCCCGGAAACCGGGACTTTCTTTTTGACATCAGGCAAAGATACATGGATAATAGGTATGAGCTAAAATGAGGGTTATCGAAAAGATAGCCGGAATGAGGGAAAGCCGGCGCCAGCTTGACGGTCCGGTGGGCTTCGTTCCGACCATGGGCTATCTGCATGAAGGCCACCTCTCTCTGGTTATGCGGGCCAGGGAGGAAACTGATACCGTGGTGGTGAGTATTTTCGTTAACCCCGCCCAGTTCGGCCCCAAGGAAGATTTCAAGAGCTATCCGCGCGATATCAAGCGCGACCTCGCCATGCTGGAGCCTTTTACGGATATCGTCTTTGTGCCTTCGGACGCCGAGATGTACCCGGGGGACTTCGATACCTGGATCGTCCCCGGCAATATCACCGAACGACTCGAGGGGGCCGCGCGCCCGGGGCATTTCCGCGGCGTGGACACGGTCGTCGCCAAGCTGTTCAATATCGTCCGGCCGGACCGGGCTTACTTCGGGCAGAAGGACGCCCAGCAGGTGGCGGTAATAAAGAAGATGGTCGCCGACCTCAATATGGACCTGGAAATCGTCGCTTGCCCCACGGTACGCGAGCCGGACGGCCTGGCGATGAGCAGCCGGAACACCTACCTTTCCCGCGAGCAGCGCCGGGCGGCCGCCGTCCTTAACCGGGCCCTGACGCTGGCGCGGGAGCTGTGGGAACAGGGCGAGAAAGACGCCGGCGTAATCCGCCACGAGATAATCATTCTCATCGAGAAAGAGCCGCTGGCGGACATCAGCTATATCAGCGTGGCGCATCCCGAGACGCTTCAGGAGATGCTGCACCGGGTGCGGCCGCCAGCTTTAGTGTCCCTGGCGGTGAAGTTCGGCAAGACAAGACTTATTGATAACATCGTGCTGGAGTAGGCTCCGTTCATTCACATATTTCTTGACGGCGTACCCAATCTAAAGTACAATATTACCCGTAATAACGCCGAGGTAGCTCAGTTGGTAGAGCACTTGACTGAAAATCAAGGTGTCCCCAGTT
>CAYTZI010000107.1:0-7899 GCA_964442335.1 uncultured Dehalococcoidaceae bacterium | reverse complement strand
AAAAGCCATAGTTATACCGCCGCTGCAGTGGCAATCATCGTGAATAAATTAGTACCTGACATACACGTTTTCGGGAGCGTCTGCCTTGATTACGAAATCGGGGGACTCAATTTTCATGCCGTGGAGAGTGCGGCCATGATTGGCGCTAAAGTGGCGTGGATGCCCACGTTTTCTTCAACGAACTCCATCAACCGGATGAGGGCGTTGGGTCTTCCACTGGAAGGCGAAGGCATTACTCTCCTGGATAAAACGGGCAGTCTGGTACCGGAAATGGAGCGTATATTATCGATAATAAAAAAACACGATATGGTACTGGCTACCGGTCATATTTCTCCGGGGGAGACTTTTGCGGTAATAAAAGAGGCACAAAGGATCGGGATAAAGAAAATAGTCATCACCCATCCTACGGATAAAGAATTTTCAGAAAAAATCTGCAGTATTGGCGAGCTGCAGCAACTGGCCAAGATGGGAGCGTTTATCGAGTTCACTTTGGTTGGAATGTTACCAAATGAGTTTTGTCATGATCCAGCACAAATCGCGCGGACAATCAAGACTATCGGCGCGGAACACTGTATTATCAGCACTGATCTTGGTCAACCCCAAAACCCGCTCCCGGTCGAGGGCATGAGGTTGTTCATCGCTACTCTGCTTCACCATGGTATCACTCAACAAGAGGTGGAGTTGATGGCTAAAATAAATCCGGCAATCCTTTTAGACCTGGATAAAAACTCTGAAATTCATTAACAAAATGGGTTTTTGGACGAACACTATAGACTTGATTTCAGGAAAAATGAAAATAGAGGGTTCTTGAGAAGAAATTACTCACTTGGCCCGCGGATGCGGTTGGACGGATGGGCTGCCGCTGCCGGTTATCTATAGAGGTACTGCGTGGGGCTTAATCTGGAGTTAAAAAAGGGGGAAAAAGATCGAGATGACAAGTAAAAAAGTAGTAGTGTTGAGACCTCAAGGCAAAGCTTCTCCAATACAATTAGTGCCTATGGCACCCCGACTTGATACTCTCAAGGGCAAAACAATATACATCGTAGACATGAATTTTCCAAGAACACATCAATTCTTTGAAGAAATGCAAAAAATGCTCGCCAGTAGGTATCCCGAGGCTACCTGGGTGCTCAGGACAAAAGTAGGCACTTACTTTAATAATGACCCGAAGCTATGGGCTGAAATTAAGGAAAAAGGCGATGGAGTGATTATCGGTATCGGTCAGCTAGATACCTGCGCGCCGTCGGTCATCATCTTTTGCTCGATATTAGAAAAGTTAGGCGTACCCACAGCGCCTGTTATTACCCAGGCTTTTCCAGGGCTCATAAAGAACTTTGCGTATAAGAAGGGAATGCCCGAACTGCGATTTACTTTCGTTCCCCATCCTTTCGCAAATAGACCCCTCGAGGTACACAGGAGATATCTCGAGGGTAACGACCCCATAAACGGCAAGCCGGTTATAGAGGGAATTATTGAGGCATTGACCAGGCCGATAACCGATAAGGAAAAGAAGACGGGGATTATAGATAGGTCTGCGCCAAGGTTGCTAGAGCCTGATATCCCGGAGAATCTGGAGCGCCTCTTTCTTGAAAATGGCTGGACTGATTATCTTCCGATTGTGCTACCTACAGAAGAAAGAGTAGCCGAGATGCTTAAGGGGACAAGCCATAAACCTGATGAAGTAATCGGCATAATGCAACCCATTCCTCCCAACGAGGTCTGGGAGCGTCTCACAATGCGGCTTGGTGCCAGAACACCGGGGAGAGGAGCGGAAAGAGAGCGTTTCCCGGTAACTATGCAACCCTCCCCGCCTCATGAAGCCTGGGAGTACACCGTAGAGCATGTCGCCGTTAACGCCGTGATGGCAGGAGCCAAACCGGAGCATTTCCCGGTAATACTGGCCATAGCATCGACAGGGGTAACTTCGCTGTTCAGTTCCGCGACTTCTATGACCAGAATGGTCGTCGCCAACGGGCCCATACGAAAAGAGATAAATATGAATTGCGGCCTGAGTGCACTGGGCCCGTTTAACCAGGCTAACGCGGTCATCGGGAGGGCCTGGACACTCATATCCAAGAATCTGGGAGGAGCGAAACCTGGTGAAACTTACCTGGGTGATATAGGTAATAATACCAATTACAATAATAATTGTTTCGCCGAGAATGAGGAGGCACTGCCCGAAGGATGGAGTCCTCTTCATGTACAAAAAGGTTTTAAATCCGATGAAAGCGTTGTTAGTCTTCTGGGTGGTTGGAGCCTGCTTAACTATGCTGCCTATAAGCCACATCCGCATCACGAAATAATGAAGCGGCAACTGATAAGTTTTGAAACCAGTGGAGCCGGCACGCATCACACTCCCGGAATAAATCCCGGAACTCAAGCTACTCTTTTATTAAGCCCAATAACGTCTGCGGATCTTAAGAATGAAGGCTTCAATAGTAAGGAGCAGTTAAGCCAATGGCTTAAGGAAAACACGTATATGACTCTTTGGAACTACTGGGCGGCTATGCCTGATGACCTGGAATCGGCCAAGGCGGGTAAGGAGCCATTTGCGTCTTTACTGAAACTTCCACCGGAAGCGAACTCGCCACGACCCCTTATCCTGCAAAATGTCCCGGTTGAGATAGTGGTAGTCGGGGGAGGAACCGATGCATTTTGGATGGCTGGAGATCTTTCCTGTATGGCGTCAGCATCAGTAGATGCATGGAGGTAAAAACGCCAAGCATTCCCGTCCCTTTTTTCGGGTTCTGTGGCGGAATAATATTCGTACTGGCTATTGGTATGCGGTTAGCGCATAACCTGCCCCATTTCAAGGATGTCCTCCAGGTACCGCCTTTCATCTTCATTAAAGACGAGAGGACGCTTACCGGCAGCTACATGGGGACGACCCAGTACCAGACAGAAATACCGAAGCTGGTTGAGCTGTATAAGGCGGGGATACTGAAGCTGGACGAGCTTATCAGCGGGCACTTCCCGCTGGAGGAAATCAACCACGCCATTGAGCTGGTGGAGCAGGGGAAAGCCCTGAGAAACGTTATAATGTTTGAGTAGAACAAAAACCTTCTCCTTTACGGGGAGAGGGCAGGGCGTAGCGCTAACCGCTAACGGCTACTTCTCGTCCTCAGCTTTATATACTTTACATAAGAGCGCAGTCAGGTCCGGCGACCCGTACATGGGGTCGCAGTGATTATTGTTCGTCAGCACGTTAGGATTGGACTTAAAGAGTCCGTGAAGAGGGGCGGGGTCATCCGGGTAAAAGCAGTTGGCGGTGGCCATTACGACGCTCGGGTGAATACCGGGGAACAAACGCGCCTGCTGCTTTATCCTGCCCCGTGGCGACTCTATCCAGGCCCAGTCGCCGTCCTCTATGCCGTATTTCTTAGCCGTGTCCGGGTGTATCTGCATCACCGGGTACTTCTGGAAACTGCGCAGCCACGGTATGTTGCGGTACTGCGAAAGGAAGTAGAACGGCTGCCTGTATCCCGTGGAAAGCACCAGCGGGTAATCCTTTGCCAGCTCCGGCGTGGACACGGGACTTTCCCCCGGCTCCTGGAAATAGGGAAGTGGGTCGTACCCGAGGTTTTCGAGCACGGTTGAATAAAGCTCCATCTTTCCGGTGGGAGTAGGAAAGCCGCCGTCCTTTCGCCAGTAGTCTGTCTTATACTTATAGTAAAGCTGGTCTTTGCCCGTGCGCGCCAGAAAGACCTTCTTGCTGAACTCCTTCCAGGTAAGGTTGCCCTTGCGCAGCTGGTAGTCCAGCATCTTTTCGACGTTCTCAAACCAGTACTCGGGGGCCAGCCTCTTGCCCAGCTCGTTGAATATCCAGCTGTCCTGCTTTGCCTCCCCCGGAGGTTCGACCACTTTATTGTGTGCCTCAATCATGAAACGCGGGTGCATATCGTAGATATCGTCGATTTCCAGCCAGTGCGCCGCCGGCAGGACGATATCGGCGAGCTCCGCCATCGGCCCCATGAACTGGTCCGCATGCACCAGGAAGTCCAGGTTCATAAACGCCTGGTGGACCTCTTTAGTGTTGGCGAGGTGCAGGACCTGCTGACCGCCCACGCTGAACCAGACCTTAATTACAGAGTTGCCGCTGAGAAGCTGCTTAATGACCGTATCGGAATGTGCGGTGCGCGCCGCGCCCATCTTGTATTCCTGGCTGCCTACTATCCCTGCCTGCATCTCTTCGGTAATCGGTATCTCGGTAAAGAAGTCCTCACGCTGTCCCGTTTCGGGCGGCACCCAGGCAATCATGCTGCCCGGCCTTTCGATGTTCCCCGTCACGCCCAGCAAACAGATTATCGAACGCAGCGTTTGCCCGCAGTTGGCCTGCCGCTCCAGAGAGCTCCCTATCTGTATACAGCCGGGCGTATCCACCGCAAAAAGCCTGGCGGCCTTCCTGATATCGTCCGCTTTCAGCCAGGTGATGTCCGCCACGCGCTCCGGGGTGTACTCCTGCACCCTTTCTTTAAGGGCATCGAAGCCGTATGTCCACTTCTCGACGAACTCCTTGTCCCAGAGCCCCTCGTTGATAATGACGTTTATCATGCCTAAAGCCAGGGCGGCGTCCGTCCCCGGCCGTATCTGCAGCCAGAGGGTCGCCCGGGAAGACAGCGCCGTCTCCCGGGGGTCGATGACAATAAGGTTTTTCACGTGCCGCAGCGAATTTAAGTACCAGACCGCCATCTCGCCGTCGGCGCTGGAGATTTCGAGCTGCTTCGCCCAGGAAATCTGGGTCTTGGGGAACTCGCCGCCCCACCCGTGGTAGTCGCAGTAGAGGCGACCGTACCCGGTCACCAGCCCGTACAGACCGAGCCGCGGGCTGTGGCAGATGTAGCCGGGCGTGATGATATTGGCGGTGCCTATCGAGCGGGCGAAGCGGTGGGTGTACTCGTTATAGCCGCGGCCCGTCCCCTGAGAGACGGCAATAGAGGACCGGCCGTATTTCTCATGGGCTTCTTTGATCTTTGCCGCAGTGGTATCGAGGGCTTCGTCCCAGGTGATGCGCTGCCATTTGCCCTCGCCCCTTTTCCCCGCCCTTTTCAGGGGATAAAGGAGGCGGTCGGGGTGATTGACATGCTGGATGCTGGAAAGCCCCTTGGAGCACATCGTGCCCATAGTAGGGGCTTCCGGGTTGCCCTCGATGTGGGTTATCTTGCCATCGACGACGGTCACAAGAACGCCGCAGCCGCCGTGACAGCTTTTACAGGTTGTTTTGATTATCTTTTCTTCGCTCATGATGTTATTCTCTTTACCGTTGTATGGGGGATAAGGAGCAGGGCGGGCTAAAAGCTAAAAGCTAACTGCTAGTCGCTACCCTGCTTTCGCCACCAGCGGCTTATATGCCCCGGCTTTGAGGACGCAGTACCTCAGGGCGAGACCGCCGGCGATTTCACAGACTACGGCCGCTATCAGCACGGCCGTGGGAACATGGGCGATTAAGCCCGTCGCGGCAACCGCCAGGGGTATAACGATGCCGAGCAGCACCACGCCTATCCAGAAGACCGGGGCGTTTTCTCCCCTGATCTGGTGGAGCACGGACTGCTTGCCGACCGCTTCCCGGCGGGAAGCCTGCCAGAGGTAGACGATGATAAGGAGCGCGTTGGCGAGGAGGAGCCAGTGGCTGCCCGTTTCCGCCGCGGCGAGGTTGATGTCGCCGCCGTTAAGGGATATAACCACCGAAAGCCCGAACCCGCCGAGTATGCCGCAGATAACGAACAGCACCGGCAGCAGCAGCGAGTTCCAGAAAGGCACTCCCTTGACGTTTTTCAGGATGATGCCGGTATAGGTAGCCACGCCGAAAGCCATTATGCCCGCCAGCACTTTAAAGGTGATTTCCGCGGCGCCGCCGGGCGCCCATAGCGACAGCACCATCTGCACCGCGCCGAAGAGAACGAACAGCAGGACGAAGATAAAGCCCCTCGCCAGCCACGATGTCTGCGGGCGCGTTATTATCCTCCAGAACCGGGTGGGCCTGCCCAGGTAGGCGAGGTGCGTGCCGCCCTTGATTACCGCGATTATCAGCCAGCTGACGAGCATGCCCCACAGGTTGTTGAAAAGGAGCGACACCAGGTAAAGCCCGCCGCCGAGCCCGCCGGCGTAAAAAGCAATCCACAGCAGAATACCGCGGCGGTCTATCCATTCCGTCTGGCGGGTGTAGTTGACCATCCATTGATGCACCTGCTGCATACTAGCTCTCCACTCCCGCTGTCACCGGCTCGTGACGGGTATCGTCAATTTCCTCGGGCTCATCGGTGTAGCCAATCTTGCCGTCGATGAAGAACACGGAGGGTTCGGTACCGTATTCGGGGTGAAGCTGGAATCCCTTTTTCTCCCGTATCAGCCGGGATACCTCGCTGTCGGGGTCGTCGAGGTCGCCGAAGGTCAAAGCCCTCGCCGGGCAGGTGTTGACACAGGCGGGCGTAGCCTCGCGGTCGACCCCCGGCTTGAGGCCTTTGGCCAGACCGGCGTCGATTCTCTCGGCGCAGAAGTTGCACTTCTCGGTGGTGCCTACCTGGTGGGGATAGAGCTTCTTGCCGACCTTCTCGAAGTCGGTCTGAATCCGGCCCGGGAAGAAACCCTGGTCTTTATCTTTGGAAAGGAAGGTGCGGTTCTGGTAGGGGCAGGCGATAACGCAGTAGCGGCAGCCGACGCACTTGTCCTGGTCGACGACGACAATGCCGTCCTCGCGCTGGCGGGTCGCCCCGGTGGGGCAGGCCTCGACGCAGGGGGCGTTCTGGCACTGGTTGCACCTTACCGAGTAGGTCGATACCTCGGGGCTGCCGCTGCCAGTCTCCAGCGCGACCAGCCTGGGCCAGGAAATGCCCATAGGCAGAAAGTGCTCGACGCGGCACGCGGCGACGCAGCCGTAGCATCTGACGCATTTAGATAAATCTACTACCATCCCCCATCTCATGTGCTTGCACCTCCGTATAAATAATACCACAATGCGCAGAGTATGTCAATAGTCTATAATCATAACGTAATTAAACATAATTATATATGCGCAATGCGTCATTATGCAATGATAAAAGTCTCATAATGCAGAATGCTCTGGGGACGTTAGCGCTGAAGTTCCCGGAGGAAGATTGGTATTATATTAAATTGGTATTATATCTAAATAAATGCTAAATTAGTTCTGGATATTTGTCCTTCTATAATATATTATATCAAGGAGTGTGCCGTGAATGCTATAGCTGCAACAAAATCGGGGGAAATCGAGGGGGCTTATGAAGACGGGCTTTACGTCTTTAAAGGGATCCCGTACGCCGAACCGCCTGTAGGCGATCTGCGCTGGGCGCCCCCGCAGATGGTCAAACCATGGAGCGGCGTGAGGCCGGCCAAATCATACGGCGCGATTGCGCCCCAGAACCTGATGCCCATGGCTACTCCCGGAGCTCCGTCGTTCGAAGAGATGAGACAGGACGAAGACTGCCTTTCTCTCAATATCTGGACGCCCGGACTGGACAACAAGCGCCGGCCGGTCCTCTTCTGGATACACGGCGGCGCTTTCATCATCGGCTCCGGATGTGAGTTTTTCCTGGAGACGGGTGTTCTGCCGGGGCGGGGGGACATCGTCCTCGTAAGCATTAACTACCGGCTGGGCGCTTTCGGCTTTATGAACCTGAAAGAGATAACTGGAGGAAGAATCCCCGCCACCGGCAACGAAGGCCTGCTCGACCAGGTAGTCGCGCTCGATTGGGTGGTGGAAAACATCGAAGCCTTCGGCGGCGACCCGGGTAATATCACCGTCTCCGGGTTTTCCGCCGGCGCCATGAGTACGGGTAACCTGCTCGGCATGCCACTGGCGCTAGGTAAGTTCCAGAAAGCCATCAACCGGAGCGGCTCCGGCAACGTGGTGGGCACGGTAGAAAGCGCCGTACAAATAGCTGAAAA
>CAYTZI010000106.1:0-7906 GCA_964442335.1 uncultured Dehalococcoidaceae bacterium | reverse complement strand
GTATATCCCTTTTCAATACGTGACACGGGGAAAAGGAGGCGGCCGTTACTTATCGCCGCGCGCCTCACTTGCCTTTTATTAAATGTTTCCCCGGCAAGCCGGATTCCCTTTTCGAAATCCCCCTTCCTTTACCAAAGGAAGGGGGCTAGGGGGATAGATTGGCATTACTTCATCAGGAGAGAAGAATGTATAATATCTACCCCTATCTTCGCCCACGGTTCTTCCTCTTTTATTCCTTCTTATCTTTTCCCACCCTTGCCGCCCTCGCATCATCCTTTTCTTACCAGGCCACTTTGTCCACTCACCCTGAGCCTGTCGAAGGGTTCCCACCCAAACCGCCCTCACATCATCCTTTTCTTAGCCTTCTATTCCCCCATCTTCACCCCGCATTTTCACGACAAAATTCCCTTGCTTCTCAACTCATTCAGGCTCATCATATATACAGCGGAAGTAAATCAGGGAGTGTAAAAAACAAATCAAAAACAAATAAAAACAATTCCCACGTACGAAATGAACGTAAAAACCGGTTGAAAAAAAGGAAAAAACAAAAAAACAATTCCCACGAACAAATCGTTCGTAACGCTTTATAAAAAAATTGAAAAATCAAAAACAAAAAACAATTCGGCAGAGCACTTTAAAAATTGAATAAAAAAGAGGGGCGGCCGGCCCCCGATTGCCAATCGCTGGGGCTGCGTCTATAATCATTATATGGATACCGTGACTCTGCACGAGTGGCACGTTACCACCGCCCGCGCCCGCGAGATACAGCTCGAGCTGGCGCCCCGCGTCTCCCGGGAAGGAACGGTAGAAAGTCCCCGCTTCATCGCCGGCGTCGATATCTCCGTCAACAGGTGGGCGAAGACCGGCAGGGGGGCGGTGGTGGTGTTGAGCTACCCGGAGCTTGAGCCCGTCGAGGTGCAGGTCGTCACGGACAGGCTGGAGTTCCCTTATGTTCCCGGCCTGCTGACCTTCCGCGAGGCGCCCCTGGTCCTCGCCGCCTGCGAGCAGCTCCGCGTTACCCCCGACCTCTTTATGGTGGACGGGCAGGGCTTTGCCCACCCCAGGCGCATCGGGCTCGCCTCTCACCTCGGGCTCTGCCTCGGTGTCCCCACCATCGGCTGCGCCAAGTCGCGCCTCTGCGGGGAGTACGATGAGCCGTCCGTTGAGCGGGGCAGCTTTGCCGACCTCACTGATAGCGGCGAAGTTATCGGGGTTGTTGTACGTTCCCGTTCGGGCGTTAAGCCGCTCTTTGTGTCCGTCGGTCACAAGATTTGTCTGGAGGACTCGGTTCGCTGGGTGCTGGCGTGCTGCCAGGGCTATCGTATCCCCCAGCCCACCCGCCTCGCTCATCAGGCGGCGGGGGGCTTTCTCCGGTTGGAAAAGCCGCCGGCTCTGGTAAAATAGAATAAAGAAAGGGCGAAAGTCAGATGCAGGAGTTTAAAGAAAGGCTGGCTGATATCCGGGGGCGACTCTCTTCAATACTGGAGCATCTTTGACGTCGCCGCTAAGGAAAAAGAGGTCGTCGCTCTGGAGAAGCAGTCCGCCGAGCCCGGTTTCTGGCAGGATCAGTCCCGCGCTCAGCGTGTCATGCGCCAGCTAGCGGAAAAGTCCCGCCTGGTGCAGCGCTGGCGGGGACTGGAAAAAAGAGTGTCCGATGTCGCCGAGCTTATCGCTATTTCCGCGGAAGACGATGCGATGCATAAGGAGATAGAGAAAGAGTTCGATAGTCTCGCCTCGCAGCTTGATGAGCTGGAATTCGAGCTGGCTTTACGAGGCGAGTTTGATTCCCGTAACGCCATCCTCGCTATTCATGCCGGGGCGGGCGGCACGGAGTCGCAGGACTGGGCGGAGATGTTGATGCGGATGTATCTGCGCTGCGCGGAACGCCGCGGCTATAAGGCGGAGGTGCTGGACACCTCGCCCGGCGACGAGGCCGGCATCAAGAGCACTGTCATTTCCGTAAGCGGCGACTATGCTTTCGGCTATCTGAAGTCGGAGCACGGCGTCCACCGGCTGGTGCGCCTTTCTCCCTTCGATTCCGACCACGCCCGGCATACCTCATTCGCGCTGGTGGAGGTCCTCCCCGAGGCCGCTGACAGCGTCGATGTCGTAATCGACCCGGAGGACGTTAAGGTGGAGACCTTCCGCTCCAGCGGACCCGGCGGCCAGCATATGCAGAAGACGAGCAGCGCCGTCAGGCTGACCCACCTCCCCAGCGGCATCGCCGTTACCTGCCAGAGTGAGCGCTCCCAGCACATGAACAAGGACTTCGCTTTCAAGATACTGAGGGCCCGGCTGCTGGAAAAGGAGCTGGAAAAACAGGAGGAAGAAAAAGCCAGGCTCAAGGGTAAGCGGATTGAAGCTGGGTGGGGCAATCAGATACGGAGCTATGTGCTCCATCCCTACCGTATGGTCAAGGACCACCGCACCGGTTACGAGACCGGCCAGACGGAGGCGGTCCTTGACGGTGACCTCGATGGTTTTATTGATGCCTATCTTCGTTCTATAATAGGGAAAGAAGAATGATTAAAAAGACAGGCTTCACCTTACTGCTTGTGGTTCTGCTGGTTCTGCTTGTCCCCGGCGGCGTGAACGCGCAGGGCGGGCTCGCAGTGCTGGATAGCTCCGTGCAGATAAATTTTCCCGCCTCTATCGTTTTCAGTATCACCGCTGAGAGTAGTTCAGCTATCAGCGATATCCGCCTCCACTATACCGTCGACCGCATGGCGCACGCCCATGTGGTAAGCGAGATACCGCTTTCGTTCACCCCCTCTGACCATGTTTCGGCGCAGTGGGTCTGGGACATGAGGATGTCCGGCGGCATGCCGCCCGGTTCCAGTATCGACTGCTGGTGGACACTGACTGACGACGCCGGAGGGGAGCTGGAGACGGCGCCTGTCACCGTTAACATTGAAGACGAGCGGTACGACTGGCGCAGCACCGTTCAGGGCAGCGTGACGCTTTTCTGGTACGAAGGCGATGACGGCTTCGCCGCTGAATTGATGGACGCGGCGCAGTCAGCTCTGTCCCGTCTCGACGAGAACACCGGCGCCGAGCTGGAGACCCCGGTCAGAATATACATTTACGCGAACTCCGCGGACCTCCGCGGCTCCATGATTTTCCCCCAGGAGTGGACCGGCGGCGTGGCTTTTACCGAGTACGGCGTCATCGCTATCGGCATCAATCCGGACACTTCGCTGGATTGGGGTAAGCGGGCCATCGCCCACGAGCTGACCCATCTTGTCGTCCACCAGGTGACTTTCAATCCTTACAACAGCCTGCCCACCTGGCTGGACGAAGGCCTGGCTGTGACGGCGGAAGGCGAGCTTGAGCCCGAGTTCGTCGCCGTCCTCTCCGAGGCCGAAAGCGAAGACCTGCTCATCTCGGTGCGCAGCCTGGCCAGCCCGTTTTCCGCCAATACCTGGGAGTCTTTGCTCTCTTACGCCGAGAGCCACGAGCTGGTGAAATACCTCATCGATGAGTATGGACGGGACAAGATGCTGGAGCTGCTCAATACATTCGGGCAGGGCAGCGGCTACGATGAGGCTTTAATGAAGGTCTATGGCTTTGACATGGACGGCCTGAACGCCTTATGGCGGGCTTCTCTGGAGGCTGCGGCCGTTCCTTCGTAGAGGATATCACTTACCGGCAGCGGTTTTGGGTTTTGCCCGCACCGCTTTCAGGGCGTTTTCGATGTCCTGTTTGCTGTAGAGAGCCAGTTCATCTTTATTGTAGGTGGCGCCGCACTGGATGCACTCGATAAAGACGCCGTAGACATCGCATTCCAGCGAGAGGTCGCCGCCGCATCGCTTACAGGCTTTGGCTCGAATCAGGCAGAGCATTTTCTCCTTCGAAGTCATATCGCTGACCGTTGTCCTTGCGGTCTCTTTCAGATGATATCTACCGGTGTGATATTTTGGAATGCTGTCAACCCTGAATCTTAAAACGCCGCACCATCAAATCCGGTAATGGTTTTTACCAATGAAATAAATCAGCACGGAGTTGGAGCGTACCGGTCATCGTGAGGACTTGTAGCGACCGTGTCAGTTCACGCTTATCATCGAGCCTTCCGCCGTCTTGGTGACGTCGATGCGGGCGGGGAAGGCGTCCTTGAGCTCGTCCATGTGAGTGATGACCAGTATTTTGTCGAAGTCGTCCTGGATGGAGATTATAGCTTCCTTTAGCTTTTCCATGCCGGCGGTATCCTGCGTCCCGAACCCCTCGTCGATAATCAGGGTCGGCAGCGGAGCGCCGGCGCGTCTTGCCAGCAGTCGCGAGAGTGCCACGCGCACGGCGAAGTTAATGCGGAAGGCCTCGCCGCCGCTGAACATCTCGTAGTTCCTGGTGCCGAGTTCGTCCGCGATGGCGATATCCAGCGTCTCGTGGACGGTGCCTTTCTTCGTCTCTTTCTGCGTTTCGAACTTAACGTGCATCCGGTTATCCGTCATGCGGGAAAGCAGTCGGTTGGCCTCTGTTTCAATCTCCGGCAGCGCCGTCTCGATTATCAGGGCCTGGATGCCGCCTTTCCCGAAGGCCCTGGCGAGGTCGCGGTAGACCCCGCCCTCGCGGGATATCTTCGAAAGCTGTTCCTCTTTTTCTTTCTTCCTGATTTCCAGGTCCTCAAGTCGATTGAGCGCGGCGCGGACGCTCCCTAAAGCTTCCTGGGCCTGGCTGCGGCGGTTAGCGAGGTCCCGGTACTCAGCCTCCGCGGCGGCCAACTCCTCAAGGGCCCGCGGCAGACCGGCGATTTCGGCGGTTAACGATTCTTTTTTCTGGTTGTCCAGCTTTAAACCCTCGCGCTTGTTGTCGATTTCTTCACGTGTTTTGGACAGTGCTTCTTTCTCCGGTTCGATAAGCTTGAGCGCCTCGTCCAGCCGACTCTTTTCACGCTGGTAGGTCTCCAGCCGGCTTACTTCCTGCCGTGCCTGCTCGTGCTTTGCCGCGTCATAATCAAGTCCGGCTATCTCGGCGGCTAAGGCTGCCAGAGCGGACTGCTCGGCGGAGGCGAAGTCGCCTTTCGCCAGCCTCTGCTCAATGCCGCCGAGGTCCTCCTTAAGACCCGCCAGCTTTTTGGCCTCTTCTTCAATTTCGCTGATCTGTTTCGAGATAATGCCCGCCTGGCTCTGCGCGCGCGTCTTTTCCTGGCTCAGGGTGTTCTCGTGATCCTTCTTCTCTTTTAACAGCGTTTCCAGCTCCGCCTGCTTTTGCGCCAGGTTGAACTGGTCCGACTTTAAGAGCGACTCTTTATCCTGCTTTTCTTTCTTGTACTTGGACTCGATGAGGAGCAGGCCTTCACGCGTCAGCTCGCTCTCGCAGAGGGGGCACTTAGCCTCCGTGTGCGAAGCGATATGAGACGAAATGAGGTCGAGCTTTTCCGTGACCTCTCCGATTTCGCGGTCGAGCCGGGCCTTTTCCGCCTCCAGAAGTCCGACCTGCCGCTGGGCTTCCTGAACAGACTCGTCCTTTTGCCGCAGCGCCGTCTCCGAGTCGGCCAGACGGAGGATCTGCGCCTGCGCCTGGTTCAACTGGTTTTTCAAGTCCGGCAGTCTGGCCGTCTTCATTTCTATATTGCTGATGTCCCGGCGGATAACGGTATGCTCCGTGGTCAGCTCGTTGCGAGCTTTCTCTATCAGGGTTTCGAGCTGGTTTTTTTGCCTGTCAAGGGCCACCACCTGCCGGAACCGGCGGTCGAGCTCGTCGCAGGCTTTTTTAGATTCGGCATAGCCGGCATAGCCCGAGTCGATTTCCAAGCACCGACCGATTATCTCCTCGTAGTCCCTGATGCGGGAGAGGTGCTGCGCCGCCTGCTGCTCGCGGCCCTGCAGGTCCTGGTTGTCTTTATCGATGCGGTTTTTAAGCTCTTCAAGCTGCTGCTTCTTGCTTTCCAGCGACTCTTTTTTCTGCCGTAGGCTGTTTAGAGCGGTCTCTTTTTCCCCGGCTACTGCCTCGATACGGGAAAGCGCGGCCCGGGCGTTTTCAAGCTCTGCTTCGCAGGCGGGTTTCTGAGTCAGTTCGGCGGACATCTCAGCCAGGCTGTTTTCCAGCTGGGCGCCGTCCGCCTCGTGTTTTTTGATGAGCTCTTTGGCGCGTTCTTCGAGCTCGTCATAAACGGAAAGGCCCAGGATATTGCCGAGGACCTCCTTGCGCCTGGCCGGGTCCTGCCGGGTGAACTCGTCGGCGTGGCCCTGGCGCAGGTAGGCGCTGTTGATGAAAGTCTCGTAGTCCATATGCAGTACGTCGACGATTTTCTGCTGGGTGAGGTCGATGGTGTTTCCGGTTATGGGCCGGAAAGTATCGGACGACCTAATCTGCAGCTCCAGCGACGACTGCCCGGCTCCAGCGCGCTTTTTAGGACGCGAGCGCTTGCGGATGATGCGGTAAAGTTCGCCGCCGACGGAGAAATCAAATTCTACTTCCATTTCCGGCTGCGCCGTATGAATCAGTTCGTCGACGCTTTTGGCGCGCGCCTTGCCCCACAGCGCCCAGGTCATGGCGTCAATAATCGCCGATTTTCCGTTGCCGTTATCGCCGGAAATGCAGGCCAGACGGATTCCGGTAAAGTCCAGCGGGGGGACGTTATCGCGGTAGCACATGAAATTGCGCAGCGTCAGCCTGACGGGTATCATCTCGCTATCATTTTAGCACAAACGACCGCCGTGTTTTAACCTCACATCCTGTGTCGTCTTGCCTTTTTACCTGCGGGGTGTTACACTGGGCTGTCGTGAGCAAGCCCCGAGGCACTCAAAGCTATTCCATAACCATAAATGACCTGCCTGCGGCCGAAAGGCCCCGCGAAAGGTTACAGAGGCTCGGAATCGAGGCCCTCTCCGCCCAGGAAATCCTGGCGCTCATCCTGGGGAGGGGTATCGCCGGGGAATCGGTGATGGTGACCGGTCAGCGATTGCTCGGCAGGTTCGGCGGTCTCAAGGGTGTCGCCGGGGCTTCGCTCGAAGAGCTCTCCCAGGTGCGCGGAATCGGCATCGCCAAGGCTTCCCAAATAAAAGCCGCTGTAGAGCTGGCACGACGCGTGGAGGGCTATCTGGAGTCGGAGGGGAAGGCCATCCTGAAAACCCCGGAGGATATCGCCGGTCTGGTGCAAAGCAGGCTGAAGGACAAAAAGAAAGAGTATTTCCTGGCGGTGCTTCTGGATACGCGCAACCAGCTGATAAGGGTGGCGGAAATATCTGTCGGCAGCCTGGACACCAGCGTGGTCCATCCGCGCGAAGTGTTCAAAGAAGCGATATCCGCCTGCGCCGCTTCGGTTATCTTCGTGCACAACCACCCGTCGGGGGATACCGAAGCATCTGACGAGGACTTAAAGCTGACAAAAAGGCTGGTCGATGCCGGGGCTATCGTCGGCATCGATGTCCTCGACCACATCATCATCGGCGGGAAAAGCCACGCCAGCCTGAAACGTTTGGGCATGTTCTAGGCCGGGCCGTCCCTCCCGCCCGGTGTATAGATTAGTGCTCGTCACTCACGACCGGCTTGGTCTTGTCTTCCGGTTCCCGCACATAGCGCGCTGTCAGCGCGATATCCATGAAGACGATTGGTTTACGGATTACTCTGAACTCCAGCGGCGTATGGACCATACCGGCCGGGACATAAACGAAGCACGTTTCCGTGATAACGAGTTTTTCCTGTTCACCCTTGGGACCCAGGTAGAGCCAGACCTCGGCATCAAATTCATTGACCTTGGTAGCATCGGCGTTCTGGAAGGCCAGAAACTGGTCAAAATCATGGGTGTGCGGGTCATTTATCATCAGGAACGGCTCGGTGACACAGAACCAGTCCATACGATAACCGGAGTCCCACTCTTTGCCCCAGATATGGAAAGAAGGTGCTGTAAGCTCGGGGTAAAGCTTCTTAAAATCGCCGACCGGTTTGCTTTTATAGTACTTGGCAT
>CAYTZI010000105.1:0-7949 GCA_964442335.1 uncultured Dehalococcoidaceae bacterium | reverse complement strand
CTTTTTTCTCCTCTTCCTTTTTCTCTTTTTTCTCCTCTTTCTTTTCTTTCTTCTCTTTCTTTTCCTCCGCCGCGGGGGCTGGAGTTTCAACATGCGGCTGTTCTTTCACTTCCGGCTTTTCTGCTTCCGCCTCCTCTTTAGCCGCCTCGGGAGCACCGGCTTCTTCAGGCTCTTCACTTCTTTCAGGCTCTTCAGCTACTTCGACTTCTTCTTCGGGTTGCTCCTGGTGAAGGGTCGCCTGGTAAGCCTTCAGCGAGGCCTCGGCGGTCTCCCGCGCGATCTGCCCGGTGGCTTCGGCTCGGCTAATCGCCTCCTGGAACGCGGTTATGGAGAGGCCGGCCGCTTCACGAGCGACCCTCGCCGAGGCTTCGGTGGCTTCCTTCACCGCTTTCACCGTTCTCTCCGCGGATTCGCGGGCGGCCTTAATCAGGGCTCCCGTTACCTCGCGGGCGGCCCTGACGGCGGCCTCGGACGCCTCTTTGGTCTCGCGGCTTATCTGCTCGGCGCGGGCGATGGCCGCCTCTATCTCTTTCTGTGAAGCCTCGGCCGTCTCCGTAGCGCTGTTCATGGCGGCCTCGATGGCTTCCCTGACTGTCTGGATTGACCTTTCCGCCGTTTCCTTCGCCGAGCGGTCCCGCTCCTGGGCCTGGGCGAGCGCCGCTTCCGATTGCTTGATTGATGCTTCTATGGCCACCCTGGCAGCCTCCGCCGAAGCGCCGGCGGTCTCCTGCGCCTCTCTGCTCATCGCCTCTATCCTGGCGATGGCCTCGCGGAACTCGTTGGTGGACGCTTCGACCATTTCCCGGGTCTCCTGCCCGATTTGATCGGCCCTGGCGACGGCCTCCTGCGATTGCTCGTTGGAGGCTTTCAGGGCTTCCTGCGTTGATTGGAGAGTGTTATCGACGGCGGCCTGAGCGGCGGCGGTGGACTCATCGGCGGACTTCTTCGCCGACTGCGCCGCCCCTTCGACAACCGACATCGCTCTACTGGACTCTTCGCTCGCCTTCTTTACGGCCGCCTGTATTTCCTTCAGTGTGTTCTCGGAGGTTTGCCGGGTTTCAACGCTTATCTGCTCGACTTTTCCCACGGCGTCGCGGTACTCGGCGGCGGCAATGGTGGCGCTGTCCTTGGCTTCCTTCCCGATGGCCTCGGCCTTCGCCATGGCCTCCCGGGATGCTTTTATGGACGCCGCCGAGGCTTCTTTGGCCATGTTCACGGCGGCTTCCGTTATCGCCTTGGTTTCTTCGACTATCGCCTCGGCGCGGCGGATGGTATCCTGCGAGGCTTTTTGCAGCGTTTCCGTGACCTGTTTGGCTTCTCGGCTGGCCGCCTCTACCTTGTTCAGGGTTTCCTGGGCCGACCTCTGGGCGGCCTCGGCGACCTCCCGGGCTACTTTGCTGATAGTCTCCGAGCGGACAGCCGCTTCCTCCGCCGCCTTGGCGGAGAGGTCCGCCGCCTCGCGCGTGGACTTGCTTGTTCTCTCCGCGCGCATCACCGTGTCTTTGGCGGCTTTGTTGGCGGTGTCAGCGGCGTCTTTGGCTTCCCGCGCCATCTTGTCCGCCCGCAGGGCCGCCTCACGTACGGCTTTGATGGATTCATCGGTGGCTTCCTTCGCGCTGCGCAACGACGTCTCGGCCAGGTTTATCGCTTCCTGGGACGTGTCCCTGGCGGACTCCGCCGTCTTTTTCGCCTCGCGGCTCAGTTCGTCGATGCGGGAGAGGCCCTCCTGGGACATCATCAGCGCCGACTCCGCGGCATGCATCGCCTCGACGCTGGTCTTTTCGGCGCGGGCGATGGCTTCCTCGAAGGCCTTCGTCATGGAATAGGCGGTCTCTTTAGGCCGGCCGGCGGCCTCCTCCGCTTTAGCGATGGCCTCGCGCGCGGCCTGGATGACGGCCTCGGCGGACTCTCTGGTTTCCTTGCTTATCTGCTCGGCGCGGGCTACGGCCTCCTGGGCGGCTTTAGCGGCGGTTTCCGCGGCCTCTTTGGCCTCACTGCCTATCCGCTCCGCCCGCATCGCCGCCTCCATCGCGGTCTTGGTGGATATGCCAGCAGCCTGCCTTGCAGCGCGGCTCAGCGCCTCGGCCCTGGCTACCGCCTTCTCGAAATCGTTGATGTTGTTCTCGACGTCTTCTTGAGTCTCCGGAGACATGAACCCGCCTTAACCCATGATTAACCCCCTTATTATATTATTCAATCCGGAGTTTTTCAATAAACAGACCGGTACTTTTTATGAAATATCCACAACTCCCCTGTGTGAAGGTAGATGCAGTAGTACTAAAATATATTACGTAAATCACAGCACTAAAGATTGACAAGTCAAATTTTATATGCTAAAAATAGCATTAGTCGGTATCAGTCGATATCATTAGAATTGAGGTGAAATATGAAATTAGTAGTCGTCGGTCTGGGGCAATGCGGCGGAAGAATCGCTGATGAGTTCGCCCGGCTGAACAGCCGCGCGAGAAGCCGGCGGGGCATGACCATCATTACCGGCTGCTTTGCAGTAAATACGGATGCCGCCGACCTCAGCGGGTTGTCCAGCATCAGCAACGACCATCGCCACAGGATACTCATCGGGAGCCGCAAGACGGGCGGCCACGGGGTGGGTAAAATCAACGAGCTCGGCGCCGAGATTGCCCGCGAGGACGCCGATAAAATCGTTGATGCCATCAGGACCACCAAGCGGTTCTTCGAAACGGACGCTTTCCTGCTCATCGCGGGCTCCGCGGGCGGCACCGGCTCCGGCGCTATCTCCATCATCACCCAGCACCTCAAAGAGCGCTATATAGACAAGCCCATCTGGAACCTGGTCGTCCTGCCCTTTGAGCATGAAGAGACCACCGAGGAAAGGACCACCTTCAACGTCGCCACCTGTCTCAAGTCCTGCTACTCCATCGCCGACGCCGTTTTCCTGGTCGATAACCAGCGGTACGTGAGGAAAGACTCCTCGATACAGACCAACCTCTCCAAGATCAATTCCATGATTGCCGAGCCGTTTTACAATATGCTGTGCGCCGGCGAGGAAAAGAAGGCCAAGTACATCGGCGCCAAGCTGCTCGACGCCGGCGACATCATCCAGACGGTCGTTGGCTGGACGGTCATCGGCTACGGCAAGACCCAGGCGCCGCTTTTCAAGCTGCCCGAGTTAAGGAGCGATTTCCGCAAGAAGGGCACCGAAATCCAGAAGGGTATCCAGGCCATGGACGAGGCCATCAGCGAGCTTTCCCTCAAGTGCAATCCCGCCGATTCCCGCCGGGCTTTATACCTGGTGTCCGGTCCGGCCAAGGAAATGAACATGGACATGGTCAAGGAAATCGGCGACTACATGCGGGATATCGCGCCGGAGGCCATCATCCGCAACGGCGATTACCCCAGAGAGCGCGGCGTAGTAGACGTGACCATCCTGCTTTCCGAGCTCAGCGACGTCGAGAAGGTGCGCGACTACTATCTGAAATCGACCGACCTGATACCGGAGTTCAAGAAGCGGCAGGAGGAAACTGAGGACAAGCTCCGCGCCCTGGAGGACGTCTCCAAAGATATACCGTCGTTACTTTAATAGCTGTTAGCTTTAAGCTGTAAGCTGGAGAGGGGGCGAAAAGCCCCCTCTTTTTTTGTTCTCTTTTTGTCCCTCCTTGCGAAGAAGGGACGGTTTGTCTAATAACAATAAGACGGTGGTTTGTACATACATCCTCTCCCTTTCGTAAAGGGAGAGTTAGAGAGGGATTTAGAACGGGGCGTCCAAGAGGGGCGAAGAGGCGGTCAAAAATCCCCTTCCTGTCCCCCTTTACGAAAGTGGGACGCCAATACCCGTAAATGGGGGCGTCCAAGAGGGGCTTAGCCCCTCTTTCTTTTTCTCCCCCTCTCCAAACAAATAATTTTTGGCGTCCTCAACGTTCCAGTTTGGAGAGGGGGATTAAGGGGGAGAGGTAAAAATAGTCTTTTTTAGATAGAAAATCATCATGTTTCTTCTTGGGCGGAAGCCCGTTTTGGAGTATAATAGAGACTGTATGACTTCCCAGGTGTTCTACAGAAAATGGCGTCCCCAGTCGCTGGCTGAGTTCGTCGGGCAGGAGCACGTTACCAAAACCCTGCTCAACGCCCTTGCCAGCGAGCGCGTCTCCCACGCCTACCTCTTCTGCGGCCCTCGCGGCACCGGCAAGACCACCACCGCACGCAACCTCGCCAAAGCTATTAACTGCCTTAACAATGGCAAAGGCGAGCCCTGCAATACCTGCTCGATGTGCCAGGCCATCACCGAAGGCCGCGCCCTGGACGTTATTGAAGTGGACGCCGCCAGCAACCGCGGCATCGATGAGATACGGAACCTGCGGGAAAAGGTCAACTATGCCCCCGGCGAGGCGCGCCGCAAGGTCTATATCATCGACGAGGTGCACATGCTCACCAAGGAAGCCTCTAACGCCCTGCTCAAGACGCTCGAGGAGCCGCCGCCGCACGTCGTCTTTATTCTGGCCACCACCGAGGCCCACAAGCTCCTGCCCACGATACTATCGCGCTGCCAGCGCTTTGACTTCCACCGCTATTCCCTGGACAACATGGTAAAAGTGCTGGCACAAGTCTGCGAGGGCGAAAACATCAAAATCGGGGAGGAGGGGCTGAAGCTCATCGCCAGGGCGGCCACGGGCAGCCTCCGGGACGCCCTTAATCTATTGCAGCAGGCATATACTTTTTACGGCGGCGAAATCAACCTCGCCCAGGTGCAGGCGCTGCTCGGCATCTCCGGCGACACGCGGGCGAAGGAAGTGGTCAGGCACATCGTCAACCGGGACGCCGGCGCCGGCATAGTTACCATCAATAACGTCAATAGCGACGGACTCGACCTGCGCCAGTTTCACCGCGATATCGTGGAATACCTGCGCCTGCTGCTCATCGTCAAGACGGGCTCCGGCGATACCATAGAGCTTACCGCCGAGGACAACAAAGAGCTTAAGGAGCTCGCGGAGAAAGCACCGCTGCCCGCCATACTCAAAGCCGTCAAGCACTTCGGGCAGCTTGAGCTCAGCCTGGACAACTATTCTACTCTGCCCCTGGAGTTGGCGCTCGTGGACTGTACCCTGACCGAAGCGGAGGCTAAGCCGGCCCCGCCGCGACATACCGACCCTGAACCGGCGCCGCGGCAGACGTTTAAGGCCGCCCCTCCTTCTCCCCGGCCCCAGGCGACGTCAGCGCCGCCCCCCGAAAAATCCGCCCGCGAACAGGCGGTCGTGAAACCCGCCGATACCGGGAAACCCGCTACGCCGGCACCGGAAGCCGAGGCCGGCCCCAGTGCGATGGGCAGCGTTATCGAGCAGCTCCAGCACCAGTGGAGCAAAATTATAAATGAAGCCCCCGACGGCATGAGTAAAACACCCGCCGCCGCGCTTTTACGGAGTGGCTCCCGCCCACTGGACATTCAAGGCGATACCATCATCCTGTCGTTTAAGTTCCGCTCGCACAAAGAAAACATGGAAAAGATAGAAAATCAAAAGACCGCGGAAAAAATCGTTAGCAACTTTATGGGGCGCCCCTGCAAGGTGCGCTGTATTTATGAACATGAAAATAACCACCTTGTACAGGCAGCGATTGATCATTATGGTGCCCAGCAGGTAAAAGCGGAGGAGCCATGAACAAATTTATGATGCAGCAGGCACAGAAGCTGCAGGCCCAGTTGCTCAAGGCCCAGGAAGAACTGGCTAACATGACGGTGGAGGCCAGCTCCGGCGGTGGCGCCGTTACGGTAACGATGAACGGCCAGCAGCAGATACTGTCAGTCAAAATCGCTAAAGAGGTGGTCAACCCTGAGGACGTTGAAATGCTTGAGGACATGGTCCTGAGCGCGGTTAAGGAAGCGCAGGCCATGGCGCAGGAAGTCGCCGCCAAGAAGATGGGGGGACTGACCGGGGGACTGAATATACCGGGGCTGACGTAGTATTTAGTGTCATTCTGGCGGAGGCTAGAATCCAGCCCCTTTTCCCCTCCTCTGGATTCCCGCTTTCGCGGGAATGACATTACGGTAGATATAAGGAGTATTCATGTCCAAACAGGAACCTGTTCCCGCAAACGACGCCATCGGGCGGCTGGTGCAGGAGTTCGGCAAGCTGCCGGGCATTGGACCCAAGAGCGCCCAGCGCATCGTCTTCCACCTCCTGCGCTCGGGGGAGGAGAACGCCAGGGCCCTCGCCGAGGCTTTGGTGTCCCTGAAGCAGAGAGTGAACCTGTGCTCCATCTGCTGCAACGTCACCGAGAGCGACCCCTGTCCTATCTGCCGGAACGGCCAGCGGGACGCCAGCCAGATTTGCATCGTCGAGCAGCCGCAGGACATCCTGGCGCTGGAGCACACGGGGGCCTATAAAGGGCTTTACCACGTCCTCCACGGGGCAATCTCCCCCACCGAAGGCGTCGGCGCGGACAACATCAGGATAAAGGAACTCCTGGCGCGGTTCCAGGACGGCGCTGTCAGGGAGGTCATCCTGGCGACGAACACCAACATGGAAGGCGAGCAGACGGCCATGTACCTGAGCCGCGTTATCACGCCCCTCGGCATTAAGGTCACGAGACTCGCCCGCGGACTGCCCTTCGGCACCGAGCTGGAGTACGCCGACGACGTCACCCTCACCCGGGCTCTGGAGGGGCGGCAGGAGTATTAGAGCTTATTTATAACCTATCCCCCCGGCCCCCTTCCCTGTCAGTTTAAGGGAAGGGGGATTTTTTTATGAAGGGGTTGCACCACCTCCCGATCTCGCCTATACTTAACACGTTTATGTAAACGGTACTTATTATCGGGAGGTGAAAAATGTCGCTGGTGCCCGCCTTTGAAATCGGCGTCTGGAACGCCTGGATTTTAACAGCTTTTTTGTTACTTTTCGTTATGCTATCAGGACTATTGCCCAAAGATATAGGCAAGAGAATAACTCCCAACAAGGAAGATAATAAAAACCGCAGGGTAATGTTGATAGTATTTTTCATCATGATAATTTACTCCATTTTCTTGCCACTTGAACTGGGGTCAGTATGGTTCTATGCAGGGCTTGCTGTTTATGTTTTAGGATTCATCATCTCTATTGCAGCGCTGTTTAGTATTGCCGCCACAAAGCCAGATGAGCCGTTTACCCAGGGCATGTATCGTTTCTCAAGGCACCCAATATCTCTAGGCACATTATTACCCATGATAGGCGCCGGTATAACTTCGGCTTCATGGCTTTTTTTGCTGCTTTCAGTAATTCTGATGGTCATATCCCACTTCTTAGCAATTACAGAAGAGAGTTCAACAACTAAGAAATTTGGTGATGCCTATAGGAAATACATGGCCAGAACTCCCAGATGGATAGGGATACCGAAATCCGTCGCAAAGTGAATTAAGGGGGGGTAAACTATGTCACTAGTACCGGCATTTAGTATCGGCGTCTGGAACGCCTGGATTTTCATGGCGTACCTTCTGCTATCGTTTGTTTACTTTTTCTATATCGCTATCAAGAAAAGCGTGCCCTCCGTTAAAGAGACCAGGCTGTCCAGAGTATCCACGTTATTCGCATCCTCTTCTAAACTGCTTCTATTGCCGGCCATGATATATTCCATATTTCTGCCGATTAAACCGGGCACGGCATGGTTTTATGCAGGCCTGCCCATCACTCTGATAGGGCTGATTGCTTATACCGTGGTCCTGATAAACTGGGCTACCTCGCCAAAAAACAGCAACGTTTCCGGAGGGCTGTACCGCTATTCGCGGCACCCGATGTACGTTACCATGTTCGTCTTCTTTTTGGGACTGGGTATCCTTACCGCCTCATGGGTTATGCTGCTTCTCTTCGTTGTACTGGTGACAGGCTGCGTCGTTTACGCTAATGTCGAAGAGCGGAGCTGCGTCGAAAAGTGGGGCGATGCCTACCGCGATTATATGGACAGGACCCCCAGGTGGCTGGGGATACCCAAAACAGGCTAAAATAGACTAT
>CAYTZI010000104.1:0-7986 GCA_964442335.1 uncultured Dehalococcoidaceae bacterium | reverse complement strand
CACGCGTGACAATGCCCTGCCCGGCGAGCATTTTGACGTGGGCGGTGCTACCGGCGATGTCCTGCTTATAAAGCCGCTGGTCGAAGGGCAGCGACGTAGTATACTTCGCTACCGCTTTATCCGCCGCTTTTGAAAAACGACCACGGATGTGAGTCATGCTTAAATATTCTTATCCTTTTTAAAAAGAACGATTTGTTCATTTAGCATAGTGACGTCTGTTTCACCCGGTACATTTGACGGGCTGTTTCTTGAGGGCATTCTCTTGTTCGGAATTTCTCTATGCAGTGTACCCATATGTGAGAATCCAAAAGGATTAAGCATCTCCACTATTATTTGGTCATTTGGTAAAATAACTCCTTTTACTTTTCGGTTAGCTATCACAAAAACCGCATATCCCTTTAACCTAATAATTCGTGCTATGTTTCTTATGCATTTGAACAGATCAAAATAAAAAGACTCAACATCTTTTGACCTTTTTTCATCTATATTTCTTATTTTAGTGATTGCCTGTCTAATCAAAGGAAACCCTATATCATACCCAAAAGGCTTACCACCCAAACCCTCACGATCAACGTCCTTTTCCCACATTCCCAACCATTGTAGCGCCAATCTCGAAAACTGACCATAGGCCACAGTTGTTCTAGAATCGCCATACGGTGGAGATGTTAACATGAGATCAACTAACCCTTCTACAGGTAATATTGTTCTTGAATCGTGATGATGTATTTCAACTAGGATTGGCATATTTTCTATATTGTTATAGAGATCTCCCATAAGTTTTATACATTCTAATGAAATCATTTTGAATGTAAAAAAAACTTTGGGATTAAAAGTTTCAAGCTTTTCCGGAGGCATTCTTACAAGTTTGAACTCTTTTCCTTTAGTATTACTTACTTGTCTAACTGTTCTAGCAAAAACTAAATTAAAGAACCTCCTTATATCCTCATTTTGAATATGTTCTATCGCACTTTTCAATCTTGCAAGCTCTGTAATAACTTCAGCTTTAAACCAAAATTGTATATTACTAAATTCCGGTAAAACAACATATTCAGGTATAATAGCCTCGGCTATTCTTTCTACACTTTCTAACGCTGCAACGAGACTTTCAGGGTTAATTGGAGTTGTCTTAACTTTAGCAACTAACAAGGCTAAAGGATTGATATCATAACCTATTGCATTTCTGCCCAACATTACAGCTTCAGCTAATACTGTACCAGAGCCGCAGAAAGGATCTAAAACCGTATCCCCGCGGTTTGTCAATTCGCCAATAAGTCTTCTTGCTACCGGTGGCGCCATCATCGCAGGATATGAGTGTAAGCCATGTATCCCTTCTCTGGCCTTTATACCTCGAAAAGTCCAGTCTAATTCTTGAAATTTTTCAATCAGATTTACGCTGTTCATACTATCTAATATTTTATTTAACATCTTTAGGTAGTTCAGAGAGAGGTCTTATCCATGATTTATCAACTAGATGTTTTTGACTCTTTAAAGCCTCTGGAACATAAGCTATTAATCCAGCTTCATTGATTTCATGGGCTTTACCTTCCGGACATGTGCCGTTTATCGTTACTACGTAAAGCCGTGCTCCTTTCATTTGTTCTGGAACAACCTGTTTCCATCTCTCCCTCAGCGTTCGTTTAACGGCGAGAAATATAGCTTTATCTGGTTTCTTAATAGCGATATCAGCGGAGGGGCATACTAAGTCAATTCTTTTTAGTTGCTTTTTTATTTCTTTTGTTGGTGTTTCGCAAGGCACACCAGAGTAATTTAATAATTTTTGTAACAATTTTTGGAAATTTGCCCCACCTCTGGCCTTCCTCATTTGTCCTGCAACAAATTCAAGTCTTCTAGCCGCATTAATCAGTATCTTAACCTCATCATAAGTATATGACCTTTTTTCATGATTAAATAATCCAAGAAGCTTTTCAAACGCTAAATTTTCATAATGCAAATAAATATTCTTGGCCTCATCTTCCAAATCCTTAACGTAATTACCAAAATTATTTAATATCTGTTCCTTATCTAATGAATTAATATTAAGATTTTGCGTGGCTTCTTCAAGTATCTCATTAACTGAAGGAATCTCTTGCTTAGCTCTTTCCGCAAGTTTAAGAATATCAATTTCCATTTTTTTCTTCCCCCTCCGCGGGGCCCATAATGCTCAGCGGCCCCTCTTTGTCCCCCAGCAGCTGCACCTGCGCCTGGGTCTTCAGGGGCAGCCCCCACAGGTGGATAAAGCCCTCGGCGGCTTTCTGGTTGAACTCGTCGCCTTTATCGTAAGTGGCCAGGCCCAGGTTATAGAGCGACCACGGGGATTTACGCCCCGCCACCGTCGCCTGCCCCTTGAACAGCTTCATCTTTACCGTGCCGGTGACATACCGCTGCGAGCTTAAAATATACGCCGAGAGGTCGCGGTTAAGCTGGCTGAACCAGAGCCCGTTATAGATAAGCTCGGAGTACTCCACCGCCACCTTCTGCTTGAAGCGGAGCTGGTCTCTAGACATCGTCATGGCTTCCAGCGCCTGGTGCGCCTGTATCAAAACGACCGCCGCCGGGGCCTCGTAGATTTCACGGCTCTTTATCCCCACCACGCGGTTTTCAATATGGTCGATGCGGCCGACGCCGTGCCTGCCGGCTGCTTCGTTGAGCTTTTTGATGAGTTCTACCCCTTCCATCTCTTTACCATCGATAGATACGGGCACGCCCTTTTCAAACCCGATTTCCAGGTACTGCGGCTTGTCCGGGGCTTTATCGGGGGAAACGGTCATGGTATAGGCATCGGCGGGCGGCTCCGTCCAGGGGTCTTCGATGGCGCCGCACTCTATGGCGCGGCCCCATAAACATTCGTCGATGGAGTAGGGGCTGGACACCGTAACGGGGACCGGTATACCGTGTTTTTTAGCGTAGGCGATGGTCTCTTCGCGGTTCATGCCCCACTCCCGGGCGGGCGCCATTATCTTTAACTGGGGGGCCAGAGCGTTTATCCCGACCTCGAACCGGACCTGGTCGTTGCCCTTGCCGGTGCAGCCGTGCGCTATCGCCACCGCTCCCTCGGCCAGCGCGGTGTCCACCAGCAGCTTGACCATGAGGGGCCGGGACAGAGCGGTCGCCAGCGGGTACTGCCCTTCGTAAAGCGCGTTCGCCTGGAGCGCCGGGAAGATGAAATACCTGACGAAAAGCTCCTTGCCGTCGATAACTATAGCTTTAAGGGCGCCAACTTTAAGGGCTTTCTGCTTCACCGCGGCAAAGTCCTTCTCATTGCCGACGTCGATGGTCACCGCGATGACATCAACGTTATACTTATCGCGCAGCCACTTTACGGCAACCGATGTATCGAGCCCTCCGCTGTAAGCCAGAACAACTTTATCCGTCACAGAATTCCTCCGTATACCGTTAGCCCTGCCGGGGGAAATTATTCTCCAGGAAGTTAATCACCGCCGAAGAAACGCCGGGATAGTCCCAGGAATAGTTATGTCCCGGTGCTTTCAGCCAGCTTAGAATATCGCCCGGGTTATCGTCCGGCGATGTCATGCCGAACCATCCCTTGACCGTAGCCCAGACCATCGCGGGGACGTTGCCGTAGCTGAAGGTATCGATACCGCGCCCGTTGCTGTTCATCAGGAGAGTCCTGTCCGAATTTTCCGGCCGGTACCAGAAAGGCGTGCCGGTCTGGATGCTGTAGACCTGACCGTTGTCTTTCAGCAGCCCCATGGTCCTGCCGGATATAACCGTCCCGGTGCTTTCCCCGGCGATAATGACTTTGAGGTCGGGCAGGTTATCGGTGAGAAACTCAACCTGCAGCGAAAGGTCGTGCGATTTCTTGGGATAGCGCGTGGCCGCCTCAAAAAACTCCTTGATGATGGCCTTTATGCCCGGTTTCGTGCGCTGGTAGTTCAGAATAAGCGACTGATATCCCAGCTCGGACAGCTGGCCCTGCAGCCCGTCGAGGATGGTAGCCCATCCGGGAGTATCTTCCTTCACGTTCCACCCCCAGCCCCCCGAGTTAAAGAAAATAACGACATCCGTCTCCCTGACCTGCATGTACGTGGCTATCAGGCGGTCGGTCATGTTTTCCTGCTTCTCAGGGTCATCACCGACCAGCTCGGGCGCCTTTTTCATCGCGTCGTCAACGACCCCAACCGGCACCAGCGAGCGGTCATAGACGATGAGTTCCTCGGCGCCGATTTCTTTAGCCATCCCGACATCTGACTCGAATAGCAGTATCAGCGAGATTATGGTAAAAAAGATGATGCCGAGCAGGGTTACCACAATCCCTGTTCTGCCGATTTTCTTTGCCATCCCCATGCCTTAGCTTTAATTCTAGCAATTATCGCTTAACAATTCCAGAAAATACCGCGTCCAGAATGCCGATAGCTTTGTCCGCGTCTTTATTGCCGATAATCAGCGGGGGTATCAGCCGGATGGCGTCCGGCTTGACCTGATTTACGAGCAGTCCTTTTTCAAGGGAGGCGGTCAATACATCCCCGGCGATATCGCTTTCGAACTGGACAGCCACCAGCAGGCCGCGACCCCGCACCTCGGTGATGAAGGGATACTTGTTTTTCAGCGCCAGCAGTGCGTCCATCAGGTATTGCCCGACCTTCTTAACATGGGCGGGAATGTCTTTATCAATAATGTATTTAAGCACGGCGTACGCCGTGGCGCTGGTGACCGGGTTGCCGCCGAAGGTAGACCCGTGCTCACCGAGAGCGAACACCGAGGCGTTTTCCTTCGCCGCCACGGCCCCGATGGGAATACCGCTCGCCAGTCCCTTGGCCAGAGTTATGATATCCGGCTCGACGCCGTACAGCTCATATCCCCAGAGTGCCCCGAGACGCCCCACCCCGGTCTGGATTTCGTCCAGTATCAATAATATTCCTCTAGTATCGCACCATTCTCTCACCTTTTTCAGGTAGTCGTCATCGGGGACGTTAACGCCGCCCTCGCCCTGCACCGGCTCCAGCATGACGGCGCACGTTTTTTCCGTGGTGGCCGTCTTGATGGCCTCGACATCGTTAAATCTAACGTTCACGAAGCCGTCCGGCAGGGGGACGTAAGGCTTGTGGAATTTCTCCTGTCCGGTGGCGGCGGTCATTAAAAGCGAGCGGCCGTGAAAGGAGTTGAACGTTGTTACGACCTCGTAAGCGCCGTTCAGTTTCAGGTGACCGTAGCGCCGGGCGAGCTTGACAGCAGCCTCATTGGCTTCCAGCCCGCTGTTGCAGATAAAGACCCGGTCCATACAGCTGTTTTTGACCAAAAGCTCGGACAGCCGCACCTGCGGAACAGTGAAAAACTGGTTGGAGGTCTGGACGAGGGTGCGCGCTTGCTTGTTGAGGGCATCGGTTATCACCGGGTGACAGTGCCCCAGGCTGTCCACCGCCCACCCCGCCACGAAATCGAGGTACTCTTTGCCTTTATCGTCCCAGACGCGGGCGCCCTTACCCCGCACCAGCGTCACCGGCGTGCGGGCGACCACCTGCATATAGTATTTTTTTTCAAGCCCCTGCCAGTCAGTCATATTTAATATTATCTCCAACAGCTACTTGTATAAAGTCGTTCCTCCCGAACCGCCGCTTTCTATCTCGTTGAGCAGGGCGTGCGGCTTCCTCCCATCTATTATACGGGCAATACTGCCCGCTTTTAAAGCCTTGAGGCAGGCGTTTATCTTGGGAATCATACCCCCGGCGATAACGCCGGAAAGTATCTTGGCTTCGGCCTCCTTTGCCGAAAGCCGGGGTATCAGCTCGCCGGAGCTGTCTTTCACTCCTTCGACATCGGTAAGATAGACGAGCCTCGCCGCGCCCAGCGCCGCCGCGATGTCCCCGGCCACGGGGTCGCCGTTGACGTTAACTATTCCGGGCGCACCGCCGGGCCTATCGATAGACAGCAGGCTGATGGGGGAGACGACCGGTATAAAGCCCGCTTTAAGCAGCGCTTCCAGCAGGGCCGGATTCACTTTTTCCACCGACCCCACCCAGCCCATCTCTTTGTCTTTCACGCGGCTTTCGATGAGAGCGCCGTCCACGCCGCTGACGCCGGCGGCTTTTCCGCCCTTTAGATTAATCGCGGCGGTGATTTCTTTGTTCACGAGGCCGGACAGCACGGCCGCGGCCACATCGAGGGTGGGTGTATCCGTGACGCGCTCCCCGCGGACGAACTTCGCCGATACGCCCATTCGTTTCAGCCAGTCGGTCACGGTAGAGCCTCCCCCGTGCACCACAATCAAAGCCGCGCCCTTCTTTTGCAGGGCCACGATATCATCCAGGGTCGTGTCTCCGCTCCCGAAGGTAGAGCCGCCTATCTTTATAACAATTACGCTTCTCATTCTATACTCTATGTCGTATACTCGGCGTTAATTTTGACGTATTCCTCGGAGAGGTCGCACCCCCAGGCGGTCGCCGCGCCGCGTCCCAGGTGCAGGTCCAGCGCTATCAGGACCTCTTTGCCATCGAGGTATTTCACCACTTTCTGTTTATCGAACTCCACCGGCGAGCCGTTTTTAACCACCCGGTTATCTCCCAGGTACAGCTCCATTTTTTCCGCAGCCACAGCGGCGCCGCTCCGGCCCGCCGCCGCCAGCACTCGCCCCCAGTTGGGGTCGCTGCCGTGCACCGCCGCCTTCACCAGCGCCGAGCCGACAACCTCCCTTGCCGCCAGCCTGGCGTCCTGCTGACTCTTCGCTCCCGTCACTCTCACCTCGATGAGCCGGGTCGCCCCCTCGCCATCGCGGGCAGTCTCTCTGGCAAGATAGATACACAGCTTATTCAGCGCCCGCTGGAATGCCGGCGCCCTCGGCGTACCCTGTGCTATCGTTTTGCCGCCGGCCGCGCCGCTGGCCAGAATTAGCGCCATATCGTTGGTGCTGCCGTCGCCGTCTATCGACAGCATGTTAAAAGACACGTCCACCGCCCGCCGCAGCGCCCGCTGCAGGAAAGAGATATCCACCGGGGCGTCGGTGGTGAGAAAGCAGAGCAAGGTAGCCATGTCCGGGTGAATCATGCCCGAGCCCTTCAACATTCCCCCGATGATAAAGCCGTCCCCCTTCACCGCCGCCTCCTTGGGCACGGTATCCGTCGTCATTATCGCCCGGGCGAGGTCGTGGCCCCCGTCCGCGGTAAGCTTGATACGCGGCATCGCCGCCCGGATGCGGTCCATCGGCAGCATCATTCCAATAACGCCCGTACTGGCGACGAGCATGTCCTCAGGCTTTACGCCGGCATGGCGGGCGGCAAGCTCCGCCATCTCTATGGCGTCCGCCGTCCCCTTCGCGCCGGTGCAGGCGTTGGCGCAGCCGCTGTTCATTACCACCGCCCTCGCCGTACCTTTCTTCAAACGCGCCATGTCCAGCAGCACGGGAGCGGCCTTGACTTTATTGGTGGTAAAGACCGCCGCCGCGGCGCAGGGCGCCTCAGATAATAGAATCCCCAGGTCCGGCCGGCGTTTGTCCTTGTTTTTTACCCCGGCGGAGGTGGCGCCGGCTGTAAATCCCCCCGGAGAGGTGACCCCTCCCGACGGTATGAAATCCGGGTCCGTTTTCATTACTACAATATATCACATTTAGCTTCGGCAGGCAATTATGTAAAACCTGCAATCCTTGAATCGTCGGCTTACGGATGTTAAACTCAGACTGTGAAAATCGTGCGCTTCACCCACGGGCAAAAACCGGGATACGGCATCGTCCTCGCCGATGGCATCCAGGGCCTTGAAGGCGCGCCCTTCGATGGAATAACGACCACCAATCAGTACCACCGCTACAGCGATTTACGGCTGCTGGCTCCCTGCACGCCTTCTAAAGTGGTGGCGCTGGGGGTGAACTACCGCAGCCACGGTGCGGAGATGAACAGCTCTATCCCCGCCGAGCCCCTGATATTTATCAAGCCCTCCACCGCAGTGATAGGAACGGAAGACAAAATCATTTACCCGGAAGCGTCGCAGCGGGTCGATTATGAGGGCGAGCTGGGCGTGGTAATAAAGTCGGTAACGAGC
>CAYTZI010000103.1:3634-8155 GCA_964442335.1 uncultured Dehalococcoidaceae bacterium | reverse complement strand
GGGAGCCGCCGTGGCTGTCCACGGCCCGGTAGCAATGATAATCTCATTCTCAGGGCCGAGAGGGTCTATCGCCTCCGGGAAATCCTTCCAGAGAATCTTGGTAATGAACCCGTCGCCGCCCAGCCAGAGCCGGGGGTCAATGTCATACTCTCTCCAGAACTTCTCGGTAGGTACTATCTGTGCCTCCTGCCTGGTTAAATCAATTATGGCTACATTTCCAGCGTATCCTTTAGGAACTGACATGCTTATCCTCCCCGGCAGGAATTTGCTCGGCAATACTCGGCCCGAGCTCGACTACTTTCTTAGCCAGGCGAGCAATCTTAGGAGTATGGGCAAGCCCTTTCGGCAGGAACTGCAGAGCGCCGGAGGGACAGAACTTCACGCACTGCGGGTCTCCGTCACAAAGCTCGCATTTGATAACCCGGTTCCTGCCCGCATCGTAGAGAGCGGCACCGAAAGGACACATTGTAACGCACATCCGGCAGCCGATACACCTGTCATAGTTGATAACCATCGCCCCGGTCTCTTTATTTCTACTGATAGCCCGCACCGGACAGAAATACATACAGTACGGCTTATCACACTGCCGGCAGCTAAGAGATTCAAAAATAAGGTCATCCTCCTCATCAATCCTGGTGAGAGCATGCCCTTCATGCCTGGCTATATGAAGCCGGGCTCTGGACAGGCTAGTCGCTCCATTATTGTAAGTAGAACAGGTTGTCATACAGCGCATACAGCCCGTACACAAAGCCGGGTCAAAGACGAGAACTTTTTCTTCCATAACTAAATCATTTTCTCCTTCCCTGTAATTAGTAAAAAATTACAAAAACCAGCTTACCCACCGGTCAGCATCATTACAATATGCATCACATCGACATCATCAGTCAGATGAGTTAAAAAGTAATAGGCATTTACCGTCACGCTCATAAAAGAGCTTTCTTTCCCACGTATAAATTTTAATGCCGCTTAATATGCGGCTGACTACAGGACTAACCAATAGATGGCGTTTATGAGTTTGCAGATTTGACCATAAACTGGAACAATTGATGCTGTAATTATAACACTCGCCAATCTGCATATCAAGAACCAGGCAGCTTACTATCTTTAACGACTTTAATTTAAGAAACGTACGAAGCTCTATTCAGGTCATCCGGAATTTCCGTTATAACCCATAGTTATTAAACTTGCAGGTTTCTCCGGATTGTTGTATACTGCACGAAAAGAATATGTAAGAGAGGGTGCCCGAGCGCAAGCGAGGGCCTAACTGGAAAGCAAGTCGGTGAAAGTCCGACGCGGCCGCGCCGCTGTGATTGATGGCTAAGCCATCATAAGCCAGAACGCCAGCCCCGGAATAGCCTACAGCACTCCGCGGGGAGTGGTAGGACTTTTTGTTAAGTCTGTATTACCCCTCGGCTGAAGGCGAGGGGTTTTTTATTATCAAGTTGAAGGAGGCCTGTATGAAACGCAAGCCCGGCATGATGTACCTGGTTTTCCCATTCCTGACCCTGACCATGGCTCTTGTTTTCCTTTTCGGTTGCTCATCGCCGCAGGAAAGTCCGTCCGCGTTCCCGGTCCAGATCACCGACCAGTCCGGCAAAGAGATAACACTTGATAAAGTCCCCCAGAGAATCATTTCTCTTGCCCCGAGCAATACTGAAATCCTGTTTGCATTAGGACTCGCCGACCGGGTGGTGGGGGTAACCGAATACTGTGATTATCCCCAGGCGGCGACAGAGAAGCCGAAAATTGGCGGCTATAACACGGTCGATTTTGAGAGAGTAGTCCAGCTTGAGCCTGATATCATCTTCGCTACCAGCATTCACGAAGCGGAAACCATTCCGAAGATGGAAGACCTCGGGTTAACGGTCGTGGTCATAAGTCCGGGAAACACTCAAGAGGTGTTTGAAGCAATAACCCTTATCGGAAATTGCACGGGTAGAAGCCAGGAAGCATCGCAGTTAGTCGCCGAAATGCACGACCAATTTCAGGCGATAGCCGATAAGACGAAAGACCTGTTACCGGCGGAGAGGCCCGGGGTGTTTTACGTGGTCAGAGCCGACCCCTTATATACCGCCGGCTCGGGAACTCTCATCAATGAACTGATTGAACTGGCGGGCGGAAGGAACATTTTCCAGGGCCTCGATGGTTATCCGTCGGTCAGCCTGGAGGCGGTTGTCGAGGCAAATCCCCAGGTGATAATCGCCGGGAGCAGCATGGGGTCGGCTGAATCAGCGCTGCCGTTTTTGCGCACGGATAGTAGACTTGAGAACGTGGACGCGCGCGCCAACGACAGGCTGTACGAAATCGAAGCCAATATCGTCAGCCGCCCCGGCCCCAGGTTGACCGAGGCGCTCGTTCAGCTTGCCGGCATGATACAGCCGGAGATTTTCGGCTCGATGCAGTAAGAATAACTGATAGTTTGAGAAAAGGAGGCATATATGAGCGGTTTAAGATATCTGATCTGGGGATGTACCAGGGCAGAAGAAAGAAGATACGCGTATTCCCTGGGTGACGGCAAGGCTTTATCGAATGAGCTAAATACCAAAGAAGCTAAAAGAATGTTCGATATGGCAGCGGACTTCGGGGCCGAGTATCTATTTATCACGGGCGGCGAGCCGTTTCTCAGGGAGGACCTGCTCGAGCTTATCGAGCATGCCGCAAAACTCGGGCTGCACCTTTATCTAAAGACAGACGGGCGGACGATAAACAGGGAGCGTGACCTGGCCAGGCGCCTGGCTTCATACAACTGCCAGGTCCTCGTAAGCATCGACGGCCCGAAAGAAGTGGACGATATGCTCCGGGGGGGCGGGGCATATGAAAACAGCGTCGGCGCGGCTCTGGCCTGCTCCGGGCAGGGAATCCTTTCCACGCTCAGCGTCCTGAACACCAGGTACGTTGTCCCCCATATCAAGGAGATGGCTGACCTGGCGCTGGAAGTCGGGGCGAGGGAATTCAGCCTGGCCTGCCTGATTCCGCAACCGATATGCGCCGAGGAACAGAGGTCGAAGCTTGTGCCGCTGGAGCCGTCGCCGGCAGAGCACGAGAGGGAACTCAATGAGATTTATTCCCTCAGCAAGGAGCTGGGAAATAAAATTAAACTGGGTCCTTATGACATATTCTATAACCGCATTCTCAAGACGAGAGAGCCGGACCTCGTGCTTGGCAACCGCTGCTGCATACGCACTGACCTTGAGGAAAATGACTGGCTGGAGGTGCAGAGCGACGGTAAAGTGTACGTCTGCGGGCCCCTGGGACTGGCGTTCGGGGAAATCAGGACCGACTCTTTCGAGACGATGATTAAAAGAATACGCAGCTCTGAGGTACTCCGTAAGCTGGCCGACCCGGCCAATCTCAAAGGTAAATGTAGGGACTGCAAGTTCAATAATATCTGCGGCGGGTGCCGGGCGAGCGCCTACGTACATAGCGGCGATATGTACGCGGAGGACCCGCACTGCGCGTATAAACCCGGGTAGTACCGGATATGAATATTAATTTCAGGCACTATTTGCTTCTGGTTGTCGGTGCCAACCTCACCCCTTTATCCCCTCTCCAGCCAGAGGCACTGGAATAATCCATAGGTCTTTATGGCCGGAGAGGGGAGTAAAAGAGAGAGGGGGCTTCGCCCTCTCTCAAATTCTTTCCCCCTCTCAAACAAGCTAAAGTCTGAAAATCAAATATAAACCTGTTTGAGAGGGGGCCAGTGGGTGAGTAATAGAAATTAACCATATGTAAACAGTACCTGGTTTTATAATCGCCCCCGTACACTTCAAAAAATTGCAATAAATCTATTGTTACTGAAAAACATGCCGCTGTGCCGTTTGCTTTAACCGTAAATTGATTCCCACAATAAATAATGATAATATAAGTTTATTAGTGAGTACTTATAGAGTTAAATATTCATGACTGACATCGAGCAACAGGCGGCAATATTCGGCGTGCTGGCTGACCCGACGCGGCTGAAGCTACTGAGGCTTCTTTCCCGGCAGAAAGAGCCGAACGCTCTTTGCGTGAATGCGCTGGCGCGTCGACTAGGAGTAACACAACCGGCAATATCGCAGCACCTGCGAGTGCTAAAGTCGGCGGGCCTGGTCAAAGGCAAAAGGCGCGGCTATCGCGTTCACTATTTCGTCAACCAGGAAACCGTTACCCTGATTCAAGAGCGGGTAATGGAAGCTCTCAACCCCGGAGTAAAAAGGGCTAAAGGGTCTCATCAGGAGAAGAACGATGGTCCCTAGCACGTCGTCGGCAATAGAGGTGTCCGGATTGTCCAAAAGCTATGGAGAGGTGGCGGCGGTGAGGGACATCAGCTTCCGGGTAAACAGCGGCGAACTGTTCGGCTTTCTGGGGCCCAACGGCGCCGGCAAGACCACCACCATTAACGTGCTAACCGGACTGGCCAGGCCGGACGCAGGCAAGATTTACATCAGCGGTATAGACTGCACCCGTAATCCCAAGGCAGCCCAGCACCTGATAGGCGTGGTTCCTGATGAAAGCAACCTTTATCCCGAGCTGTCCGGCTTC
>CAYTZI010000103.1:0-3624 GCA_964442335.1 uncultured Dehalococcoidaceae bacterium | reverse complement strand
TAACCTCTGCTTCTGCGCGGCCCTCTACGGGATGGGAAAGAGCGAGCGCCGGAAAAGGTCCCGGGACCTGCTGGAAATGTTCGGTCTTGTTGATGCCGCCGACCGCAAGTTTGCAGGCTATTCCAGGGGCATGAAGCGTAAACTCACCTTTGCCGCCGGCATCATCCATAAGCCGCCTATCCTGTTTCTCGACGAACCGACCACGGGGATTGATGTCGCCAGCGCCCGCCAGGTCAGGCAGATAATCGAAGAGCTGCACCGCCAGGGGACGACCGTTTTTCTCACCACCCACTACATCGAAGAGGCGGAGCGGCTCTGCGAGCGTATTTCCTTCATCGTCAGCGGACGGATTGTGCGGACGGACCGCACGGCGGATTTGCTCCAGCCGGTGAAGGGGAAGCATGTAATGCTGCTATCTATCTCGGATTCCGGAGAAAATCTATGTGGAGACCTTATTGCGGCTTTTCCCGGTTATAGTTTCCAGAACGTGGAGGGGCAAATCCGGGTCGAGTCGAACGAAATGGTCAACATAACTGCCATCGCGCGTTTTCTTGACGAGCGAGGCATTCAGGTGACCGAGGCACGCAAATACCAGCCTTCGTTGGAGGACGTTTTTGTCCAGGTGACGGGCATTGAAGCGGGACTGATGCGTAAAGAGAAGGAAAAGGCCGGGGGCGGGGAAAATCAATGAAACGCTGGATTGCTTTCTGGAGCATCCTTGCCAAGGACATGCGGGCCTATTACCTCAAGCCGCCCAACGTCTCCTGGGGCATTATTTTCCCCCTGGCCTGGACGGGCATGTTCTTTATCCGGTCCGGCAGCGGGCTGGACAGCGTTTGGGCGCTTTTACCGGGGGTCATGACCATATCCATTCTCTTCGGGACAACATCGATGCTGGCGGTGACCATCACCTTCGAAAAACGCAGCCGTTCGTTTGAGAGACTGCTGCTGGCACCTATTTCCCTGGAGGTCCTGATGCTCGCCAAGACCTCGGGGGCCATCCTTTTCGGAATCGTCAACGCTTTCGTGCCGGTAATAATCGCCGCGTTCCTGACAGACCTTTCGGGGATTGTATGGTCCCTGGTCATACCGGCCATCATCCTCATCGGCATCGCGTCGACTTTCCTCGGACTTTTCATCGCCGTCTCGGTCAGCGAGATTTTCGAAGCCCAGACCTTCTCCAACTTTTTCCGTTTCCCGATGATTTTCCTGTGCGGGCTGTTCTTTCCCGTCATGTCGCTGCCCGTATATATCCGCTGGCTTTCTTACGTGCTGCCCGTGACTTACGGCGTCGATATACTCCACGGCGCGGTCGACGGCGGGCATATCATGTCTTTCACTCTCGATTTCGTCGTTCTCGGCGCGTTCTGCGTCGTTCTGTTCATGTCGAGCCTGTATAACATCAGGCGAAGATGGATTACGTAAAATCCAGGCCGGGACGAAACCGGCATTATTTATGACGCGGTTGAATATAAACGATTGGCGGTAAAGACTGCAAGTTTACCCGGCTTGGTGGCTGTTGATAACCTCGTCCACCCATTTCATGGCGGCAATCATCGCGGGGAATCCTGCGGTCGTGAGCGCCAGGACCACAGCGTGGCGGAGCTCGTCATTCTTTACTCCCTCCTCAAGCGCCCGGCGTGCATGCGACCTGACGCCTCCTTCAGAACTCGACCCTATGGCGATGCCGAGTTTAATGAGCCTCCTTGTCTTCTCATCGAGCGGGCCCCAGTCATGGCATTTAGCCGCCAGGCCGTCATATGCGGCAACGATATCAGGGAATTCCCGCATAAATTCCCGGTAGATATCAGGCAGGTAAGTCATCGCGCACCCCCTTACTTATATTTTGTTCCTTGCCGGAATAGACGCCGTAAGGCAGCGGTATCGAGCGGTAAAATCCGCCACCGGTTTGACGGTGAGGTCTTGGCTCTATTTCTGAAGTCAATTCTAGATGTATCTCGATGGAAAAGTTATAAAAAAGATAGAGGAAATATAACAAATATATGACATCTCAACCATGGATTCCGATTTTACAGAGACCACCCGTCAGGCAATCCTCCGGCCTGAAACCGATACAGGTAGAGGAACGGATATGAACATAATCGAGGTTGAAGAACTGACGAAAAACTACGGGAAGCTGACGGCCCAAGCGGCCGGTAATTAATGGTCATACTGTCATTTAGATGATGTTTCTTGCTTTTATTTTGTATAATGTAAATAATTAGATGATTCCAATCAGCGGGGAGAAGGCTACAATCTACCGGGGAGGGTGCTGATGAAAAAGACGTCTTCCGTGAAGCCAGCCGGGAGAGACGGCAATAAAGCGCCGTCGATAGCACGCAATGTAAGCAAACCGATAAAGCCTTATATCAGGTACAGAGACTACCTGAAGGCCGTTCTCAATAGCCTTGAAGATGAACTGATAGTAATCGACAGGGATTACCGGATTATACAGGCTAACGAGGCGGTCCTCTCGAGGTACGGCAAAAACAGGCGGGGAATAATCGGGAAATACTGCTACGATGTCGCTCACGGCGAGCCCGGGTCCTCCCATCCGCCGTATCATGAATGCCCGCTCAAGACGGTATGGGAAACCGGCAAACCGGCGCGGGTAACCCACCGCCATCTCTATCAGGTCGATGGCGAAGAGCAGGAGAGATACCTCGACATCATTGCCTCACCGATAAAAGACAGCCGCGGCGCCGTCATCGCCGTTACCGAGCTGATGCGGGACGTCACCGAGGCCAAGGAAGCGGAATCGAAAAGCATCGAGGCCTGGCAGAACCTCGTGGCGATAAACGCGGTCGCCTCCGCGGTGAATCAATCGCTGGACCTTGACACCGTCCTCTACAGTGCCATTGAGAAGACGCTGGAAATAATGAAGAGAAATACCGGGGGCATACTCCTGCTGGACGAGGAAAGGCACATGCTGTGCTACCGGGTACACAACGGCCTTTCCAGGGAGTATGCGCAGTCCGTGTGCTTTCGCGTGGGCGAGGGCATTGTGGGTAGTGTGGCCCAGAGCGGCAAGGCCATAATGGTGGACGACGTCACGGTGGACCCCCGTGTGGCCCATCCCGCTCTGGTGTCGGCGGAAAAGCTGCGGGCTTTTGCCGCCATCCCGCTGAAGGTAAGAGATAAAGTCCTGGGCGTGCTGACGATTGCCAGTCACGATGCCCGAAAATTCTCCGCCGAAGACATACAGCTTCTGGACAGCATCGCGCCACAGATAGCCATCGCCATCGAAAACGCCAAGCTGCACCAGGAGGTACAGCACAAGGACGAGAGCCGCGGCGAACTGCTGGGCGAAATATTCACCATTCAGGAGGAAGAACGGAGAAGAATCGCCAGAGAGCTGCACGACGAGACGAGCCAGTCTCTGGCCAGCCTGGCGGCCAGTCTTGAAGCGGTGGCCTCCATACTGCCGTCCGGCGCCGAGAAAGCCAGGACGAGACTGAGAAAAGTGGAGCAGATAGCCCTTGGCGCTCTCGATGAGATACACAGGATAATATACGAGCTCCGTCCCACCCTGCTCGATGATTTGGGGCTGGTAGCCGCCGCCCGGTGGCTGGCGAACAATAACCTCGGGGCAGCGGGCATCAAGGTCAACTTCAAGACGACCGG
>CAYTZI010000102.1:0-8163 GCA_964442335.1 uncultured Dehalococcoidaceae bacterium | reverse complement strand
ATGGTGAAGTTGCTGCCCCGCTTGGAGACATCGGCGCCGTAGACGATATTGATACGCGAGCCGTCCGGCAGGGTGGCGTCCACCACCGGCTCGCGGAAGGTGACGGGGTGCTTGATGCCTTCTGCCAGCTCGATAACGAACTTGTCCAGGGCATCGTTGGTCTCGAAACCGATGCTGGCGCGGAGACCGCCGAAAATCTTGTGCTCCACGAAGATATTTCCCAGGCCGGAGCACGAGATATCCTCGATATTGGGGTCAAGTATCATGGGGTCGAGCATGCCCATGCCTTCCAGCTTGCGCCTCAACAGGTAGCGAAGGGCGGTGTACTGCAAATTCGTAACGCATATTTTGCCTTTATCACCCCGGGATTTTTCGGGCTTTTTTTCGTCGGCTTTATGCGGTCTGTGGCCGTTGACCGAGACAACCCTGTCCACGATTCCCATGATGATTTCGAGGCGTTTAGAGGAATCGGCGACGCCTTCAAGCTCCTCGACGTATTCCGCCAGGCGCAGTTCAAGCTCGTCGAGGGTATCTTCCTGGCCATCGATGAGGCTGGGCTCCACGGCGATATAGAAGTCCCGGATGTCCTCCGGGTTGGCCAGCACGTGGACGAACACCCCGTTCCCCACCTTATAAATGATGTTGGGGTTTTTAATCCCTTTCTGGGCGCGGGTTATCTTCTCGAAGTACTGCGGCACGCCGATGTTGCTATCGACGAGTATGCGCAGGTACTGGAGGAGGTGGGGGGACTCCTTGCATACCTCCTGTAAATTCTCCGGGAGTTCGGGGAAGGCCGGGCATTTCTCGATTCTGGCCCCGCACTCCTTCCCGCACTCCCCGGGGCAGGCTTTCAGCTCAAACGGAAGAAGCAGCATCCATTCTCCTAGACTCTGGCTTTAGCCAGCGGGATGATTCTCATCCCGAGCCGGGGTTCGATATCGAAGCTCACGACATCCCCGGTGGGCCGCTCGGCGCCGCGTACTTTAAGCACCTCCATGAGCTTTATCATGCTATCGCCGACCTGCTCCAGGCGCAGCCGGAAGCGCGCGTCGCACAGGGAACGGGTACGGGAGAGGATATCCTCCTCGAACGCGTACGAGTGCGCCACGACGATTATCGTCAGGCCCTGGTCGCAGAGGTCTTTGCACCGTGAAAAGAAATCGATGATAGCCACCGGGTTGCTGTGGGCTATCAAAAGCGTGATGGAGTCCACGATTATCAGCTTGAAGTCCTGGGGCAGGTGGGAAAAGTGGTTGATAAGGACGTAGAAGGGTTTACGCCCGCCCTGCATGTTGCTGCGGAAGACCAGCGGGTATATGCGCAGTCGGTCCGCCAGGAAGTGGTCCATCACGTTCATCGCGAGCGAGTCCATCTGTGTGATGAGGCTTTTAATGTTGTTTTCCGTGGTATAGTAAGCCACCGAGATTTCGCCGGTGGTCAGGGTGCCGTTGGTGAGGTGCTGGCACAGGACGCTCTTGCCGGAATCAGAATGCCCTTCGACAAGGCACAGCGAGCCCGGCGGGATGCCCCCGCCCAGCTTCTCGTCCACCTCCGGCACACCGGTGATGATGTTTTCCTTCTTTTTTTGTCCCATAGCCATGGTCTATCACCTTTCCCGTGAGGACGGTTTGTTCTTTTTCTTTTTTCCGGGGGCGGCGGCGCTGCTGCTGTTGTTATTTTTGTTGTCTTCCTCCTGAGGGGTGAGGTTGATGGTGAACTCTTTTTCCTTACCGTTGCCGCCGGGGAGGACCAGCTTCAGCTTGTACGGCGCCTCTTCCGGTTTTTCTTCTTCGGCCGTTTCCTCTTCCGTTGGTTCATCGGCGGCCATGAAAGGCATGATGGGGTGAAGCGGGGCGTCGCCGCCGGTAAGGATACCGTGCAGGGAAAGTATCGCCTGGCTCCAGAGCGCGGGCTCGCTGGCGACCTCCGGTTTGTCCCCGGTTATCTCCGCCAGCTGGATGATGATATCTTTCAGCTCGGAGGAGAGGTGACCGCTGATGCCGTATACCTCGAGCAGGGTGGGCAGACGCTCGTAGCCGATTTCTTTTTTAATCCTGGCCACCCAGGTTATCAGGTTCGCCAGCATGTTCACTTTAGGGGTGGACGGGATTGTTCCGGGGGCGGCATTTACGAAGTCCTCCGGCAGCTCCTCCTCCAGGGGCAGCTCCGATTCAGGCAGCGGGATTTCCTCCGTTTCATCGGGTATCTCCGATATGCTGTCCACAACAGGCTCTTCCTCCGTGATATACGATTCCTCCGGCTCCAGCGCGGTCTCCTCGCCGGCAAAGCTGCTTTCCGTGCGCGCGGTGGATTGCTCCGCGGCCGGCTCCTCGACATCGATAAGGTTTTCTTCCTCCGGTATATACGGTTCGGCACCCCTGACTTCCTCCCGAGTTTCACCGCCAATCCTGTTATCCCTCGGCGAGCCCAGAGAGCCGGACATCACTACCTTCTGCCCTTCCCCGTTATCGAGGGCGTCCAGCATGCTGGCAAGCTCCGAGGAAGGCAGCTCCATGTTCAGGAGGTAATCGCGCACGGAGGCGAGCGACTGCTTGAGCTCACCCTTGAGCAGCTTGATTTCCTCGGACATCGTCTCAAGTCTTTTATCCCCTACCATGTTTTACCCCCTTTCCGCCTTGAGCTCTTCGCGCTGGCTCTTATTCTTGAGGTCGTTGGGAATCGGCGACTGTACCTCCATCAGGTAAGTGCGGATGTCGAAGAGGATGGCTTTAAGCTCGTCCCTGACCTCCTGGAATTCGGCTTCCACAGTGTCAATGTCGTTTTCCGGGTCCATATTGCCTCCTTATATGTGGGAAACGGATGTGAACAGAGCGTGGGCCAGCTCCGGCAGGATAAGCAGGGCGGCGCCGGAAATGGCTCCAGTAATACTTAAGTTATACAGGATTTTATATTTACTGCCTCCTTCAGCCATACAGGGCACGATAGCGTTGGCCACGGTAAATATCAGGACCAGGGGCAATACCAGGGTATGCATTATCTCCAGGCCGGTGAGGTTGAAGCTGGAGAAATAGCTCATGGAAGGGGCGCCGTTGACCTTGGGCATCTGCTCCTGCGCCGTGCCCACCATGCCGCCGAACGCCACGATGACTTCGGTGATAAAGACGAGGATGACGACGACGGCGGTATGCATGGTGACGCAGAGCCATTTGAACGGGCCGGTGACCGTCCGTCGTCTGGCGCGGAGCAGGGCCACGCGGTTGGCGAAAGCCGAGGCGTGCTGGCCGGCCTGTCCCGCCGAGCCGCCTACCTCGATGGCGTCGTAGAACATGCCCACGCTGCGGTTGGCGAGCTCGCTGCCGGTCTCGTCGATGAACTTGTGCCAGGAAAGCCGCGACTTTATACCGGCGGTGAGCCTGGTATGCAGGTTTTTCACCGGCATCCTCAGGACGTTGATGGAATTGAGGTCGATTCTGCTGAGGGCAGAGTTCACGGTAGTCCCTAAAGCGGTACAGACGCCGCCCAGCGAGCGCAGGAAGGTGCCCACCTCGTTGTCCCGCTTGTTTATCTTGCCGTCGTCGCGGGTAACGATGAACCCGACCGGGAACACGATGGCGGCGATGGCGAGCAGTGCCAGCCCGAGGTCCTGACCGGTCAGCAGGAAGGCGGCTGCGACAATCACCGCCATGGCGAGGAACGGCTTAAACAGCTTCCGGACGAGCTTCTGCTCCTTGGAACCCGCCCACCGCAGGACCTTGGGCTCTTTGGGCGCAATCACCCATATCAGCCAGACACCGGCGGCGGTGACGGAGATGGACAGGAACGCCATGCCGATAATAAGGCCGGTCTGTATTTTCCATATCATCGTAGAAACGATGCCAATGACGACCACCAGCACGGCGGCCAGGATGAGAGAAACATAGGCGTCCGTCCACATCTTGAGGGCTTCCAGGCTGCGGCCATACTCGTTCTGGTAGTCCTCGGCGCGGACCTCGGCTTCCCTGGTGAGAAACTCGGCTTCAGGCTCTCCGGAGATAAGGGAGCTGGAGAGGCGGAGCAGCAGGCCTTTGATTTCGTCTTCCTTGAGGGGCTCGCCGACGGCGCGGCAGGCCCGGGCGTAATCGTACTTGAGCCGCTTGCGGGCGAGCTCTATCTTTTTAAAATATTCGGCGGCGGAGCTCTGGAGCTCGGCGGAGCGCTCAAAGACCTGGTCGCGCGGCACGCCCGCGGCGGCGATGGTCGACATGTACGAGAGCTGGTAGAACATGTCGAAGTTCAGCATGCCCTTGCTCCAGGTCTTGTTCTTGCCGCTCTTTTTAAATAGCTTTTGCGTCAGCTTTTCCAGCATCGTCGTTCCCCGTTCAAGCTTCTATCCTTGTCTGGTCTTCCTCAGGCAGGCTATCGTCATCGATGCTTAACTGCACGTATCCGGCCTCCCCGCCCGGCCCCGCGCCGGTTGCGGCATAATAATCTATTTCTAGATAGTCGTTTTCATCGACGACGTCATAGCCCGCGAAGCTGTAACTACCGCTCTTGGTCACCCAGATTTCATACTCACTCTGGTCTATGTACGCGGTGGCAACTCCGCTGGCGATGGTCGCCCTCAGTGTGCCGTCCTGTTTGCGCACCAGGATGTCCGCGTTAAGCCGGACATCCCCGTTGCCGTTGGGGAAGTCGTCCCCCCCGGCGAGACAGTGGTAATAGAATGTCCAGGTCGCCGCCGGGATATGGCTTATCCCCACCAGGGGGAAGAGGAACCTGGCCGTTCGGCCGGCGTCGCCATCATTTACGAGGAGCTTTCGGCCGCCTTCGGTGAATACCTCCTGGAAGGTCAGCACGGCGCCATCGGCCACAGCGGCCTCGACAAGCTCGTAATAACGCGTGCCGGGTATGCTAATGTTCTCCGATTGCGGCGTAAGCCGCGTATAACTCAAGCTATCAAAATAAATAGAGTCGAAAATACCGTTGGGCGCCGCCACGGTTATATCGCCGGTGGTGTTATCCCCCGGCAGGGGGTCGAGCCTGGCGAGAATCACCAGCTCTTCGGCGGGATTCACGATGCCAGGCTCGAAAGACTCCGTCGGTCCCCGCAGGCCGATTTTGGCTTTACGCCACTCGTTATCGCTTAAATTACCGGTGGTATAAGGGAGCCATTCTGTATGAACAGCGCCTTCAGCGTCGCTATAATTCACGATAATATCCCATTTACTAAAGCTGGCCAGCCTGGTCTGGCCCGTGTTTTCCACGGTGACACGCAGGAGGTCAGACCAGGAAAGCCGGGCGGCGCGTACGGCGTCCAACCCGGTCCGGTTTACCTCACCCTCCCTGACACTGATCCCTTCCACGCTGAGGGCGGTAACATCGGTTGACGTCAGGATGCCCTGGGACAATGTCATTCCTCCTACTACAATCATGACCAGGCATATGATGGAGACGAGAATCGTCGCCATACTGATCTCTCCTTTTTCCCCTCCGGTACTAACTACCTCCCTTGTTATGGTGAGAAATAGGCGGAGGCTGTAATGCCGCTGGGCGTGGCGGCCACTACCATGTTGGTGGTATTATCGCCAACCGCCGGGTTCACCTGCGCCCTTATCATCATCTGCTCGCCGGGATTAAGCACGTTCGGCTCAAACGTCTCGGCTTCGCCATTCAACCTGAGCCAGGCTATCTCCCACTGGTTATCACCCAGCATCTCCGACGTATAAGGCAGCCAGACGATATGGTAGCCGCCCGCGCCGTCGTGGTACTGGACGATGATGTCCCATTTTTCAAAATCCGCCAGTTTGACCTGGCCGCTGTTCTCCAGCGTGAACTCCAGAGTGTTCGCCGCCGGCTGCTGGGCGCTGACCGCCGTCAGGCCCGTCCGCATTATCGTCTCGTCCCTCTGCCCCATCTCCCCCAGCCCCGTGGTGCTGGCATCCACCGACGACATGAAGCCTCGGGACATGGTCATGCCGCCGAAGACTATCAGCGCGATGCATATTATCGAGATGATAGCGGTCTCCATAACTGTCTCCGTTACATACTGAAGAAATACTCGTCTGATATTCCGTTGGGCAAGATAAACTTGGTAAAATACGTCCCCACCCCGGGGTCGCTTTCAAAGCTGACGGTCAGCTTCAGGGTGGCGCTGGTGAGCCACTCGTCGTCGTTCTCCAGCTCAAAGCTCCAGCGCGGGTAGCTGTCACCCGCGTCCCCGTAGTAGGGTATGCGTTCGAAGTCTCCTTCCTGTCCGAGAAAAAGGTCGCAGTCGTCGATGGCGGTGATGCGCTGGGTGCCGATGTTCTTGACCCAGAGGTAAACGATGGTACGGTTTTCAGAGTTAGCCGCGTGGACGATGTTTATCCGGCTTTTCATACGCTCGTCGACCTGCTCCGCCATGCTGACCATAGCCTGGCTGGAGCGGTTTACCATCGGATAAACGCTGTTAAAGACAAATATCATACACACAACTCCCGCTATGATGAGTAGAGCTGTAGTAACAGCCTTGTCCACAACAAACCTCCATTTTTCCTTCGGAGCGGATGCCTGCGGCTATCCATCCGCATTTCCAACAGCCAACAAGAAGCGGGCAACACCCCAAGGACACCACGGATGGGTGGGGGTCTTTCGCAAAACCCCCACCCAGGGTGTCCGCACTTGAGTTATCTACCTAGTGCAGGTTCATGATCAGGTCCATGTAAGCCGGGATGGTGCGCTCGATCTCAAGCACCGCCCCGACGGGGGTCTGGATGACCAGGCTGAACTTCGTGTTGATGTTCAGATTGGTGTCCGTCAGAGCATTGATGAGGTTACCCGGCACCGTACCGGCGGTATCACCGCCGATGGTGATCTTGAACTTCTCGTTGTTCTCCAGCAGGTTATCTGCGTCGGCGTCGCCCAGCGGGGTGGCAATCCAGTAAAGGTCGTTTACGGTCTGGTACTCGTCAACGTAGTTGATGACGACCTTGTTGGTCTTGGTATCTGCATTGCCGAGACCGGTGGCGGTATCAGGTTCGGTCGGCGGGGTGAAGTCGATAGCCTCGCCGCCGAGGACGTTGGACACGATGAAGCTTATCTGCTGGATCCTGCCGGCGTCCCCGCTTTCGTTGGCCGTAGCGACGACGCTACCCTTAAGCTCCAGGGTGCTCTGCGCTTCTTTAAGGCCGGCGTAGACGGCTTCCTGGCTCTTCTGCGTGGAGAAGAGGCCGGCGGACAGAGTTGTATAGGCGAACACCGCGGCGACCACGACGAAGGCGATGAGGATGATGGCGGTCTCCAGACCGGTGATACCTTTCTCATGTTTGAAGTATTTTCTGTACATTTTTCCTCCTATAATTTCTTATACTGCCTGATAATCAGACCTTTTACCGCAGGTTCATGATATCGTCAAACCAGGCGGGCGTGGTGCGCTCGATGACCAGCGTGGCGCCACTGGGCGGCAGGATTTCGATGTTGAATTTTGTTTTCACGGAGAGGGGTGTAGTAAGACCCGTGAGGTCGACGGATACCTCAAACCTCTCCTGGCCCTCTAACAAAGAGTCCTCATCCGCGTTCCCCAGCTTGGAAATGGTCCAGTCCAGATTATCCGCGGTCTGGACGTCGTCGGAGTAGTTGACGACTACAACGTTATTCGTAGGCTCGGTGAAATCGATCGGGCTGCCGCCAAGGACGCAGGAAACGACGAATCTGACTTCGTCAATCGTGCCCGCGGCACCCGGAGTGCCAGCTACAGCAATAACGCCGCCTTTAAGCTCTAGAGTGCTCTGGGCTTCCTTGAGGCCGGAATAGACCGCCTCCTGGCTCTTCTGGGTGGAGAAGAGACCGGCGGATAACGCCGTGTAGGCGAAGACCGCGGCCACCACGACGAAGGCAATCAGGATGATGGCGGTCTCCAGACCGGTTATGCCTTTCTCATGTTTGAAGTATTTTCTGTACATTTTTCCTCCTTAGTAATCGGGAATTATTCAGGTAAAGAAAAACCGGGGTTGCCATTTTTTTTCGACCTTTTATTTCTTATACATCACCCCCTTCCAAAAATTTCTCTTTCTGCGGGTTATAAGACGTGATATTCACGCCGTTAACAACTGCGGGAGAGTCCTACCAGGGAAAAGAAAGCCACAGCGAGCGCCGCGCCCACCATGAACGAAAGGTCTATCCTCCGGTCTGCTGATAAATTCGGTATACATTATCTATTAATAGAGATTAACGATTTCATCGACC
>CAYTZI010000101.1:0-8248 GCA_964442335.1 uncultured Dehalococcoidaceae bacterium | reverse complement strand
AGCGTGTGTAGCCGTAAGGTTACCGTGGGTTCGAATCCCACCCTCTCCGCCACGTTCTAAGTATTATTAATTATTGCTTTTCCGGCTCATCCCGTTTAGAACGCTTTTTTACTGCATCCGCCTTGGAGAGCATGTATATCATCGTGCCAAGCAGCGCCAGAAAAATACCGATGCCTATAGGGCTCCCCCACCCGAGTATTAATATCCAATCTGTCATAGCCATACCTCCTTAGCATTCAGATATTTTTACATGATAGACTAACAGCAAAGACTTTAACCGCTCCGCGCCATCAGTTTCTCCCACTCCTTTTCCACCCTGGCCTTGAGCTCATCAAGAGAGCAATCGGTATCGATAACGACGTCCGCGTGTTTAACGCGCTCCGCGCCGGTCATCTGGGAGCGCAGCCTGGCCCTGGACTCCGCTTCGGAGTAGCCGGACCTCCGGCTGAGCCTCTCCAGCACGGTGGTCTCCGGGGCGGTGGTGACCCATAGCTCGTCGAACTGTGCCGCCTTCCCCGCTTCCAGCACCGCCGCCGCTTCAAAAACCAGCACTTTTACGCCTTTACTGCGGTAGTCTTCTATATTCTGCTCTATTACTTTATCGATGGCGGGGTGCGTTATCTCGTTTAAACGGGCCAGCGCCGCGGGGTCTCTAAAGACCAACTCGCCGAGCCTGGCGCGGTCAATCTCGCCTTTAGCATCGAGTATGCCTTCCCCGAACTCGCGTATTACCCGTTTGTAGACCAGCCCGCCGGACCTCAGCACCTCGTGTCCCACTTTATCCAGGTCAACGACCACCGCCCCGAGGTCCGCCATGAACCCGGCCACGGTGCTCTTGCCGCTGCCGATACCCCCCGTCAGTCCGATTATCCTCACTTGTTACCAGCCGTTCAAAATTACTAAATAAATATGGTTTATTATATTATATTGGCAGGACCTTTTAAATATCGCTGTTCTATTATGGCAACGTCTTTGGAGAGAATCAGCTTGTGTTGATGTTCGGGCACCCCGGAATAACGCTGGGGGCGGCCGCTCTTGTCGCTAACGCCGTGGGCCGGGGCCCGGCCGGGGATGTAGAGGACAGGTCGTTTTTCACTCCGCTCTCACGCTACCTGGATATCAGGATACTGCTCGTCGGCTCGCTGCTGCCGGACATCATCGACAAACCCGTGGGGCAGCTTTTCTTCCGTGAGACCTTCTCCAACGGCCGCATCTTTTCCCACACGCTGATTTTCTTTATTGTCCTGGCGGCTATCGGCTTTTTTCTTTACAAGCGCTACCACCAGGTATGGATGCTCACGCTTGCCGCCGGCACTTTCATGCATCTCATTCTGGACGCCATGTGGACCACCCCGGCCACGCTTTTCTGGCCGTTTATGGGCCTTGAGTTCGAGAAAGAACCGTTAGAGAACTGGCTCTGGATGACATTTCACGGGGCGATATCGCAACCGGAGCGGGCGATACCCGAGCTAATCGGGCTGGGGGTGCTGGTGTGGTTCGGGGTGACGCTGTTGACCAGGAAAAAGCTGGGCGGCTTCTTCAAACGGGGCTATGTCTGAGGTTCCCCGGGAGCCGCCAGCCGCTTTTTCACCTCGGAAAGCTGCCGGAGGTGAAGTTTCTCCTCGGCGATTATCCTGTCTATCACGGGGGCGGCGTGGTGGGGCACGTTTTCCTTCATCTCATAGTAAAAGAGCAGCGAGTCCTTTTCGGCGCTGATGCCCCTTCTCTCGATGTCTATGGCGATTTTTATCAGCTCGTCGCCGGAGAAAACAACAGACACCAGCGGTCGCTACAAGCTCAGATTTCCACCGACACGATATCGCCTTCGATTTTGACGTTGTAGGCACGGATAGGCCGCGGCGGCTTGAAGATTTTACCCACCGCCGCCACGAAACCTTGGCCCTTCAACCAGCGGACGTTATGGCCGTCGGTGATATCGTACTGCGAGCCGTGGAGCGGGCAGGTAACGATGGTCCCCTGCAGCGTTCCCGCCGAGAGGTCGCCGCCCATGTGGGAGCAGCGGTTCTGGACGGCGTAGTATTTGTCCCCAACTCTCGCCAGCATGATTTCCTGTCCCTGGACGTTGACCTTTTTCATGCCCCCGTCCTGCACTTCGCCGGTCCTGGCGGCTTCAATATAATTACTCATAGCTCTACCCCGTATTGGGAAGATTGGTGCTTATATCCGGTCCCGGTTCAACCCCCTTATCTTTATCTTTAAGCAGGTCGTTAAAGACCTCGAGGTGGTATCTCTCGTTGTCCCTGATGCGCAGCAGCAGCTCCCTGAGGTCGTGGTCACTGACTTCCCCGGCGGCTTTATCGTAGGCTTCCGCCACCTTTTTTTCAATCTTGATATCCGCCCTAAGCATCGCGTACGGGTCGGTTGACTGGTCCGGTCCGGTGTGCTCGAGCACCGGTCTGCCGCCGGAGCTGACCATTTCCTCCGATAGCCAGCCCATGTGCTGCATCTCGTTGATAGCCTGGTCCTCCAGTTGCTTTTTGGCTTCCGCGTCCTCATTCATATATGAATGGAACATATACTGTAAAATAACGGTATACTCGTGCTTGATGCCCCAGTCCAGGATACCGGTAACGCTGTCCTTGCGGTCGCCTCTGATGTCCTTCAGGCCTTCTTTTTCAGCCTTCTCCACGAAGTGACTGAAGTTGCCCTGATGCGCCTTTTCGTCCGCCAGGATACGCCTCAGTAAGCGTTTTATAGCGGGGTCGTCAATCACCTTGATGTGCTCGGCATAGTTTTTCATGGCGCCTTCTTCCAGGGCGATGTTGTCCCGCATCATGTCGGGGATGGTCTTGCCCTTCAGTATCTGGGTGCCCCTTTTGAGGCTGGGCTTTCCACCGAGGCCGACGATAGTCTCCGCCAGCCAGTCCAGGTGCCTCATCTCGTCGCGGGCGACGGCCTCAATCTCGCAGGCAATCTCGCCTTCACCCATGGCGTAGGCGTGACTCAGGTACTGGATGATGGCCCCGTGTTCATCCTGAAGGTCGAGATTCAAAATTTCGATGATTTTTTCTTTTTCCATCGGCTGCCCCCCTGAATCATTACAATTTTTTAAACTCACTCTTGGCCGCCCCGCAGACGGGACATACCCAGTCGTCGGGTATTTTCTCGAACGGCGTCCCCGGCGCGATATTGCCGTCCGGGTCGCCGACCGCCGGGTCGTAGACATAGCCGCACACGGTGCATTCCCATTTCTCCATTTTATTTACCTCCTGCTTTTTCTCCGGGGATATAGCTGGGTGCCGTCTTCGGCGTGGTCCCCCGCTTTACCTGGCGATAATACTCGTAGGTCATGCACGGGTCCTCGGTGAGGACTTCCGCTGCTACTACTTTCCCGATAAAAACAGTATGGGTGCCGACATCCACGTCCTGTATCACTTCCGCTTCCAGATAGGCAGTGACGTTATCGAGAAACACCGGCGAGCCGGTCTGCCCTATTTTGTAATTCATTCCCTTGAGCTTGTCCGTGTCCCGGCCGGACCTGAAACCAAACCCGCCGATGTAAGGGAGAGGAGCGGCCTGGCACAGTATGGAAGCGGAAAAGACCCTGCTCGTTTTAATGTACTCGTGGGTCAGGTTGTTTTTATTGATGCTCACGGCAATGGTCGGGGGCTCCGAGGTTATCTGGAAGACGGTGTTGGCAATCTGCCCGTTAAGCTTTTTGCCCATGTGCGAGCCTATGACGTATATGCCGTATCCTATTTTATGTAAAGCATTCAGGTTCATCTCTTTCTTCCTGTCTACATCACGTCTTTTTCGCTGGCCTCCACGGCTTTTTTAAGCTCCTCGGCGAGCAGCGGAGGCAACCCTTCAATATCCACCCGCAGGAAACCCCTGACGATAGCCGCCGTCGCCTCGTCCCTTGTCAGCCCTCTAGCCATGAGATATTCCACCTCTTCCTCGGCTATCTTGCCGACGGCCGCCTCGTGGGAGAGGTCGATTCCGGCCAGCGTGCCTTTAAGCTCGGGAACGGCATGAATCGTGCCGGTCTTACCGAGTATCAGCCCGCGGCATTCCAGGTGCCCCTTGACGTCCACCGCGTTGCCCTCGATATAACCGCGCGCGGCGATATTCCCGCCGGTGGTGATGGCCCGGGAAACGATTTCCGTCCTAGTGTTTTTCGCGTCGAGGAAAACGCGCGACCCGGCGTCTATATTGGTCCCTTTGCCGGCGACCATGATGCTGTTGTAGCGCACCGTAGCGTTCTCGCCGACGCAGCGGGCGGTGGGGTACATCTGGAGCGAACGTACCGGCTTCATGAGCAGATAGTTGCTCAGGAACAGTCCACCCTCTTCCACGATGGTGGTGGTGCGGGGGCGCACCGCTACCTCCGGGTTCCACGAGTGTATCATGGTGAAGGTCACCTTGGCGCCTTTTTTTATATAGAACTCGGAGACGCCGATGTGCAGTCCGGGTTCCCCCGGCGAGGCGACGGCGCAGCCGGTAATGATGTGCAGCTCCGAGCCCTCTTCGGCGATGATGATATTGTGCGCGTTCTGCGTCAGCCTGGACTTCGCCAGGTAGAGGCAGGCCTGCACCGGAAATACGGTCTTCTGGCGTGGCAAAGCCCTGATGAAATAGCCGTCGCCCTCATTGAGCTCGACGTTTGCCGTGTATTTATCGGCGTCCACGGACACCGCTTTCCACAAATAGTCCCCCACCCAGTCGTATTTTTCCAGGGCCTGGCTCAACGCCATGACCTCAATACCTTCCTGCTGGGCGGAGAAGTGCACGGGGGTATTGTCTATCTGGAGATACGTGCCTACCCTCTGGCTGACGTCGTCGAGCATGACGCCGGCGGTCAGCATCTTTTCCTTCGTCTCAGGGGGGAGGACGGACGGGTCTGTCTGGTAAGGCAGCTTATCTTCTTCATCCGTATATTTGGCTAAATCTATGTCCTCGCCGAGAGCGGCTTTTTTATCGGCGGCAGCTTTTGCCTTTTCCTGGTACGTCTTGGATGCCTTTACTTTACTCATGTATCGGTAGTCTCCCCAGATAGCATTTGATGCACTCGTTGTAGCCCTTCTCCCGGATAGTCGCCAGCATCTCGTGGGGGTCGCCCACGCAGCCTATAGTGCCATCGCACATCACGTAGCCGGTGCGCGCGTTAACGTAGTCCAGGATATGGCCGGTGTGCGTGATGATAAGGCCCATGCAGCGCCGCTCCAGTATCGGGCAGTTTTTCTCCAGCAGGTTGTTCATCAATTCGCCGATGAGGGCGATGTTCACCAGGTCCACGCCCGATTCCGGCTCGTCGAGCAGCGTCAGCTCCGGCTTTTGCGCCAGCAGCTGCATCAGCTCGGAGCGCTTTATTTCCCCGCCGGAAAAGCCGTAGTTGATATCCCTCTCCAGAAAATCACCGAGGTCGGTCATCCTGGCCAGCTTCTCTATTTCTTCATCGTCGCCGCTCCCCTTGAGGCAGGCCGCCACCATGTCGCGGGTCTTGACTCCCCGCACCACCGGCGGCCTCTGGAAGGACATGCCGATGCCCATCCTCGCCCTTTCGTCGACGCTCAGGCCGGTTATGTCCTTGTCCTTGAAGCGGATGCTCCCATGGGTCACTTTATACTTGGGGAAGCCCATAATTGCCATGAGCAGCGTGCTTTTGCCCGCGCCGTTGGGCCCGAAGAGCACGTGTGTCTCGCCCTTCTGTATGGTCATGTTCACATCGTGGATGATTTCCTTGTCTTCCACCGCCACGGAAAGGCCTTTGATTTCAAGCATGTTAATACCTCGATAAATATCAATATCATTTACCCGCCGTCAACGGACTGGCGCTCGCTCCGCACGAACCACGCCGACGGGTTTTTAAGGAATTCATAGTAGTCTTCAAGGATGCGGTGGTGCTCCTCTTCCTGCATCGCCAGCTCTTCGTAAAACTGCTTTTCCGCATCGTAAACGGCTTTGGCGCTGCGCTCTTTGTAAAAATCGTAGGTCTTGTTTTCCATGTCCATGCCGGTCTCAACAGCGTTAAGCTCGGTTTCGTGCGGCTGCACGTCCCTGTCCATGGCCTCCATCGCCTCCGTGAACACCGTTTTAAGTTTCTGTCCCCTATCGGTGGTAAAAGCCTTCTCTGGCCAGCCCTTCTTGGCGCTTATGTCCCTGTAAATACCTTCAAAGACCAGCCGGTGGCCGTCTTCCTCCGCCGCCAGCCTTTCCAGCAGCTTTCTGCCGAGCTCATTCCGGCTGGCCTTAGCGGCCTTGAGATAAAACTCCTTGCCGTCAATCTCTATCTGGATAGAGTCCCGCAGTCCCGCGAGCGTGGTATCATGTTCACCGGTCATAATAACCTCCTCAAGCTATGCCAACTTGCGTAACGAATGATAAGCGGTAATAACATCCGATGTCAACTTATTCTATTGAATATGCTGCGCTCGGGTATATGACAAAAGTAACATCGCCCCGGGCCAATCTGGGCCAGCGGTAAAGCGGCATTATTCCAGGTCTTTTTTAATCTGGTCGAACTGCTCTTTTGTTATCTCGCCGCGGGCGTAGCGCTCCCTGGCTATCTCCAGCGGCGTCTGCTTACCCGCATGGCCGCTCCGCCTTGTCCACCGGCTTATCCCCCAGATAATCAGGGCGATGAAACTCCCCCAGAACAAGACCATCCATATGCCCCCGAAGACCATCCACCATCCCCAGCCTTCGTGCATGTACCACATGAGCCTCTCCTTTTACTACTGTTTAAAGAATATTATAACCGGGCTGGTTTAAAAAGCATGTGATAAATATCATATACGTTCCATCAGGCGTTTTTTAGAATTTAATTAATTAGGTTTACACCGGAGGTATTTATATGAGTTTTAATCGTTTCCTGGCTTTAGTTGTCATCTTTCTTGGCCTGGTCGGCGTGGTGCTGGGCGGGGTGTTTATCGCCGAAGGCTTCGTCAAGAACAACATGATTGTCGAAAGGATGAAGGTGGAACAGGTAACGCTGGCGCTGGACCCCAACGACCCGTCTTCAGTGACACCGGTAACTAATGCCACAGAAGCGCAGGAGGCGGCGGACAAAATAGCTTCCGACCGCCGCCAGATCGCTCCCACCTACCAGGACCTGCTGAATATGGGCACCGGTCAGTTCGACCCCACCAATCCCACCGATCTGGCGTACGCCCAGGCGATGAACCTGGAGAACTATCTCTACATGGCGGTGCTCGCCTTCGGGCTCATCCAGGTGACGCAGGTGGCGGGCGTCTTCATGGTGGTCACGGGACTTGCCCTCGGCGGTGCCGGTCTGGTGCTGTGGCGCATCACCCGCGCCTCGCCTTAGTCCTTGAGTATAGATAGCATAAGCTTTCCCGTGCTATACTGGTACGGTCGATTACCGGCCGGTGTAGCTTTAATATACCTATGATGAGGAGCCGGATAATGAAGGATGCGCTTGAGCTGATCGACCAGCTTATAGAGGAACATAGAGAAGTCGGCGAGAAATCCGCGTCGCTGGAAAACGCGGTCAACGATATCAGGCTGCTTTCGGGTCTCAAAGAGGCCGGGAAGACGTTCGCGCGCGGGGGCATCTCGCAGGAAGAAGACCTCAAGAACCTGGCGCAGATTATCAATATAATCGCCACCTGGCTGGACAAGCACTTCGAGAGGGAAGAGACCGCCCTCAAGCCGGCCGTGAAGAAATACGGCGACAGGCGCACCGCCGCCGAACTCGACTCCCTGCTGTTTGAGCATTCCGACCTACGTGACCGTATGCTTCACGTCCGTAAACGGGTCGATGAGCTGCTGGGGAGCAGTCTTGAAGGGGCGCGGCGTGATGCCGCCGTGCGCGACCTGCGGGTCTACATCAACCATTCGAAGAAGCTGCTGGAGACGCACGCCGCCAGGGAAAACCACCTGCTCGGTGAGTTCCGCCGGAAACTTAAAAAAGCTATAAAAGCAAAGGAGAAAGCGTCGTGACCAGAGAGATTAGTCTTTCCGTTAACAATGTCCCCATCAATCTAGATTATTTCGCGGCGGGATATATCGACCACGTTACCGGTGGCATAATAGCCAGCCTGAAGGACACGGGTGAAATTAAACACGTGGAGCTGAGCATGGACGGCGCCGGGAACGTGAAGATAAAGCTTAACGGCGCCAACGTGCCCCTGAACTATTTCGCCTCGGAAATCGTGAAAAGAACCGTTTCCGGCATGGTATCCCCGCTGAAGGGCGTGGAAGGCGCCGTCGATAATCTGGAACTGAAAATCGTTAGATAATCGCGGCTACAGCGATGTCTCGCAGA
>CAYTZI010000100.1:0-8297 GCA_964442335.1 uncultured Dehalococcoidaceae bacterium | reverse complement strand
GAAACGGTAGGGCGCTTTCTTGATGCTCTCGCACATAATGAGGAAATCGAACATGCCTTCCCTGCCGTGAATGAACGCCAGCGACCCCCCGGAGTCGTCGCGGTTTTTAGGCCCGTAGGTCCAGGCGCCCTTGCGCATAAATGAGACGTTGATGATGTTGTCGCGGTACTTGGCGGTAAAAACCATCGCCGGCTGTTTATCGAAGACCTTTTTATCCGCGGGTAAAGTGTTCTCTTTATACTCCCCCGCGTTGCCGACCGTCAGGAAAATAAAGCGCTTGTCCATCCTCGTTATGTTCGCCGGGAAGTGCGGCATACCGCGCGGCACCGCCACGGCGGTGGTCGTCGTAATCATGTGCTTTTCGCCCTCTTCCCCCAGGCACAGCTCTACTTCCGCCCCGAGCTCCCCCATGTCGTTAGTGTCCCCACCCAGCCACAGCATCACCTGGTCGAAGTCGTGCGTGTGCGCGCTGTAAGGTTCGGCGCCCATGCTGCCGGGCGCCCAGTAAGCCCCGTACTCTATGTACGCTTCCATCCCCAGGTCCTTGCCGTCCAGTGTGGCGACCTGCCTGTAGAAACCAGGCCTCTTATCCTTGAATTTCAGCTTTTTGACATGTTGTCCGTATTTAGTTGCCGGCATGAGCGCTCCTTTCATTAATCGTCAAAATGGTATACGAGTACCAACTTCGTTGTCAAGAAGCGGATGCTGAAGCAGCCATCTTTTACTTGTCACTTATTCGCACAAAAGACTATAATGCCCATAGTTATGGTAACGGCAAAGACACATGTGATTTTATCGAGGGGGGAAGTCGCGGCTATAGTGGGGAGGCTGGCTTCGGCAATAGCGCGGGACTACAGGGACAAGAACCCGCTTTTGATAGGTATTCTCAAGGGGTCTTTCGTGTTTATGGCCGACCTCGCCAGGTGCCTGGATTTCCCGCTCGAGGTTGATTTCATCAGGCTATCGAGCTACGGAGCGGGCACCGAGACCACGGGCAGCGTTAAAGTAGAGCAGGGACTGAGGTCGAAAGTGCGCGGGCGGCACGTGCTGGTGGTCGAGGACATCGTGGACACGGGAATAACGGCGGCTTTCCTGCTGGAATATTTAAAGAAGAAAAGACCCGCCTCGGTCAAGCTCTGCGCGCTGCTCGACAAGCCGTCGCGGCGGCGCACGCCCGTGGTTATCGACTACCTCGGTGCCACCGTACCGGACAGGTTCATCGTCGGGTACGGCATCGACTGCGCCGAGGAGTACCGTAACCTGCCGGATATCTGCGTGCTGGAGGAAGACGGTGGTAAAAAATAGCCGGACTCTAAGAGAGTCCTTCGACTCGCTGCTGAAAGGATCGGAAGCGGCGGCTTTTTCCGGCTGGGACTTCTCTTATATCTACGGCACCGGCAGGATGGCGGAAGCGCCGGTCGCCTGGAACTACTATAACGTCGTGCGGCCGCACATTTCCAGAGCGGAGTACCTGCTGGACATGGGGACGGGGGGCGGCGAAATGCTGTCCGGCTTTAAGCCGCTGCCGCCGCACACCTACGCCACCGAGCAGTACCACCCCAACGTGGCGGTCGCCAGGAAAAGGCTCAAACCCCTGGGTGTCGAGGTGGTCGAAATCGAGGAGGAAAAACAGCCCCCGTATAACTCGAAGCTGCCGTTTAAAAACGGGTTTTTCGACCTCATAATCAACCGGCATGAGGCCTATTACCCGCCGGAGCTGATGAGGATACTGAAGCCCGGCGGGTGCTTTATAACGCAGCAGGTGGGCAGCCTGAACAACCTGACCCTGACGCAGTTTTTCCTGGGCAGGACCGTCCTGGTGTCCAACTGGAACCTGAAGTCCGCCGTGGACGAGCTTGAAGCAGCGGGATTCAGGATGGTCCGGCGGCAGGAGGATATAACGTTCTATAGATTTTATGATATCGGCGCTGTAGCCTATTTTCTTAAAGCAGTCCCCTGGACCCTCGGCGATTTTACCGGGGAGGCGTTTTCGGCGGGAAAATACCGGGACCGGCTGTGGGAGCTTCACGTGAAAATCAGCGAGGACGGCTGTTACGATACGCACCGGCACCGCTTCCTCGTCGTGGCGGAGAAACAAGCATGAAAACACTGCATGAGATGCAGAGAAGCATTGCCGCGGCCAGGGGCGCCGCCCAGGCCGACATTATCTTTACCAACGCGAGGGTTGTTAACGTCTTCACCGGCAAGCTGGAGAAGGCCTGTGTCGCCGTTTACGACGGCCTCATATCCGGCGTGGATGAGTACCGGCAGGCAAAAGAAATAATCGACCTCGATGGAAAATACATCGTACCCGGGCTCATCAACGGTCACACCCACCTGGAAAGCTCGATGCTGGACGTCGGCCAGTACGCCCGGGCGGTCGTTCCCCGCGGCACGTCGGCCATCGTCACCGACCTCCATGAAATCGCCAACGTCTGCGGCCTCAGGGGAATAAAGTACGTGCTGGACTCCGCGCGGCGTTTGCCCCTCGACCTGTTTCTCATGGCGCCTTCCTGCGTGCCGGCCACCCGCCTGGAGACATCGGGGGCGCGCATCACACCAGCGGAAATCGGTAAAATCCTCCGCTATCCTGAGTGCATCGGGCTGGGGGAGGTAATGAACTACCCCGGCGTGCTCGGCGGCAACGCCGCCATGCTTAAAAAGATAGCCATGGCGCGCGGCAAAGTAATCGACGGGCACGCCCCCGGCGTAAGGGGCAAAGACCTCAACGCTTATATCGGCGCGGGCATCCACTCCGACCACGAGTCCGTCACGCTGGCGGAGGCGGAGGAAAAGCTGCGGCGGGGCATGTACGTCATGATTCGCGAGGGCTCCACGGAAAAGAACCTGGAGGCGCTGTTGCCGCTGGTAAATGACAGGACCTGGCCGCGCTGTTTCTTCGTGGTGGACGACCGCCACGCCGAGGATATCCTGAAAGACGGCGATATCGACGCCGTGGTGAGGAAGGCGATAAAGCTTGGGCTTGAACCCGTACGCGCGATACAGATGGCTACCGTCAACACCGCGACCTATTTCCGGCTCGACGGTCTGGGCGCGGTCGCGCCGGGCTGTTTTGCCAGCTTCCTGGTAGTGGACAGCCTGGAAAGCTTCCATATCGACTCGGTCTACTACCGCGGGAAGCTCGTGGCGCAGGAAGGCAAGCCGCTGTTTAGAGTCCCCCACCCCACTAACGAAAAGCTGTTCCGTACGGTCAATATCAAGACCTTCCCCGTCGCTAAGCTGAAGCTGCGCGCAAAAACGCCGACCCTGCCCGTCATCGAAGTGGTGCCCGGTCAGATCATCACCCGGAAAAAGATGATGAACGTTAGCGTGGTCGACGGCTTCGCGGAAGCAGACACGTCCCGCGATATCCTGAAAGCGGTGGTGGTGGAGAGGCACAAAGCCAGCGGGCGCATCGGACGGGGGCTGGTGACCGGCTTCGGCATGAAACGCGGGGCGATAGCCTCGTCAATCGCCCACGACTCCCATAACATCGTCGCCGTGGGCGTGACCGACAGCGATATCCTGGCCGCCGTGATGGCCGTCGAGCGATTGCAGGGCGGGCTGGTGGCGGTGGCCGACGGCAGGCTGCTGGCGAGCCTGCCGACCCCGATAGCGGGACTGCTTTCCACCGACCCCGCCGAGACGGTCGTGGCGGGACTGGCGAGGCTGGAGCAGGTGGTAAAGACAATGGGTGTGACGCTGCCCGCTCCCTTCGCCGCCCTTTCGTTTTTAGCGCTGCCGGTGATACCGGAGCTGCGCCTGACCGACCTCGGGCTGGTGGATGTCAATGAGTTTAAACTGATAAAATAAGGACATCTATGCGACATTCCAATATTGAGCCGGTATTTGAAAACAGGTACGACGCGGGGCGAAAGCTCGCGGAGAGACTGCACGAGTACGCCGGGAAATCGGCGGCTGTGCTGGGCATCCCTAACGGCGGGGTGGCGGTGGCCCTGGGCGTAGCCCTGGGCTTGAGCGCGGACCTCGACCTCGTGATATCGAGGAAGATACCGCTGCCGCTGTCCCCGGAAGGCGGGTTCGGCTCGGTGACCGATGACGGCACAACCATCCTCGACGAGGCCGTGGTGCAGAAGGCGGGCCTGAGCCAGACGCAGATAAACTACCAGGTCAACCAGGTGAGGTCGGACATACGGCACCGCGCGCTGCTGTACCACAGGGACAGACCACCGGTGAACATAGCCGGGCGGACGGTGATTGTCGTGGATGACGGGCTGGCTTCCGGCTACACGATGCGCGCAGCGGTGGAGTCGTTAAGGCACCGCAAGCCGGAGAAAATCATCGCCGCGGTGCCGGTGGGCCCGCAGCCGGTGATTGAAGAGCTGAGGCGGGTGGCGGACAGCGTGGTAACGTGCTCCGTGAGCAGAGAGCCGCGGTTCTATATCGCGGACTACTACCGCTACTGGCACGATATCACCGACGCCGAGGTGCTGCACTGCCTCAAGGAGTGGCGGATGAGGAGGTACGGGAGGGTGGAGGTGAAGAAAGAGAGGACGGAACAAATATAGATTTTATGGGGTGACCTTACTTCGGCGGGGAAATGTCCTTAAGTTTTTCCGACGCCGGCTCGCCGCCAACGCCCCAGTGCGTTTTGGGAATCTCGTAGACGATTACTTCTACGGCATTTTCCGGGACGCCTAAATCCACCATAACATCGGTTATGCCCCGTATCATCTTTTTAACTTGTCCTGTTCCTACGCCCTCCCAGAAGTCCACGTGTACAATAGGCATTTTTACCTCCTCGTTATCATTATTTTGATTTTATCATTCACTTTCACATTCCCCCGTCCACCCCCAGCACCTGCCCGGTGATATAGCGAGCCTCCTCGCTCGCCAGGAAAGCCACGGCCTCGGCGACGTCACGCGGAGTGCCCGCGTACCCCAGCGGTACCCGCTTGATAAGCTCGTCCGACTGCTTGGCGTCGAGGCTCTGCGTCATTTTGGTATCGATATATCCGGGCGCGACGGCGTTAACGGTGATGCCCCGCGAGGCCACCTCTTTGGCCACGGAGCGCGTGAAAGCGATGACCCCCGCCTTGGCCGCCGCGTAGTTTGCCTGGCCCGCGTTGCCCTGTATCCCCACGATACTGGCGATGTTGACGATGCGGCCCCACCGCTGCTTGAGCATGTGGCGCAGGACCGACCGCGTGCATATAAAAACACTCTTGAGGTCGATGTTCAGCACGGTATCCCAGTCGTCAACGGGCATGCGCATAACGAGACCGTCACGCGTCACCCCGGCGTTATTGACCAGGATATCTATGCCGCCGAGCCTGGAGAGGACCGAATCCGCCATGCGGGCGACGTCCTCCGGAGAGCTGACGTCCGCCGTTACCGCCAGGGACTGCCTGCCCAGCGATTCGATTTCCTTAGCGACCGCTTTCAAAGCTTCCTCCGCCGACGGGATATCGTTGACGGCTACGTTGGCGCCAGCCTCCGCCAGCTTAATAGCTATCGCCTGCCCGATGCCCCTGGCGCTGCCCGTCACTATGGCAACTTTATTCGTAAGGTCCATGACAACCTCCGTGAAATTACTGCACAGGTTTAAACATGCTGGGTTTGAGCTTCAGCGCGGCGTTGCGTTTCGCCTCCGAGGTCTCTTTGCCCGTGACCGGGTGCCGGTAATGGAAGGGATAGATATAGCCGGAGGGGTAGCCGGTATCGAATTGCGCCCACTCGTCCGGGGTCAGCCTGATGCGCGGCGCGTCTTTCGATTCCGCCGGCGGGGGGATTTTATCCGAGGAATAGGCATAGTGCATGTTGAGACGGAGCTTGAGAATCTTCCAGACGCCGCGCTCCTTGACGTAATCCATCTCGTAGATGACCATCATGTAGGTGGGGTCGAGGGGGACGGTATGGCGGGAGAGAATCGTGCCGTAGCCGTACCACCGGCCGTGAGCGCTTTTGCCGTCCCCGGCGACGGTAATGACGGGCGAGACCTGCATGACTAGATGGAGGAACTCCTGCGGCATGACGCGCCCCTGCCCGAAGTAGCGGCGGATGCCCTCCGGCCCTTTATACGTCCCCTCGGCGAAGGTGCCGGACACCTCCGGGCTATCGGAAAAGCAGTCGATAATTTCGTCGCTCATCCAGCGCTCAAGATAATAGCCGTAAGCGCACTGTAGCCGCTTGATGGCTTCTATGTCCTCGAGGGTCTGGAGCCTTTTGTCCCGGGCTTTGACCTGCTTTTTCAGGGCTCTAATCTCAGCTTCCAGGGACTTGAGCCGTGTTTCTATCGACTGACCGGTCATCTCTTGCTTCCTCCATCAGATATATGCTTGATTATACCACTCCCTCAAAAAGGTCGCGTTCCTTGCGGCGGCCTGTAACCGGGGGCTCGGCGCGCATGAAGTAATCGCGCCGGCCCAACAGCTTGCCGATGAGCCCCAGGATTCCGCCGCGAGGGGAGTCCTCGAAGAGCTGGGAGGCATGGCATGCCGAAGCCCGCTCGCCGGTGCGTATCGACTCCTTTTTAAGTCGTATCACGGCATGTATCGGAAAGTCCGTCTCCAGGAAATCGGCGAGGTCGATGTCCTTATTCTTGCCCATGTGGTGAATATCCCGTCCGAAGAAGGACATCAGCTTTACTATTACCTTCATGAACCGGTGGGGAAACACCATGAAGTACAGCTTCCGTGGCTGGAAGGCGGGGCCGGCCTCCGGGTATTGATTGGGGTCGCCGGAAGCATGGAAAGCCAGCACGGCGGCCTTGTGCATGGCTACGTGGTCCGGGTGATGGTACCCTCCAACGGGGTCGAACGTCACCACCACCTGCGGCTTGAGCCGGCGGAATATTTCCACGATGCGCCCCGCCACCTCGTCAAGAAGGGCGGCGGCCAGCGCACCGGGGCGCTTATTGTCCTCCGTGCCCGCCATGCCGGAGTCACGGTAGCCCAGGTAGATAACGTCCGCCAGCCCGAGTGCCTCCGCGGCGCATTTCATCTCGTGTGTACGCAGGTCGGCGATGGAGTCAAATCCCTTCATGAACTCCGGGGCGACCTCGCCCGCCTCGCCGCGCGTGGCGCAGATGCAGTAGACCTTGACGCCCGCGGCGGCGTACTGCGCCAGCGTGCCCCCAATGCCGAACGACTCGTCGTCCGGGTGCGCGCCGACAAAGACCAGGGTCCTGTCCGCGCTCATCGTGGCACCTTGCGGAACAGGGCTTTAATTCCCGCCGTGTACGGCCTCTTGATAACGCCCTTATCGGTAATTAGCGCGGTAATATACCGGTGGGGGGTAACGTCGAAAGCGGGATTGGCGGCCCGGGTGCCTTCCGGCGCAATCCGTTTTCCGTTGATGCTCGTAATTTCTTCTGTTCGGCGTTCCTCGATGGGGATTTCATCGCCGGACTTAAGGGATACATCGATGGTGGAAACCGGGGCGGCGATATAGAACGGGATGCCGTTCTCTTTTGCCAGCACCGCCAGGGTGTAAGTGCCGATTTTGTTCGCGGCGTCCCCGTTGGCGGCAACGCGGTCGGCGCCGGTGATAACGCAGTCGATTTTCCCGCTCTTCATAAAATACCCCGCCGCGGAATCGGTAATCAAAGTAAAGGGCACGCCCGCTTGTTGCAGCTCCCAGGCGGTAAGCCGCGCTCCCTGCAGGAGAGGTCGGGTCTCGGTGGCGAAAACGCTCAGGTTCTTTCCCCGCCCGTATGCCCTGATGATTACACCTAAAGCCGTGCCGTAGTCCGGGGCGGCGAGAGGGCCCGTGTTGCAGTGGGTCAGGACCGTCCAGCCGTCTTTGAGAAGCCCGGCGCCGTGGCGGGCGATGCGTTCGGTAGCGGCAGCTTCCTCTCCGTGTATTTTGGTGGCTTCCGCGACCAGGGCTTTTTTGATGGACTCAGGGTTTTTGCCCTTTTCGGCAATTTTCTTTAGACGTTCCAGAGCGAAGAACAGGTTGCGGGCGGTGGGCCGGGTGGCGGTAACGGAGTCGATGACTTTTTGAAGTTCTAACAGGAAAGCTTCCCGTCCGGCGGCTTTTATAGATAAAGCGCCGAGGGCCACCGCGTAGGCGCCGGCGACGCCTATAACAGGGGCGCCCCTGACCTTAAGCTCTTTGATGGCCGAGGCGACGGCGCGGTAGTCTTTAAGCTCAAGGTAGACTTCCTTGCCGGGAAGAAGGGTCTGGTCGAGGATTTTAACGCGGTCGCCGAGCCAGGCGATGGGCTGGTAATCTATTGACCTCACCCCCTCGTTCCCCCTCTCCGCAAGCAGAGAGGGGGAGGAGTAGAAAAGAGGGGCGGAGCCCCTCTTGAACGCCCTGTTTAAACTACG
>CAYTZI010000099.1:0-8475 GCA_964442335.1 uncultured Dehalococcoidaceae bacterium | reverse complement strand
GAAGGCCAGGAAAACAAATGTTCTTAAATATTTGCAGATTCACAATATCAGATGTATAATCTCAATCAAGATGGCATTATTATTTGATGAAATAGGTTACTGGTCTGAAATAAAGTTAGAAATTATTGAAAAATATTCTTTAGCTTACTCCACCACTTTTTCAGGGACGAAATATCACTACCTTCATCACGTATATATAGACGCTTTTGCCGGTTCTGGCACACATATATCTAAAACTTCAAAAGGAAAAGTGCGCGGAAGCCCTCAAATTGCACTTGATATTCGACCTCCTTTCAAAGAGTATTATTTTATAGATATCGACGGAGAGAAAGTAGCCGAGCTAAATAAGATAGTAGCACGTCGATCTGAAGCTCATGTTCTTGAAGGCGATTGTAATAAAAGACTATTAACCGATGTATTCCCAAGAATAAGATGGGAAGATTACCGCAGAGGATTATGCCTACTTGATCCCTATGGTTTACATTTAGATTGGGAAGTACCTAAAACTGCTGGCCAAATGAGAAGTATTGAAATATTTTTAAATTTCCCCTTAATGGATATGAACCGAAATGTTTTTTGGAGGCATCCAGAAAACGTTGATCCCGCGGATATCAAACGAATGAATAAATTTTGGGGAGACGAGTCTTGGAGGGAGGTGGTTTATTCTCATACTCCAAATCTTTTTGGAGAAGTTGTGGAAATTAAGGAAGATAATAGGACGGTAGCATTAGCCTTTCAGAGACGGCTTAAAGAAGTAGCGAACTTCAAATTTGTACCAGAACCAATACCAATGCGCAATTCTTTAGGTAATATTGTTTACTATTTGTTTTTTGCATCTAATAATAAGACGGGAGAAAATATAGCTAAATACATATTTGAGAAATATCGGAATCGAGGAATGAGATAATGGCTTTATCAACTGCTATTGAATGGACGGATTCTACTTGGAACCCTGTAACAGGTTGCACAAAAATTAGTTCAGGTTGTTTAAATTGTTACGCTGAACGTCTTGCGTTACGTCTACAAGCAATGGGAAATCCAAGTTACAGGAACGGATTTTCTTTAACTTTACATGAAGATGCACTTGAATTACCGCTTAAATGGAAAAAACCGCAAACTATCTTCGTAAATTCAATGAGCGATCTATTTCACGAAGATATTTCTCTCGCATTTATTTTGCGCGTGTTCGATATTATGAGTCGAGCTAATAGTCACTGTTTTCAGATTCTTACTAAACGTTCCGAAAGAATGCTTGAATGTAGTCCGCTGCTACCTTGGGCTAATAATATATGGATGGGTGTTACTGTAGAAGCTGAAAATTATGGATATCGTATTGAGCATCTTAGGTCCACTAACGCAAAAGTTAAGTTTTTATCGTTTGAACCACTCCTTAGTCCAATGTCGAATCTTTATTTAAAAGGGATAGATTGGGTGATTGTTGGCGGAGAATCTGGCCCAAAAGCTAGGCCAATGAATAAAGATTGGGTGATGGATATTAAAAATCAATGTCAAAGGGAAAAAATACCCTTTTTCTTCAAACAGTGGGGTGGCATTAATAAGAAAAAGGCAGGAAGAAAACTTGAAGGGCGTATATGGGATGAAACCCCGTCTCTAATTACAAATACTCAATTATCTTTTTAACCGCCATTATCAACCCCTTCCATCTATATCTCCATCAGCTCAAACCCGCTCGCTTTATCCGGCAGTCTCTTCGCGCTCGTGCCGAGTATCTCGTAAATAATGGCCTCCCCCACCAGCCACGTTTTTACCCCCGGCCTCAGGCACCCCGTCAGCGTTTTGCCGCCCCGCCCCAGGGAAGCGTGGATGTGCAGCACCGGCTTTCCCTCTCTGTCCGGCGCCAGTATGCCCACCCCCTCCACTTCGTGCGCCCCCTCCACCGGTATCATCACCGGCTCCGGCGGCATTTTGTCCGACTCTTTAGGGCCGGCCACCACCCGCCCGCTGCCTATTCCCCCGATGAGCACGACATGCCCCGTCTTTATCCCCTTCTCCGCCGCGAACCTCTCGATGCACTCCGGCACGACGTCCCCGTCCTCCAGCCTTAAAATAAAAACCCTCCCGATTTTTCCCTCTGATGCTTTCATATCGTTCCCCCGGCTGTTAACTGTCAACTGTTAACTATCTATTCCCCAGAAATTGCAGCGCCAGCTTGACCTTCTCCTCTAGCTTGAGCTTCGGGTCGTCCGGCAGTCCTCCCACGGCTCTGACCGCCTCCGCCGCCGAGTACCCCAGCGATGTCAGCGCCGCCAGGACGTCCGTGTTCTCCTGCGCTACCTGCGCCGCCGGGCTGACGGCCCACCCCGCCCCTATCTTCTCCTTTAGCTCGAGGATAATCCTGTTCGCCACCTTCTTCCCCACCCCCGGCACCATGTCCAGCATGTCCGCGCTGCCGGTCGCTATGGCCATCGTTATCTGCTCGGGGCTCATCGCCGAGAGCATCGCCAGCGCCAGCTTTGGCCCCAGCCCCGTCACTCCTATCAGCGTCTCGAAGAGCCACAGTCCCTCGGCCGTCCCGAAGCCGAACAGCGAAATACTGTCTTCCCGTACGTGCGTGTGGGTGAAGACTTTGACCTGCTGGCCCGGCTTGCCCAGCGCGGCGAGGTCGCTGGTGGGCATAAAGACCTTAAAGCCGACTCCCCCCACGTTGATGACCGCCCCCTCTCCCCCCACGCTTTCCAGTCTGCCTTCGAGGCTCGCTATCATCTTCCTCCTTGTCCGGCGAGCAGTTCGTTCACGTGCATCTCCTGCACGTGACAGAGCGCCACCGCCAGGGCGTCCGCCGCGTCGTTGGGCTGCGGCGCTTCCGCCAGCCCGAGCTGCAGGCGCACCATCTCCTGCACCTGCTCCTTGCTGCTGGCGCCGTAGTTGGCGACCCTCTGTTTGACCTGGGCCGGGGTGTATTCGTAGGCGGGGATGCCCTGGCTGCTCGCGGCGAGCAGGGCTATTGCCTGGGCGCGCCCGATGGCCATGGCCGACCTCACGTTCTTGGCGACGAAGGGCTGCTCGACGGCGGCGATGTCGGGTTTGTATCGCTTGATAACTTTGAGGAGTTCTTTGTAGAGGTGGTTCAGGCGTTCGCCTGTTTTGAGGCGTTCGGGCACTACGATGGCGCCGTAACCGACCAGGGCTATCTCGCTCCCTTCACTCTCTATCAAGCCGTAGCCCATCACCGCCGTGCCCGGGTCGATGCCTAAAATCTTCATTTCATGATTGTTTGACTATGCCGCCTGGTAGACGCTGTCCGGGATGTCCGCGTTGCTGTAGACGTTCTGCACGTCGTCGATTTCCTCGAGCTTTTCCATCAGCTTCAGCGCCTGCGTCCCGGCTTTTTCATCGAGCTTGACTAGCGATTTCGGTGCCATCACCAGCTCGCTCGAATCTATGGTGACGTTGTTCTTCTCGAGCGACTGCCGCACCTTTTCCAGCTGGGCGGGGGCGGTATAGACCTCCACGTAGCCGCTCTCCACCTTAACGTCATCGGCACCCGCGTCGATGGCGGCCAGGGCGAGCTCGTCGGCGTCGATGTCTTCGGTTTTGATGTTGATGATGCCCTTGGACTCGAACAGCCAGGCGACGCAGCCGCTCTCCCCGAGGCTGGCGCCATGCCGGGTGAACGTGCTCCTTACTTCCTGTATCGTCCGGTTGCGGTTGTCAGAAAGCGCCTGCACCAGTATGGCGGTGCCGCTGGGTCCGTATCCTTCGAGCGTTATCTCGGCGAGGCTGCCTCCCCCCAGCTCCCCCGTCCCCTTCTTTATCGCCCTGTCTATGTTGTCCATGGGCATGTTGCTGTCGCGGGCTTTCTGGACCGCCAGCCTCAGACGGAAATTGGAGTCGGTGCTGCCGCCGCCCTCCCTCGCCGCCACGATGATTTCCCTCGTTAGTTTGGTAAAAAGGTTGCCGCGCTTTACGTCGTCGGCGCCCTTCTGGTGCTTGATTTTTGACCATTTTGAATGACCGGACATCGTCTTGCCCTCCTTACCCTCTGGTCCGCCTGCCTGATAATTCTATCACGTCGACATAACACGGTCAAAGCATCTGGCCGAACCTTCTTGCCAGCGATTCCCTGAGCTGTCTGACGTGCTCCTGGAATTCCTGCGAGTTGATATTCTCCGTGGACATTATTATCGCGTCCTCTCTGTTATCGAGGTAGTATCCGTGTCTCACTCCCATGTCCTTGAAGCCGTACTTATGGTAGAGGTTCTGGGCTGCGGTGTTCGAGGCGCGCACCTCCAGGGTCATGGTTCTGGCTTTAATTTCACGTGAAAGGTCGATGGTGGCTATCAGCAGCAGCTCTCCCACCCCCTTCCGCCTGTATTCCTGCGCCACCGCTATGTTGGTGATATGCGCTTCGTCTGACATCAGCCACATTCCGGAAAAGCCTATTATAAACTGCCTGCTGAAGCCGGACGGGTCCCGGGCGGCGGAGTGTTTCAGCCACGGCGCCAGCCAGGCAATCAGCCTAGAGTGTGTCTTTCCCGGGCTTCCCCCCGCCTCCTTTACCTCCCTGGAGTCGTCTATTGCCACCAGGTAGTTGGCCAGGCGGTTCTGTAGCTCCTGGCGGTAGTTGGGGGGCGGCCACTGGGTGGGGAAAGCTTCTCGGTCAATCGTGTTGACCTGCGGCAGGTCCCCTTTTTCCATCGCCCTTATGATGTATGACAATGGTTTCTCTTCCGGGTGGTTCGTTCGTGAAATTGTATCATATTTTCGTTCTCAAGCATACAGCGCCGAGCCTGTTATGCTATCTTTTTACCTACCCATTCGTTATACTATATGCACAGGGTAATTCCTGATTTTGTGACCGGTTAATCCCTGGTTTTCAGGTCTTATCCGGTCTCTGGATGGGAGTTGTCAGGTGCGTGATGAGGAGAGCCTTGTCCGGCGAGCTCAGCAGAACGACCCGGTGGCTTTAGCTCAACTATATGAAGAGAACTTCGATAGGATTTATCGGTATATAGTTCTCAAAATAGGCGATAGGACGGAAGCAGAGGACATGACCCAGCAGGTCTTTCTTAACGTTCTGAAGTCCATTTCTTCCTATAAATGGAAGGGAATGCCGTTCACCTCCTGGCTTTACCGTATCGCCCATAACCAGATAGTGGACTATCTGAGAAAGAAATCGAGGCGGGCTACGGTGCCTATCGACGAGTCGATAGCCGCCGCCGGGGACGACCCGGAGCGTTCCGTCCTGGGGAAGATAGAAATAGAAGAGGTGGCTGTGGCGGCGAAGAAGCTGACCGCCGCGCAGCAGGAGGTTATCTCCCTGCGTTTCGCCGGCGAGCTTTCGGTCGCCGAATGCGCTAAAGCGATGGGAAAGAGTGAGGGCGCCGTCAAGGCTTTGCAGCACAGCGCTATTGTGGCACTGCGCCGGGTGCTGGCGCCGGGGGGCGGCTTATGACCAGGATGAATGAGTTTGATAATATACTGGACGAATGCCTGCAGCGACTGGTTGAGGGCGGGAGCATCGAGGCGTGCCTGTCGCGCTATCCCGGGTATGCTTCGGAGCTTGAGCCTCTGCTGCGTACGGCCCAGGCTACCCTTAAAGCGGCGGATATTAAGCCCCGCCCCGAGTTCCGGGACAGGGCGCGCTACCAGTTCCAGTCTGCCCTCCGCGAGATGCCAGTAAAAGGAAAGCAGGGCTTCTTCTCCTTCCTGAAGCCCGGCCTGGCGACCGTCATTGGCGTGGCGATTGTCCTGCTGGCTGGAGGGGCAACGGTGGCTGCCGCCGGCAACAGCCTTCCCGGCGAGCCTTTATACCAGGTCAAGCTTACTACTGAGTCGGTGCGGCTGGCTTTGACCCCCTCGGACCTGGGCAAAGCGGCGCTGAACGCTTCCTTCGCCGACGAGAGGGTCGATGAGATAATCAGGATGGCGGAGAAGGGCGAGGCCGACTATATTGAAGAGACCACGGAGCGGATGAACAAGAACCTGCTCGCTGTCGCCAATCTGAATGTTTCGAGCGGTGCAGCTGAGGGGGATGTGTTTTTCGGCGTTATGAACGCGCCGGAGGCGGCAACCCGCGCTCCGGTGGCGACGCCGGCGCCCACGGCTACTCCGGCTACGGCGCCTTTTCCTTCGCCGACGCCCTCGCCGCAGATTACCACCCCGGCCGTCACTCCACCGCCTGCTGCAACAGTTATAACTCCTCCGGGGCAGGGCCTGCTGGGGTCCAAGGACGGCCTTGGCGTGGAAGAGGGCGCTGGGGATGCTGCGGAAAATCTGACCGATGAGCAGCAGCTAAGGGAGACCCTGCTGCAACAGGCTGAGAAGAACCTCCGGGACTTGCAGGAGCAGCTGGAGAAAGCCCCTGAAGAGCTTAAGCCCTCCCTGCGCCACGCCATCGAGGTCGCCGCCAGGGCTTATCAGGAGGCCCTCGCAACGTTCGGCTAACAACCCTGCTGTTTTGGAAGAGTACGGCTGCATCTGCTTTTCAGGTAGTAACCTTATTCCTCACCTCTCCCCCTCAAAGCAGGGCGTTAAAGAGGGGCGTCAACCCCTCTTCTAGTAATTCCCCCTCTCAATCAGGCTGGCCAACCTGTTTGAGAGGGGGATAAAGGGGTGAGTATAGAAAATTAATCAAATGCAAGCTGAACCCTTAAACTTTAGCCGCCGCTAACCCCGCGGCGACTTTTTCGTTATATATAGGTGAGAAACCCGAAAGGAGGAAAGAAAGTGAAGAAAATCTGGTTAGCGCTTGCAGGACTGGCACTGATTATGGTAGTAGGTCTGGTCGGCTGTAGTTCGGGGACGCCGTCTAACGGCAGCGTCAATGTCAACCTTAACGGCCAGCAGGAGGGAATCTGGGTCAACGGAGAGGGTAAAGTTACCGCCGTTCCGGACGTGGCTATCCTTAGTCTCGGTATTGAGGCACAGCAGGCAACGGTAGCGGAAGCCCAGGCTGAAGCTAACGATGCCATGGATAAAGTCATGAAGGCCCTTGAGGACGCCGGTATCGACCGGAAGGATATCCAGACCCAGTATTTCAATATCCAGAAGGTAACCCGGTGGGACAACGACAAACAGAACGAGATCATCATCGGGTACCGCGTGACCAATACCGTCACTGCCAAGGTCAGGGACGTTACCAGGGCCGGTAGCGTTATCGACGCCGTGGCCGCCGCGGGGGGCGATTTGACCCGCATCAACAACATCGCTTTCACCATCGACGACCCCTCCGATTACCAGGCACAGGCCAGGGCCAAAGCTGTAGCCGATGCGGCTGCCAAAGCGAAAACTCTGGCTGACAACGCTGGCGTGAAGCTTGGCGACGTGAAGTATATCACGGAAAGTTCCTATATACCCGGGCCGATTTATCGCGGTCTTGACATGGCTGAGGCAGTCCCGGCGCCAACGACCCCCATCTCCCCTGGCGAGATGGAAATTACCGTCAATGTCCAGATAGCCTATGCCATAGCTGAATAGAAGTTCAGAGGGGCCGGGGTGGCTTTTCCTGTCCCGGCCCCTCGAAGTAAAAATCTTGGAACAACACTGGAAAGGAGAAAGATGAAAATCAAACTGGTAGTCCTCGGTATTCTGGCTGTCATGTCGCTTTCATTGTTTGCCTGTGCCTCGGCTGCGGCGGCGGAATCGGTGGAAATATCAATCGACGATTTTTCCAATCAGAAAGACATCAGCCGGGAGATTACGGTGTCCGCCGGCGATTCCTTCAAGGTCTCGCTGGAGTCCAACGCGACCACCGGCTTCAGCTGGCCCGAGCAGGCGCAGATAAGCGATGTCGCCGTTCTGGAACAGACGAACCATGAGTACATCGAGCCGGAAAGCGATCTCGTGGGCGCTCCGGGTCAGGAAGTCTGGACCTTCAAGGCGCTGAAAAAGGGCACCGCCACCATTTCCATGGACTATAGCCGGCCGTGGGAAGGCGGCGAAAAGTCAGTGCAGACCGTTACCATAACCGTAACTGTAAAATAAATAAGCTAAATATCATTAAGGCCGGGAGCCCCGATTTATCGGGGCTCCCTTTATTTTTCATGTTTCTCGCTGTACCTTTCCCACTCGCTATAGATACAGCCGCAGTACTGCTGGCGGTACAGGTCCATAGGTTTGGTGATATGCCTGCTGTCCGAGTAGCGCTTGCGCAGGTCGGCGTAGAGGAACTCTACCCCCTTTTCCCCCCGCTCGCCCTGAGCCGATAGCTTGCCCTGAGTGAAACCGAAGGGAAGGGCTACGTTTTCGCCGACCTCCCTGATTAGCTCGTGTTTCTGGTGCGGGCTGATGAGCAGGGTGGTGGTAAAGGCGTCAAAGCCTTTGTCGCGGGCTGCCTCCGCTGTTTTCGCCAGTCTCAGCTCGAAGCAGTGCCGGCAGCGCTCCTCCTCGTGACCCGCCACCCTCCTGAAGTACTCCGGCATGTCATAGCCCCCGGCGATAATGAGGGGCAGTTCCAGCTTTTCCGCCAGCAGCTTCGTGCTTTCGAGCCGGTTCTGGTGCTCGGTATAGGGA
>CAYTZI010000098.1:0-8534 GCA_964442335.1 uncultured Dehalococcoidaceae bacterium | reverse complement strand
ACCTCTTCGACAACCGCTACGGTACGGGCCAGAGCACCATCGACGGCATCACCCGGGCGACCAATATTCTGTGGGCGGGGAAAAAGGTCGTGGTCTGCGGCTATGGCTGGACGGGGAGGGGGGTGGCGATGAGGGCGCGGGGGCTGGGGGCGCATGTAATCGTCGTTGAGGTGGAGCCGGTCCGTGCTCTTGAGGCCGTTATGGAAGGCTATCAGGTGATGCCTCTAATCAAAGCCGCCAGAACAGGCGATATATTTATAACCGTTACCGGCGATAAGAACGTCATCGACGAAAAGCATTTCAAGGTAATGAAGGACGGCGCCATCATGGCCAACAGCGGCCATTTCAACACGGAAATAAATATCCCCGCTCTGGAAAGCATGAGTAAAAGCAAACGCACCGTCCGGGCGTTCGTGGAAGAGTATGCCCTCAGGGACAGGCGCAGCCTTTACCTGCTGGGGGAGGGGCGACTGATAAACCTGGCGGCGGCGGAGGGGCACCCGGCCAGCGTCATGGATATGAGCTTCGCCAACCAGGCGCTCTGCGCCGAATATATGGTTAAGAACAGGGGCAAGCTGGCGATTGAGGTTCACCCCGTCCCCCCAAGGATAGATAAAGAGGTCGCCCGGCTTAAACTGAAGTCGATGGGGGTGGCTATCGATAATCTGACCGCCGAGCAGAAAAAGTACCTGAGCAGCTGGGAGGAAGGGACTTAAATTAAGACCAATATAATGGATATAAATTCCGCGCTGACGGTTTTGCTATACGGAGGGAAAAATGCCTACTAACTTTGCGTCTTCGTCGAGATATCTGCTGACATCGGAATCGGTGACCGAGGGGCACCCGGACAAAATCTGCGACCAGGTGGCGGACGCGATACTGGACGCCATCCTGGGAAAAGACCGGTTCGGGCGCGTTGCCTGCGAGGTGGCGACGACCACCGGGCTGGTCATAGTCCTGGGGGAAATCACCACCAAAACCTACGTCGAGGTGGCCCAGATTACGAAGGATGTTATCAAGGACATCGGGTATACCAGGCCCGAGTACGGCTTCGATTACGAATCGGTGGGCATTCTGGTGTCCATTAAACCGCAGTCGATAGATATCGACCGCGGTGTAAGCAAGTCGCAGGAGGCGAGGGAAAGCACGGGCGTTTCCCACCTGGAGGAAATCGGGGCAGGCGACCAGGGTATGATGGTAGGATACGCCTGCAATGAGACCCCCGAGATGATGCCCCTGACCATTTCGCTGGCGCATAAGCTCTGCCGCAGGCTGGCGCAGGTCAGGAAGGAAGGTATTTTACCGTATCTGCGCCCCGACGGCAAGAGCCAGGTCACGGTGGAATACGAAAACGGCGTTCCCAGGCGGATTGATAACGTGGTCATCGGGGCCCAGCATGACGAAGACGCCCAGCTCGAGCAGATAAAGGAGGACGTTATCAGGCACGTGATAAAAGAGGTGATACCCGCCGGGTTGATTGATAAATCGACCGGTTTTTACGTGAACGGAACGGGACGCTTTGTAATCGGCGGGCCGGTATCGGACACGGGCTGCACCGGGCGCAAGATAATCGCGGACACCTACGGGGGCATCGCGCGGCACGGCGGCGGGTCTTTCTCCGGCAAAGACCCCACCAAGGTGGACCGCTCGGCGTCATACATGGCGCGGTATATCGCCAAGAACGTGGTGGCCGCGGGACTCGCCGACCGACTCGAGATACAAGTGGCTTACGTCATCGGCAAAGCCCACCCGCTCTCGGTATCTATCGAGACCTTTGACACGAACAAGATAGACAATAAGGTCATCATGGACCTGATTAACAAACACTTCGACCTGCGCCCGGGGGCGATTATTCAGAGTCTGGACTTGCGCCGGCCCATCTACCGCCAGACCGCGACATACGGACACTTCGGGCGGACGGATATAGACCTTCCGTGGGAAAGGACGGACAAGGCCGATATCTTGAAGAAAGAGGGGCTGGAGAAGTAGGTTAACGCTGGGTAGAGTCCGGGAGGGGCGTTTTGCGCCCCTCTTTTCTTTTTTATAGCGTCTTTTTCCATTTTCGTTGTATAATTTACCCGACTACTGGAAAAAGAAGGGAGTAAAGCAATTAATAAGCCAAATCCCATAAAGTTCGGCACTGACGGCTGGCGCGCTGTTATCGCCGAGGACTTTACGTTTGAAAATGTCCGCTACTGCGCGCAGGGTGTCGCCGAATATTTAAAAAAAGCGAAACTGGCCGAACGCGGGCTGGTCATCGGCTACGATACCCGCTTTGCCTCCGAAGACTTCGCTGCGGCCGCCGCGGAGGTAATCGCCGGAAACGGTATTAAAGTATATCTTGCGCCTAAAGTCACGCCGACTCCCGTCGTCAGCTACGGGGTCCTGGCGCAAAAGGCCGGCGGTGCCATCATCATTACCGCCAGCCATAACCCCGGCGCCTGGAACGGCTTTAAGTTCAAAAACGAGCACGGCTCCAGCGCCGCCGACGAAATTACCTCGCAGATAGTCGGGTTTATCTCGAAGGCGTACGATACCGGAAAAGTGGACTCAGTCCCGCTTCAGGAGGCGAAAAACAGGGGGACGGTCGCTGTTACCGACCTCGACTCACCGTATTTCGATCAGATTATACGGCTCGTCAACCTGGATAGATTGAAGAACGCCGGACTCAAGCTGGTCATCGACCCTATGTACGGCGCTGGCAGCGGCTACCTGGCAAAAGCGCTGGCGGGGGGCAATGACGAGCTGATTGAGATACACTCTGAAAGAAATCCGCTCTTCCCGGGGCTGCGCCCCGAGCCCATCATGCCCCATCTTAATGAGCTATCGGCCGTCGTTACGGGAAATAAAGCCGCCGTGGGGCTCGCCAACGACGGCGACGCCGACCGCATGGGAATCATGGATGAAAACGGCGGCTTTATCGACCAGCTCCAGGTCTTCGCGCTGCTCTGCCTTTACCTGCTCGAGGTGCGCGGCGAGCGCGGCGCCATCATCAAAACATTGACGACCACCAGCATGGCGTACCGGCTCGGCGAGATTTTCAATGTGCCGGTCTTCGAGACGGCGGTGGGGTTTAAATACGTGGCGCCGCTGATGGTCAAGGAGAATGCTCTTTTCGGGGGGGAGGAAAGCGGCGGCTACGGCTTCCGCGGGCATGTCATCGAGCGCGACGGCATTTTGGCCAATCTCTATTTCCTCGACCTCATGGTCAGGACCGGCAAGACCCCATCACAGCTGATCGACTACCTCTATTCGAAAGTCGGGCCGCACCACTATAAGCGTGTTGACATAAGGTTCCCTGAAAACGAAAGGAAGTCGATTATCGACCGCCTGCGTAAAAGTAAGCCGGAGACAATCGACGGGGTAAAGGTGGTCAGGGAAGATACGATAGACGGCTTCCGGTTCATCCTGGCGGACAATACCTGGCTGCTGATACGTTTCTCCGGAACGGAGCCCCTGCTGCGCATCTATACCGAGACCAGTTCCCCGGAGAGGGTTGACAGGATACTCAAGCTGGGGCGGGAGATGGCGGGGGTGTAAAGATTATCCGGAACAGGCGGGAAGAGCTAATGGCTGAAGTGAACCTGGACGATATTAAAACTTATAAGAAAAACGACCCCGACGGCATGCTGGCGCGGATAAAAGAGTTGCCGGCGCAGTGTAAACAGGCGTGGCAGACCATAATGGACTTCAGCCTGCCGCCCCATTACGCTGACGTCGATAGGGTGGTTGTGCTGGGGATGGGGGGCTCGGCTATCGGCGGCGACCTCGTGAGAAGCCTCGTGCAGCACGAGTGTAAGATTCCCGTAATCGTCCACCGCGATTATGGCCTGCCTGCCTTCGCCGATGCGCGGTCGCTGGTGATTGCCTCCAGCTATTCCGGCAACACGGAAGAAACGCTCTCAGGGTTTGAAGCGGCGCTGGCGGCGGGAGGTAAAAAGCTGGCGATAACCACCGGCGGCAAGCTGGAGCAGATGGCGGCGGCCAGTAATGTCCCGGTCCTGAAAATCAACTATAAAGCCCAGCCGCGCGCCGCGCTGGGCTACAGCTTTATACCGGTCCTGGGCGTGATGCATAAGCTCGGCTTTATCGGCGATAAGAGCCGGGACGTCGCCGAGGCGGTAAAGCTGCTTGAGGAACTTTCCGTCAGGCTCGACGAGAGACGTGTGGTCAAGGACAATCCGGCCAAGCAGCTCGCGCGGCGATTGTACGGTAAATTGCCCGTTATATACGGGGCCGGCATTGCCTCCGAGGTGGCGCATCGATGGAAGACGCAGGTAAACGAGAACGGCAAGGCGTGGGCTTTTTACGAGGTCTTCCCCGAGCTCAACCATAACGCCACCGTGGGCTTTCCGCTACCGCCGGAAGTTGTTTCGGTAATCCGGGTGGTTATGCTGAGGTCGCCGGACTTTAACGAGAGGGTAAAGCTCAGATACGAAATCACCTCCGGGCTTTTAAAGCAGGCGGGCGTGGCTTACGAGTATGTTGACAGCGATGGGACCAGTCCGCTGGCGCAGATGATGGGCCTGATAATGAAGGGGGACTTCACCAGCTATTACCTGGCGATTCTCAATAAGGTGGACCCGTCGCCGGTGAACGTTATCAGCTATCTCAAGGAGAGGCTGGCGAAGGGGTAAAATAGGAGCCATAAACCTGAAGGTCAAAAGACAGGACTTTAGCTTACAGCAGCCTCAGCCCCTCCTCTATCATCCGGCGGGCTTTGGTCTTGCCGTCCCCCACGTATTTATCGAGCTCTTTCCAGAAACTTTTACTGTGATTGTGTATCCGGGTGTGGACGAGCTCGTGCAGTAGAACGTAGTCGAAAAGTTCCTGCGGCAGCGCCACCAGCTTGACATTGAGGCTGATATTGTCTTTAACGGAGCAGCTTCCCCAGCGCGTCCGCTGGTTCCTGATGGACACTTTATTGTAGGTGAAGCCGTGCCGGCGTGCCAGCTGGTTCAGTCTGCCGAGAATCTGTTTCATGGCCTGGATTTTGTCGATAGATTGAAAGGCTAAGTCAAAATCTTTCCGGTACCTTTCGTATTCCCTGATTCTTGTCAGATGTTTCTTAACCCACGTTTTTTTGGTGCGGACAAACTCCACGGCTGATTTAACGGACGTGTGCCGCGGTACGGCCACGCGAACGCCTCGGCCCGGCCGGACGCTGATGATTATGCGGCGCGCTCTGGGGCTGCGCTGGAAAAGCACCGCGCCGATGCCCTCGATGTGTATCTTCTGAGAGACATGCATGTCTATCTATATTGTACCCGTTTTATCCGGGGAGGAGAAAGTGAAAATTTGTTTTACCTCACCCCCTGACCCCCTCTCCGGCCTGGTTCATCGAAGAAATAGTGATATAAATTGGTCGGAGAGGGGGAAATAAAAGAGAAGGGCGGCTGCCCCTCTTAGACTCCCTGTAAAAAATAGGGAGTTCAGGGGCGAGGTCAGCACAGACAACCAGAAGCAAACACAACCATAAAAAAGCGCCGGACTCCTTGGGATACAAGAAAAGACCGGCGCTTAATTCTGAACGAAATTTTTCTAACGCTTGGTGTACTGCGGCGCCTTGCGGGCACGCTTGAGTCCCGGCTTCTTCCGCTCCTTGGCGCGGGCGTCCCGCGTTAAGAGCCCGTTCTGGCGCAGGACCGGCTTATAGCGCTCGTCGGCGCGAACCAGGGCGCGGGAGATGCCGTGCGCAATGGCGGCGCTCTGCCCCGTAACCCCGCCCCCCAGCACCTTGACCACCGCGTTGTACTTGCCGGTGCTCTCGGTGGCGATGAAAGGCTGGTTGATGATGCGCTGGTGCTCCAGGGAGGGGAAACGCTCTTCCAGCGGCGACCCATCGATAATGATGGCCCCGCTCCCCGCGGTCAGCTTTACCTGCGCTACCGCCGTCTTACGGCGGCCCGTCCCTTGAAAGTAGGTCTGTTTATCCATCTCTGCCCAATCCCCTTATTTTGCTTTCTTCTTTTTTGCTGTTTTGGCCTTAGGCGCGTTGGGATAAGCGGCGTCCGCGTAGACCCTGAGTTTGCGGTACATCTGCGACCCCAGCCGGGTGTGGGGAAGCATCCCCCTGACGGAGTACTCGACGGCGCGGGTGGGAAACTGCTGCATGAGCTTGCCCAGCGTGATGCTTTTGAGGCCGCCGGGATAATTGGAGTGCCGGTAATAGACTTTCTGCGCGGCTTTTTTCCCGGTGACGCGCACCCTAGCCGCGTTGATGACCACCACGAAGTCGCCGGTATCCTGGTTTGGCGTGTATATGGGCTTATGTTTGCCCATGAGCAGGCTGGCGATCTGGACGGAAAGCCTGCCCAGGGTCTTGTCCGCGGCGTCGATAACGTGCTGTTTCCGCTTTATATCCGCCGGTCGGGCGGCATAGGTCTTCATGATGCGTCTCCCTCAAAGTTGTCCGGATAGTTGACCCGCGTCAGGCAAAGCCCGGCGGCGGGAGCGGTCGGCCCGGCGAGACCGGGAGTCCCGGATGTCGTCAGGTCGTGGAATTCCTCAACCGTCATCCTGCCCTGACCTACTCTGATTAGAGCGCCCGCGGTATTGCGGACCTGGTGGGGCAGGAAAGCATTGGCCACCATCTTAAAAATAATCATATCGCCGTCGCGTTTTACTTCCGCCTCAAAGACATCCCGGACAGTGCGCCTGGCGCGGGCGGTATTTTCACTGGCGACGAACGATGCGAAGTCGTGCCGTCCGATAAGCGCTTTACAGGCGCGGTCCATAGCCTCGACATCCAGGTCGCCATTGATGCGATAAGAGAATCTCTGTCGCATCGGCGAGCGGGCGGGGCTGTTCAAAATGTAATACCGGTACTCGCGGCTGACGGCGCGGCGGCGGACGTCAAAGCCGTCGGCGGCGCGGTAAGCCTCTTTCACGGCGATGTCGTCCGGGAGAAAGTGGTTCATCCCATCCACGAACGACTTCACCGGCAGGACGGTGCTGGTATCGAATGCCACCACCTGGCCGCGGGCGTGGACACCGGCGTCCGTCCGGCTTGCCATTTTAATCCTGATTTTTTCTCCGGTCAGCATCTTCAAGGCTTTCTCTATCTCTCCCTGGACGGTCGGCGCGTTGGCCTGGTACTGCGAGCCGTGGTAGTCCGTGCCGTCGTATTCAACAATCAATATTATCCTGTTGTTGGAGTCCACTTCCCCTTTTCCCCGCCGTATGCCGGCGAAAATTTACCCCGAGCTCAGCTTGAAGGAACAACATTACTTGAAGCCCCCGGCGACTACACCAGCTCAAGCTGTACCATGGGGGCGTTATCGCCCAGGCGCGGCGCCAGCTTGATGATGCGCGTATAGCCGCCCGGCCTCTCCTTATACCTCGGGCCCAGCTCGGAGAACACTTTCTCGGTAACCTTGGTATCCGTCACGAAGGTCAGGGTCTGGCGGTAGGCGTGGAGTCCGCTCTTCTTGCCCAGGGTGATTATCTTTTCCGCCATGCCCCGCACCTCTTTGGCCTTTGCCTCGGTGGTGATTATTTTCTCATGCTTTAAAAGGTCGGTAACGAGGTTCCGGTACATTGCCTGCCGGTGGCTCGAGTCCCGGCCCAGTCTTCTGCCAGCGATGTTATGCCTCATATCAGTAGTTCTCCGTGTTATGATTCTTCTTCGCCGGACTGGCTTTTTCCCCTGGTTTCATCAGTCAGTTCGTCGGCAATAGACTTGGCCAACTTGCTCCGACTCTTCGAATTGGATTTGTTTTCTTCTTCTGCGACTGCTTCGGCTTCAGCCGGCTCAGCGACCTCAGCCTCGGCTTCTGTCTCGCTCTTGGGGTTGAGCGAAAGACCTATGGCCGAAAGGCGGTCCTCGATTTCCTGGTAGGACTTCTGCCCGAAGTTGCGCAGCTTCATCAGCTCCTTGGCGCCCTTAGCGATAAGCTCGCCGACTGTTGAGATATTGCTCCGCCGCAGGCAGTTCATGGTGCGTACCGAGAGGTCGAGCTGCTCCACGGGCATGTTGTATTTCTCGTCAGGTATGGACAGGCGGATGAGCCGCTCCTCGGCTTTCATCTGGGAAATCCGGACGTATTCCACGAAGGGAGTGAGCTGCTCGATGAGTATGGCGGCGGCGCGGCTGACGGCGTCCACCGGGGCCATCGTACCGTCCGTCCAGATGTCCAGGGTGATTCGTTCGCGGCTGGTCTCGCGCCCCAGATGGGTCGGCTCGACGTTGTAGTTGACCTTGCGGATGGGCGTGAAAATAGCGTCGACCGGTATGGTGCCTACCGGCGTGTTCTCGGTGGTCTCGGCGCTCCGGAAGCCTGTCCCCAGCTCGATATCCAGCTCGATGTAGAGTCGCGTGCCGGGCTTGGTGACGTTCAGCAGGCACAGCTCCGGGTTGGCGATTTCGAAATCGGCGGAGGGCTTGATATCGGAAGCGTAAACAGGCCCCTCCTTTTCCACCTCCAGCACCAGCATCCCGCCGCGCTCGGAGAGGGCTTTAAGCCGCAGCTCTTTTAGGTTGAGCAGGAACTCCATGACGTCTTCCTTGGCGTTGGGGATAACGGTGAACTCGT
>CAYTZI010000097.1:0-8643 GCA_964442335.1 uncultured Dehalococcoidaceae bacterium | reverse complement strand
AATAGTAACTGCGGTGAGAAGAGGAAAATGGGTTGACACATTACTTACCCTGTTTGCTTACATCGGCATAACGATACCTATTTTCTGGCTGGGCCTGTTACTCATGTATTTCTTCGGGGTCTACCTGAAGTGGTTGCCGGTGATGGGGTACACCTCCCCGTTTGAAAACTTCTGGCTGAGCACCCGCCAGCTCATCATGCCGGTTGTCTGCCTCGCGTTCTTCCCGATTGCGGCGACTGCCCGTCAGACTCGCTCCAGTATGTTGGAGGTTATGCACCAGGACTATATCCGCACAGCCTGGTCAAAGGGATTACGGGAAAGGACCGTTATCTTTACGCATGCGCTGAAAAACAGCCTTATTCCAATCGTCACTCTGGTGGGAATGGGAATCCCGATGATAATCGGGGGAAGCGTCCTGGTAGAGACGGTATTTAATCTCCCGGGGATCGGGGTGCTGATGACCAACGCTGTTTTTAATGAAGACTATCCCTACGTGCAAGGTATTGTCTTGATAATCTCCGTAGTAGTCTTGATATCCAACTTCCTGGTGGAATTGACCTATGGTTGGCTGGACCCGAGGATTCGCTATGACTAGGAGAAAAACGGTAAATGACTGTTGACGCCTCAATCAGCTACGAAACAATGGAGATACCCCCGCGCGTCAGCGAGTGGAAACGTTTTTGTATAGTATTTTTTAGCCGGGGCATGGTGATTTTCGGTATGGTCATTATTGTTGTTTTTATACTTGTCGCTATATTCGCCGACCTGATAGCGCCTTACGATCCTTATACGCCCGACCTTAACGCCACTTTGCAGAATCCAAGTTCAGCCCACTGGCTGGGAACCGATGCGATAGGCAGGGACACTCTTAGCCGTATAATCTTCGGCACCCGGACTTCTCTTGAAGTAGGCCTGATAGTAGTCGGCATCGGAACCGTGATAGGGATGGCCCTGGGAACCATCGCCGCCTATTTCGGCGGTTGGGCTTATGTCATCATCATGAGATTCATTGACGCCCTGATGTGTTTCCCGATGATAATATTGGCTTTGCTCATCGCCTCCATGCTGGGGCCGGGTATAAAAAATGTGGTTATTGCTCTCACCGTCAGCCTGATGCCGGGCTACGCCCGATTGATGTGCGGCCAGGTCTTGACGGTCAAAGAGAATGATTACATCGCGGCCGCCCGGTCACTCGGCGCCAGTAACATGCGTATCATCATGCGTCACGTGGTTTTAAACTGCCTTCCACCTTTGATTGTTCAGATAACGATGATGCTTGGTGCGACCATATTAGCAGAAGCCGGTCTGAGTTTCCTGGGGATAGGCATCCAGCCTCCCACACCAACCTGGGGCGGTATGGTTACCAACGGCAGACAATATATAACCAACCACCCGGTTCTCTCTTTAGCTCCCGGCCTGGCCCTGATGCTGGTGGTCTTTGCCTTTAATATCGTTGGTGATGGCCTGAGAGACGCTCTGGACCCCAGTCTCAGGGGACAACTATAACCTTTATTGTAGCTTTCGTTACTAATTAAATAATATAAATTTGATGTGGTATACACAATAAAAAAATTTAAGGAGGAATAATATGGAGCTAGGGTTAAAAGGAAAAGTAGCAGTGGTTACTGGAGCCGGGAGCCAGATAGGGTTTGGCAAGGCGATAGTTATGGGCTTGGCGAAAGAAGGCTGTAATATAGTCGCCTGCGATGTTGACCTGGAAGGGGCTAAGAAGACGACGGCGGACGTTGAGTCCATCGGGCAAGAAGCGATTGCCCTGAAGACTGATGTTACCAAGTACCAGGATGCGCTTGACATGGTGGAGGCCGCCCTGAAAAATTTCAAAAAAATAGATATCCTGGTAAACAATGCCGGAGCCTGTACGCCACCCAAGCCGTTCCTCAAGATGACCGAGGAGGAATGGAACCGCGACATTGCCGTTAATCTTAACGGCACTATGAATTGCACCAAAGCAGTGCTACCGCACATGATATCTCAAAAAAGCGGGAAAATCGTTAGTATTACTTCAGGGGCGGGCATCCAGGGTGGTATGTTCACCTACGCCTATTCCGCGGCCAAAGCCGGCATCATAGCATTCAGCAAGGGGCTCTCCAGGGAAATGGGGCCCAACAAAATCAATATCAACCTGGTCTCTCCCGGCATCGCCAATACCGGGTTTGCCAGGCAGGCTCCGCCCGGCCTTCTTGAGAACGCTGTAAAGTCAATCCCGCTCGGAAGGCTCACTGAAGCTCAAGATATCGCTAACGCCGTGGTTTTCCTCGCTTCTGAAGCCGCCAGTGATGTTACCGGTCAGGTACTTATCGTGACCGGCGGCCCGGATTCTTAGTCCGCCGGCTGGCGCATTATCACCGGGGAATTAACGATAAGAAGAAATTACGAACAGACCTTCAGAAACCGTGAAGGCGCTGTCCTGGCCTGACTTTCCTTGCGAGCGAGGTAAGCCGGCCGCACGGTGTTAGCCCATCGGGAGGTAATAATGATTAACAAAGCGGAACTGGCCGAAATAGTCGGCACGGATAATGCCATCTTTGAAGGACCGTTACTTAAAGAATATTCAAAAGACATGAGTTTTGCACATCCTGTCAAGCCGGCCTGCGTGTTGAAACCCAAAAATGCCGAGGAGGTGTCCCGCATCATAAACCTGGCCAGAGAAACTCTGACACCTCTCGTCCCGGTAAGCTCCGGCCAGCCGCATTTCCGTGGAGATGTCATCCCCGGCACCGGCGGGGCGGTCATCGTGGACCTGAGCGACATGAAAAGAATCATCCACATAGACCGCAAAAACCGGGTGGTGATGTTTGAGCCGGGTGTTAATTTCGGCGGACTGGCTTCAGCCATCGCCGGGAAAGGCCTCAGGCTTAATATGCCCCTTCTACCCCGCCGGTCTAAGTCCGTGGTCGGCAGTCTGCTCGAGAGAGAGCCGGTCTTGATGCCGAAATATCACTGGGACATCTCCGACCCTCTCGCCTGTACCGAGGTGATATTTGGCACCGGGGAACAGTTCCGCACCGGGGCCGCCGCCGGTTCGGGCACGCTCGAAGAACAGTGGGCGGCGGGAGGCGCCCAAAAAGAAGCCGCAGGACCATCAGCCTCTTCATGGTACCGGTTGATTCAGGGTTCTCAGGGCACGATGGGAATCGTTACCTGGGCCTCGGCCCGGTGCGAACTTATGCCGTCCCTGGAAGAGCCTTTTTTCGTTGGCTCTTCGCACCTCGAAAAACTCCTGGAAGCGGTACACTGGCTGCTCCGGCTGCGGCTGGTCAACGAATGTCTGGTATTGAACAACACTAACCTGGCATTAATAATGGCCGCTAACAGTCATCAGAAATATTCCCGGACTAAAGAAGATTTACCTCCCTGGATTCTTTTCTTCAATATCGCCGCTTATGATTTTCTGCCCGGGGAGAGAATTAAAGGCCAGACGGAAGATATGCGGGAACTGGCCCAGCGCCTTGGTATAGACCCTGTCAAAGCTTTGAGCGGCATAACGGCAGAAAGGTTTCTAAAACTAATACAGCACCCTTCAGACGAACCCTGCTGGAAGATGAACTACAAAGGCGGTTGCCACGATATTTTCTTTTTGACCATCTTCGATAAACTGCCGAATCTTATTCAGACCATGTACTCCGCAGCCGCAGCGGCGGATTACCCCGGCACGGACCTCGGGATATACCTTCAGCCCATAGTACAGGGCGTCAACTGCCATTGTGAGTTCAATTTATTCTATAATTATCAGGACCCCGCTGAAGCAAATAACATCCGGGATTTGTCCATCTCCGCCACGAAGAAATTATTGTCTCAAGGGGCTTTCTTCTCCCGTCCTTATGGTGAATGTACCAGCCTCATCATGAACCGGGACGCAGCCACCGTTAACGCGCTGAAGAAGGTCAAGGCGATAGTGGACCCACTCAACATCATGAATCCCGGCAAACTATGTTTTTAACCCCTCGGCGGGGAAAGCGAGTTAAATATTATTTAAGGAGAGAGCAACATGGCTTTAGCAGATTATCAACAAGATATGGAAACCTGCTGCCGTTGTTCGGCCTGTAAATTCATCACCCTGGAGAATGTCAAAGGGGTGGAAAACTCGTATATTTGCCCCAGCATCGCCCGGTACAACTTCCATGGCTATTCCGGGGGAGGAAGAATGGGCATCGGCATCGCACTACTGGAAAAAGAGCTGGACTATTCTGATAAACTCCTGGAGGTGGTCTATAACTGCCAGATGTGCGGCGGTTGCGATGTGTCCTGCAAATACGCCATGGATATGGAGGTGTTCGAGCCGATAAGCGAAGTCCGTATCGCCTGCGTGGAAAACGGTAAAACCCTGCCGGTATTCGACAATATGATGGAAGGTTTCCGCCGTGACGGACGCCTTGTCCCGGCTGCCGGGACCCGGAGTAAAAACTGGTTCGACGGAAGGAAAACAAAGGACTTCAGGCAGCAAAAGGTAGACGTCATCTTTCATGTCGGCTGCCGCACTTCCGCCGACCCGTCATTATGGAAAGTGCCACAATCCAGCCTTGCCCTGATGCAAAAGGCCGGCATTAATGTGGGTATCGCCGGAGTGGAAGAACAGTGCTGCGGCGGCCGTGCCTATTACCTGGGTTATAAAGCGGATTTTCTCAAACAGGCGGAGTACAACATGAAGCAATTCACGCAATCTGGCGCCAGGACGCTGGTTACCGGCTGTGCCGAGTGCTATCAGGCCTTCAGGGTCCTTTACGATAGGTTCGGTTTTAAAGGCAACCTGGAGGTGCTGCATACCACGGAGTTCTTTGCGCGCCTTATCCGCGAGGGAAAAATCACCCCGTCCAAAAAAATTAACTTAAACGTAACCTATCACGACCCCTGCTACCTGGGCAGGCTCGGCGAACCATGGATTCACTGGAAGGGCAAGCAAATCCCCGGGCAGATACGCCTGTTCGACCCGCCCAGGGAATTCCGTCGCGGTAGCTACGGCGTTTACGCCCCGCCGCGCGAACTGCTTAAGAGCCTGCCGGGTCTGACGCTGACTGAAATGGAGAGAACCCGCGAATACGCCTGGTGTTGCGGCGCCGGCGGCGGGGTCAAAGAAAGCAACCCGGATTTCGCTGCCTGGACCGCCGACATCAGGCTTAAGGAGGCCGAAGCTAGCGGCGCGGAGGCATTGGTAACCGCCTGCCCGGGATGCGAAAATAGTTTTACCAGTGCGCTTAAGGGCCGGAAGAGTTCAATCCAGATATATGACATCGTCGAATTACTCGCCAGGTCTACTCTATAGGGGAGGCTATCAGCAATGACATTGAATAAAAGCCAGTACGCCGCGTTTGAAGATATCGTCGGGCAAGAAAATATCTCATCCGACCCGGTAATTCTCTACTCCTATGCCTGGCGGTCGGGGTTGCTGGCTGGCGCGACCAAGTTCACCCCCAGGTTTGAGGCCATTATCCTTCCCGCCAGCACCGGGGAAGTACAGGCAATCGTCCGCTTGTGCAATAAATTCAAGCTGCAATTTAAGGCTTCCAGCACAGGATGGGGCTCCTATAGCGATGTCTCCGGCCCCGGCGTGGTGCGAATTGACCTCCGCCGAATGAACAAAATCATCGAAATCAATGAGAAAAACATGTACGCCGTCGTACAACCTTACGTCATCGGCGCCCAACTGCAGGCCGAATTGATGAAAAGAGGATTGAACTGCAACATGTGCGGTGCGGGTTCCAACTGCTCGGCGTTACCGATAGCGGCCCACCAGGGCATCGGACACATGAGTCAGAGCGCCAGCTATGGCGAGAGGAATCTACTGGCTGTCGAATGGGTAACGCCGGAAGGTGAAATCGTACGCCTGGGCTCGCTGGGCTCTTCCAGCGAATGGTTCTGCGGCGACGGCCCCGGGCCTTCCCTGCGCGGGATAATCAGAGGTAACGTGGTGCCCCTCGGCGGACTGGGGGTTTTTACCGCCGCCGCCGCCAAGATATACCACTGGCCGGGGCCTGCCAGCCTTCCCCTTGATGGCATGTCCCCCCGGTATTCGCCTGCCTATTACCCAGAGAATTTCTACATCGGTTTTTATTCCTTCTCTTCCATGGATGCCCTCGATGAGGCACAGCGTCTGGTCGGAGAGAGTGAAATCGCCTTCCAGCTTATGGGCTTCAATGCCGCCATGGCCGCTTCCAACATCGCCACCAGCAACGAAGAAGATGTAAAAATGTTTCAGGAATTCAGTAAATATGTTAAAGGCCCGAGTTTCATGATTTCCCTGGCCGGTAATTCCGATAGAGACTTCGATTACAAGATGAAGATACTGGCGCAGATTATAGAAAAAACGGGCGGACAGCTAATCCCCCACATCCTTGACGACCCGAAAGTAGCTTCGGGGTGTTTGTGGCGCTATATACGCAGCACTGGCTCGATCCGCGAAGTATTCAGGGTTTCAGGGTGTTTCGGCGGCGAGGTGGGGCAGACCGATGTGTTCAGGCTGATGGCCGATTACATTTCCGTGAGCGGCAAAAACAAGGTCGACCTGATTAACCGTGGCCTCGCCTATAACGATGGCTTCTCCCCGTTCACCCAGTCCTTCGAACACGGTCATTACGGTCACGGCGAATTACTGATACGTTATATGCCAAACCCCGCTACTTTTAGAACCCTGACCCAGGAATTTATAAAACAAGCCAACGAGACTGCTATCCGCGACCACTTTGGAGTTCCCGGGCATGTCTTTGGCGATACTTCCCATGATTTGTACGGGCCTCACGTCTCTAATTATCACATCTGGTTGAGGAGAATTAAGAAAGCTTTCGACCCCAACGGGGTGTCGGAAGCTTCCCACTATATTACCGGCAAGGAATAGATGCTCACAATATTTGCCAACGGTAAAAAACGATAGCGAAGGAGGAAACTGATGTCAGCATCGAAATACGAGAAATACGTTACCCGGAAAGCGGAGACCGTGCTCGGGCCCGGGCCTGATGGGGTTGTGAAATTTGGGTTTCCCGAGACGTATAAGATCACCCAAAAAAATATTACGACCACCGGGCCAAGGATGATATTTTCCAACGATTTTGTCAAGGAAGCCACATCTAAAATTGAATATGGGTGGATATTGGCCGATATGGTTCTGCTTAATAACAGTAAAAATTATGGTGCGCATAAACATGATTACCCGGAAATTTTCATCTTCTTCGGTAATGACCCATACGATACAAGCTATTTAGGCGGTGAAGGTGAGTTTTGGTTGGGCGAAGGAAATGACCTGGAAAAGATCAAGTTCGATACGTCCTGCAGCTTTTATGTACCGGCAGGTGTTGGCCATTTCCCGTTGTTTTTTAAGAACGTCAAGTCTCCAATTATGATGGGTGTTGTTGTTCCCAAAGTAGGAGATATAAAACTGACTCCTGTATCACGATCATAAGATAGCGTAAAGAATCAAGGAGGCCGAAGATGCGGCCAGCCGAGATGGCGGTAAGAGAAAGGTTTCGTTTTTGGGGCGCAGGTCAGGAGAAGCTACCAGCCTAGAGTCCGGAGCCGTGTCCGCGCATATAATAAAGAGATAATACCCGCGAAGGTTCCTTCGCTAAACCGGCAGCTACCAACGTAATCACGCCAGACCGGCTTCGTTTATTAGTGTCGCCACCCACCGGGCTGCCTTGCCCACTACCTCTGGGCAGTGGTGCGTATCATGGGCGCCGGCTTTCTCAAACTTCTCAAATTCTTCCATATCAACAAGGTAGTAATGTCTGCCGAAGATTTTGGTCTGTATGTTCCTACAGACTACCGAGCCGTACTCTTGGATAAACCTGTCGTGGAGCTTCATTATTAGCTCCATAGACTTTGTCAATTCCTCCTCGTTCGCAAAGGCATCTCTCTTCCTACCCTGCAGGGAACTCAGTACCATGATTCCTCCGGAGTAAGCACCACAGCTGCCGTCGGTAGCCAGGCCTCCACCGGCAGCCAGACCGGCAGCTGCCTTAAAGACAGCGTCGTTTCTAATATTAAAAGCGTCTTGGAGCGCGGCAACTACACATTGGCTGCAACCTTTATAAACCTTCTCATACTCTTTGCCCAGTTGATAGGCCCTCTCCGCAATGTCTATTCTTTTCATTGACGCTCTCCTTAATTACTCAGCAACTCTTCCCATATTATTTGATTGATAAGAACGAAGGAAACTCCTTCTTTCCATGCTGGACGCAATTTACATAGATGCCATGAAAACCAAGTCAATCGTCGCTATAAAGCCCAAGCCGCCTTTTAAACCCGTTTTCCAGGTGGCGGCTTCCCGTGAAGGGTCTGATATCCGTATCTTAAACGAACCTCTTAGTAGTTCGTCCGTGTTTCTGGTGGAGACGGGGGAGAGTTGAACTCCCCGTCCAGATCCAGTAATCTCACCGATTCGTTATTCAGATTGCTTGATCAGTTATCAATGCTGGGAGAAATTGCAGCCCAGATAAAAAAAGCTGTTAAGGATGGAACTCTGTAGATTTTTTTCTCTTAACCCAAGATTTGGTTCAAGTCACGTAAAGGGGGCGGTACCGTACAATAGAGAGAACTTTTGAACTTGCTTTTGCTCTAACATTCTAGTAGGAATCGCAACACAAAACAAGCAATTGTGACCCAACAAAAGCCTCTTTAGTTGAATTCGTTAAC
>CAYTZI010000096.1:0-8773 GCA_964442335.1 uncultured Dehalococcoidaceae bacterium | reverse complement strand
CGGAGATACTCCAGGGGGACCATATACCCATAACACTACCCCTCAGGCCATGACCGCAACCGGCGCTTTTTCTGCTCTGGTATCGGGTCTTGATGGCAGTACCCCGTATTACTTCCGCGCTGTTGCCACTGCCGATGGCGTAACCATATATGGCGGAGAGCAGACCTTCACTACCTATACATTACCTCCTGAGGTCTGGGTGGATGACGACTTTGATGATACCTACGAAGAATGGCAAGACACATATTTTGATACCATTCAGGATGGCATCAACCGGGTAGAGCCGGGGGTGGGGATAGTCCATGTTTACGACGGCACGTACGTTGAGAACGTGGATGTGGACAAGAGCATCACTGTCCGGTCGGTAAACGGCGTCGGTGTTACCACGGTACAAGCTGCCGACCCCGCCAAAAATGGCTTTCTCGTGTTCAGGACTGATAACGTGAATATCATTGGATTTACCGTTACCGGAACGGTTGAAGACTTTCAGGCTGGAATACATATTCAGGAGTCAAACTACTGTTGCGTTTCAAACAACAATGTCACTGGCAATTATCATGGCATATGGCTTTTAGATTCCGGTAACAACACCTTGAAGAATAATGTTGTGACTACCAACACAGGTAATGGTGTCTATATACTAAATTCCACCGGCAATACTCTCACGGGGAATAGCATTACCGGTAACGAAGACGGCATATCTCATGAAGGGGCCTCTTCATCCAATATAGTCCGCTTTAACAATATCGCGGGTAATACTGCCTTAGGTCTATACAACGATAACTCTCTTGAAAACGTCGATGCCATCAATAACTGGTGGGGCGCCGCCGATGGCCCCGATGGTGTAGGGCCCGGCACCGGCGATACCGTTTCTGAGTATGTCGATTATGACCCGTGGCTAAAGGCTGAGGTCAGCGCAGCCGCTTCGGGGACCGTCACCGATGGTACTCTGGATGCCTTGGAAGAGACCGATACCGAGGTCGTGGTGACCGGTAGCGCCGATGTCGCCGTGGCGCGGTATAACGGTAATCCCGGCGGGACGGCCCTGGGCAACGGCATCGGTAAATATATCGATGTCTATATCGGCGATGTTTCCGGTGTGACCCAGGTCGAGATAAGACTCTACTACACCAATGCGGAAATCGCCGGTAAAAACGAGACCTCGCTAAAAATGTACTGGTGGAATGAGGCGGAGTCGGAATGGCAGGAGTGCTCGGACACCGGCGTCAATACTGATGCCGTGGATGGTTACAGTGGCTATATCTGGGCAATACTTACGGACAGCACCACTCCGTCCAAGGACATCCTGACCGGCACTCCCTTCGGCCCCGTCGGCACTCCCAGGAAAACGGACGGCGGTGGAGGTGGCGGTGGTGGAGGTGGCGGTGGTTCCAGCGATACGACCAGCCTGAGTGAATACGTTATGAGCAGTGGTAAATTCGTGGTTGATGTAACGGCGCAGTCGGCGGACCAGATGGTTAAAATCCTGATACCCAAGGACACTATCGGCAAGGACCGCAACGGAGGTAGCCTGAGATTTATAACCATCAAAAAACAGTCGGAGGCCGTCGATGCCCTCGTAAACTGCCAGCATATATGCTCTACCTATGATATCGGGCCTATGGGCTCTACACTGGAGCCGTTCGCGTACCTGATATTTATATATAACGATTCACAGGTTCCGGCAGGGGTCGCCGAGGAGAACCTGGTCCTCGCGACACTTCAGGACGGGGTCTGGGAAGTGCTTGAGGGGTGCGTCGTCGACCCGGAGAAAAATACCATCACTGCTCCTATAGACCACTTCAGTGTCTACACCGCTATGGCTCGCACAGCCCCGGCTGAGTTCGAGGTGACCGATATGACTGTTAATCCCGCCGAAGTAGAGGTCGGTGCTCCAGTTACCGTCAGCGTTACCGTGACCAATACTGGGGACCTCACTGGCGACTACACAGTAGTGCTTAAAATTAGCAAAATCGAAGAGCAGGAGAAGGCGGTCACGTTAGAAGGCGGTGCAAGCCAGACGGTAACCTTCACCGTGAGCCCGGATAAAGCTGGGACGTATGCTCTAGATATAATGGGGCTGTCCGGTCAATTCTCGGTTAAAGAGCCTGAAGCCGAGGTAGCGGAAATCCCGGCCGAACCCGAGACAACGCCGACTCCGACGCAGGAGCCGGTCCAGGAACCGGTGAAGACAACTGAGCCCGAGCCCACGCCAGAACCTGTTGCGACTCCCGAGATACCGCAAGAGACAATACCCCCTCCGTCCGCAGGTTTTGCCTGGTGGATAATTATTGTGGGTGTGGCGGCGGGTATCGCGGTGGGCGGAGGTGTCTTCTTCTTTATCTGGAGGCGCGGCAGAACGTAGCTTTATAGCCAGGAGAAAGCGAAGGGGGGCGGCGCTAACGAAGCTCGCGCCGCCCCCCTTTTTTTAGCTATTATTTGTATTGGTGTAGGTTGGCAATGCTATTTTTTACACACTGAACACGTCAAAAATAATCACGGCAATCACGACACCGAGAAGACCAATCATGAAACCGGTACTTATCAGACTGCGCGCCCGCTCGTCGTTCTTACGATACAGTCTGATTAGTCCCCCACCAAAAAACAGGATAGCAGCCAGGACAAATACAGCAACGATAATAAAGGTAACTAGGTGCATAAACTCACACCCCTTTCTAATCCGGCGAAGTCATCCCGCCAGAGTTCCTTCACCATATTCACCGCTTTGACAGCTGCCAGTTTGACGGCCGGCGAAAGCTCGGTGCTCCACTCAAGTCGCTCCGGCCTCGTAACCAGAAAGAATACCTCTGCCTGATAACCAAGCAGTCCCCACATCTGTACCAGTTCCAGGACCCCTACCTGATGGAAAGAAATTATCCGCTTGCCCGGCTCTCTGAAATCAGCGCCCGGTTTAAAAAAGGATATTTCCCCGGGAGGTATGTCAATATTCATGATGTCAACGACGATGACACGGCCGACTCCTTCCAGAGAGCCCAGCAGGTTAAAGCCTCCCACCCCTCCCTCCTCCACTCTCACATTATCGGGAAAGCCCTCATCTTTCAACTGCCTGGCGACGTGTACGCCAAAGCCCTCATCTCCCATGATTACATTCCCGACACCCAGTATCAAGGTCGTAATAGGAAGGTTTTGCTTTTCAATCAATAGCCGGCTCCTCTGTGGTTTTCGCTTTCTTTTCATTCTCCTCGCTATCGGAAAGGAGGTGCATCTCTTTGATTTCGGCGAACTTCTCACGGATCGTCAGGTACACGTGTATCATCAGGAACATGATGAACAGCCAGGTAACCACGAAGTGGGCCATGCGGGTCTCTATTTCATTGTTGAAAAATCCGTAATTGAACCAGCCGAAGCTATCCGGGTATTTCAATGCCAGGCCGGATATTATCTGGAAAACAATAAGTACAAAGGCCAGGCAGTAGGAAATCATCTGAAGAGGATTGTATTTCTTCTTGATTGTTACTTCTTTTACAATGTAGGCGTAGTAGTTGAGGACCTTGGGCAGCAGCTTGAAGTCGGAGCCGGTGGGGATGAAAGAACGCCAGTCCCGTTCTTTGCCGACGAACATCAGGATGACGCGCGTCACGGTGCTTATTATGAGGACAGCGCCAAAGAAGAAATGCACGCCCAGAGTCATTGTCATCAGGAAACCCGCGCCCCCCACGAAGGGGCGGTGGATATAGAAACCGGTAATAATCAAAATGAGGATTGATGCCATGATAAGTTCATGGAGAATACGGAAGGACAGCGGGTGTCTTTTGCTCTGTGTAACCGCCATTTTGTACCCCCTATCTAACCTTAAAAACTTTGATATCGTTGGTTTCCGGGTCAATGAGATGGATGGCGCAGGCCAGGCACGGGTCAAAGGAGCGGATTATCCGCACCAGGTTGATGGGATTTTCGACATCGGGTACCGGCGCGCCGATAAGCGATTGCTCATACGGGCCGGGAAGTCCATTCTCATCACGGGGCGAGGCGTTCCAGGTGCTGGGCACCACCATCTGGTAGTTCTTGATGCGGTGGTCAGCGATTTCCACCCAGTGGCCCAGAGCGCCGCGCGGGGCGTCCCAGGCTCCCATGCTCATAGCGGAGCGAGGCACGGGCTTGTCTTTCATGCCGACGATGGGTCCCGCCGTCGCCAGTGATGTAAGCCGGTCAACCCAGGCCACCCCGGCCTCGATGACGAGCTTTGATTCTACGGCGCGGCAGAAATGCCTGGCGATTGCTCCAGGTTTGGCCCCGGCGTTAACGAGGTCCATCAACTCCGGGTACTTGTTGACCAGCCCGCGGGCCAGCGGCCCGACCTCCATCGGCTGGCCGCCGTAGCGGGGCGACTTAACAAAAGAGTACGCCCCGTCCTTTCTGACGTCGAACTTGGTAATGCCAACGCTGGGATGCAGGGCGCTGACACCGCTGGGATAGTCATACCACGAATGTGCCACGGCCTCGGTAATCTGGCTGAAATCCAGAGGATGTACACTTCCGATATCGCCGCCAAGGATGGCACCCCCGCTGACGAGGTGATTGCGCCCGCCGAGAGCGTAGTCCGCCGGACTGGCGGCGGCTTCCTGGGGGAACATCGGGTAGCAAAGATAGTTGCCTCCGGTGCCGCCCAGTCCCGCCACGGCCAGCGGCAACAGTGGCCCGGTGCCTACCGCCACCACGTCGGGCAGATATACGTTATTAACAAAGTCAAGCTGCTCCTGCCAGAGAGAGCGTAACTCATAAAGCTCGTCGCGCGATGGCGTGGCCGTGCAGCCGCCGACGGTGATGGCGTTGGGGTGCGGCTGTATTCCGGTAAGATAGTTCAGCATCTTCTGGGACTTGGCTTTCATTTCCACGGCTTTAAGGTAATGCGATACCAGTGTTGTTACCGTCTCCGGGTCGTTGATGCAGTATTCATCCGGCTCATAGCGCGGCGTGAAAGGCGATGTATCACCGCTCTTGACGAGAGCCACCACCTTATCCTTGAGCGCCACCAGGCCGGGGTCATTGCCTTGGTAACCGGCGATGGCCATGATATCCAGATAGTCCAGCGCCGAAAGCACGTAGAAGTGGATGAAGTGGTCATTTACGTAAAGCCCGGCGCAGAAGAGGTTCCGCATGAGACGGCCGGCCTCCGGAACATCAATATCGTAAGCCTGGTCGAGGGCAAGCGACGAGGCTATGGCGTGTACGCCTTCGCAGACGCCGCAGACGCGGCTGGTCACATAAGGGGCGTCCTGGGGATGACGGTCGCGCAGGAGTACTTCCCAGCCGCGCGCCATGGTGCCGGCCGACCAGGCATCTTTAACGACTCCGTTTTCCACTTCCACCTCTATTTTCAGGTGGCCTTCGATACGCGTTATGGGGTCGACTACTATGCGCTGTGCCATAGCTTAGCTCTCCTTATCCTGCTGGTTTTCATCCTTCGTTCCAGATGTGCTCTTCCAGCGTCCCGTCGCCCGGCTCACCAGCATGTCCAGGCCGACACCGGCTGCCACCGCGCCGCCAATCGTCCCCATCACCTTGGCAATGTCAACCCTGCCGATACCGGGCAGTTCAATATCAAACTGTCGCTCGTAAAGGGGGCTGACAGATTCGTAAAACTCCGGCTCGGAGCAGGCAACACAGGGAATATTGGCCTTGATACAGTAATTGGTGCGGTTATTCCAGAGCCTTTTCCAGCAGTCCTGGTTGGCCCAGGGGCCCTTGCAGCCTTTCAGATAAAGGCACCATCCCTGCTGATTGGGGTCTCCCCAGTCGGTAAGGAACCGTCCCGCTTCAAAATTGGCGCGCCGCTCGCAGTTTTCATGCTGGTTGTATTTGTAGAAGGCAAGCGGCCTCTGGAAATTATCCAGTTCAGGAACCGTTCCGAAGGTGAGGTAATGGATAATGACTGCTACCAGACGCTCCGGGTGCAGGGGACAGGTCGGCAGATTGATGACGGGTTTCTTGCCCACATCGTCATAGTAATGGTGCAACTGGGTGCCGCGATAGAGATAACCTACGGCATCGGTAGGGCCGGAGCGTGGTATGCCTCCATATGTGGCGCAGGAGCCAACGCAGATAATCGCCGCTGCGTTCTTGGCCGCCTCGCGGACGATATCCTTGAAAGGCTTGCCGCCGATGGTGCAGAAAAGCCCGTCCTCAGCCAGCGGGATAGCCCCTTCGATGACCAGGATGTAGCCGCCTTCCGCCATGGTCTTGGCCAGGGCTTCTTCCGCCTTATAACCCGAGGCTGCCATCGCCGTCTCGTTGTAGCGCAGCGAGATGGTATCGAGGAGTATCGACGTGGCCGGTGGCTCCAGGCTGTTCAGGAACGACTCCACACAGCCGGCGCAGTCCTGCCCTTCCAGCCAGATTACCGCCGGTTTGCCTACGGATTCCTCGAGGGCTTTCACCATTTTGGGGGTCAGCGCCCGGCTCAATCCCAGGAGAGCCAGTGCCGCCCCGGCTATCTTGATGAAGTCTCTACGTGTCAGTTCGGGCGTTCTTAACTCAAAAACATCCATAGACTCCTTTCGCTTCATTTCTGTTGAGGCGGGGGCATCTATGCCGGGGAGCTAAGCTGGCAGAGGTACCCCTGTCTGAACAGAACGAATTTTTTAAACTGATATATATATTCCGCCGCAACGGTCAAGCATTGGTGATATACAAAGAGCGTCTCAAAGGAGACGCTTCATTTTAGCTAACTAATATAGGGCGCTTAAAAAGCACCATTATTTAGTCAGCTCTGAGCATTTCTCCTTTCTAAAAGGTGACATCACCGTTCCCCGTAACGCCTACCGGCCATTTTCCATGTGCTTCCCTTAGAGAAGATGACCGGAGAATGATATATTATAACTATAGGTATTTATACCTATATATTTAGGTATATATACCTATATTCGCAGGATATTTTACTCTAAATTTTATCGTAAGTCAACATTTCATTGTTGCACTTATAACCACGGTTTGTTCCGCCTGCCGGCAACGCTATTAGTTTTCTTTTTTCCGCAGTCTGGTTATAGCGATACCGAGACCGGCGGCCAGATAGATGAGGCCGATGGCGAAACAGACCAGGGAAATAGGCAAAGGAGAACCTTTGACCGGAAGAACATCGGTTAAGATGATTACCCCGATGGCGATGTCAACGATAGCGGATAATATGAGCAGGAAACTCCAGAAATTACCGAAAAGTATATACTTGATGAGCTTCAAATCGTTCCCTCACGCTACTATTTGCATGGTATGTCAAAATAAGGAATTCGTCAACGGCAAAGCTACCGGCACCTGGAATGCGTACGGCAAAAACGTATATAGAATGAGGGTTTATGGCTATAAAGCTCTTGGGGGATACGGCGCTGGTTCCTGGTTTCAAACTATGGTGGGCCATTGTGGACTCGAACCACAGACCCCAGTCTTATCAGGACTGTGCTCTAACCAACTGAGCTAATGGCCCGCGATGTTTTTCATTTTACGATGAAGGGGAGAGAAAAAGCAAGGGCGGTGATTTGTTTTTTGTTTTTGTTTTTGCAATTTTTTTTGTCCTTTAGCTTCAGCGTGAAGCTAGTATTTGTTTTGTTTGTTTTTTGCGGTTTAGCTTGGGAAGGGGGCATTTGTTTTGAAACAAATCATTTGTTTTTACTGCCTGCAGCATGGGTGAAAATAACGGCTTTTATGTATTAACTATACGGTAAGAAGCGGTATTTGGCAATGATGGTTTGTCACAGGTTTTTATTGACCTATCCCCCTGCCCCCTTCCCTTGGCAAGGGAAGGGGGTGAAATAGGGGAGAGGGGCTAACGCCCCTCTCGGCGGGACTACTCCCTGTTGAAAAAGGGGCGTTTAAGAGGGGTGTCCTTCGACAGGCTCAGGATGAGCGGCTTTGTTCGGGTGTTTAGGAGGGGCGGAGCCCCTCTTTAAAATACTTCCCCCTCTCCAAACAGAATATTAAGGGATTCTTCTGATGCTGAGTTTGGAGAGGGGGACCAAGGGGGTGAGGCTTATGTTGACATAATAGTTGACAATTGGAGTTATATGTAATTATACTCCTAACATAATTAGTCGAATGGGGGTGTGTTAAAAAGGGATGTCGCGGCTAAGAAGAGTGACAAGGAAGTTTACTAAGCGGGTATTAAATTCATTAATGCTAGCTGTAGAATTATTTAATCGCCCAAGAGATGAAGGAAGGATTGAATCAGTTCTTATATTATTACAGCATTCGTTTGAGATGCTGCTCAAGGGGGCGATATATCAAAGTAGAAGAACGATATGGGAAAAGGGACAAGCCACATCTTATAAATTCGAAAAGTGTCTTTCCATATCATTAAGTGATATTAATATCATTAATGAAGATGAACTGCGTATGTTGTCTATACTTGATTGCCTAAGAGATTGTGCAATGCACAACCTGATAGATATGTCGGAAGACATTCTATATTTACATACACAAGCTGCTGTAACAGTTTTCAATGATATATTGTTTAGATATTTCTCAGAACGTTTAGCAAATCATATGCCAAGTAGGGTTCTACCAATATCAACAAGTCCTCCGAAAGAATTGAAAGTGTTATTGGACGATGAATTCAGTCAAATGAGTGATTTGTTAAAACCAGGAAGAAGACAGATTGCGGATGTAAAGGGACGTTTAAGATACCACTTGATAGTTGAATCTTGTATGCAAGGTAATTCCAAGCAACCTTCCGAGAAAGAGATAAATAAGGTAGTAAAAGCAATACGAAGGGGAGACAGTTGGGCAAAAATATTCCCAGGAGTAGCAGTACTTAGTTTAGATA
>CAYTZI010000095.1:0-8867 GCA_964442335.1 uncultured Dehalococcoidaceae bacterium | reverse complement strand
ACAGGATATAGCCGCCGCCTTTGCCGCAGACCTCGATGAGCTTGCGGCAGTACTCCTTGATAGCCGCCGGGGTCTGGGTATACAGCTGCACCGCGGTAACGTTGCCGGCGATACAGGCGGAATCACCCAGAATCTCCTTGGCTTTAAACATATTCGTCTTTTCCATGGTCCAGACGCACGACGAGCGCGGCAGCTCGCTGATGATGCGGAGCCGCTCCTCGTTATAGCTGCCGTCGATGACCATCATGGGGACGCAGCCCTCGTTGACGACACCGAGGAGGAGCTTGCGGAAGGTGGGCCAGTAGAACTTCTCGAACTGCTTGACGGACATAAAGCTGTCATCGCCCTTGTGCATGGGGACGAAGACGATGGGACTGGTGGCCATGTTGGTCATTCCCACCGCCGATTTCATAGACTCGTCGGCGATTAACTCAAGGGCTTCGAGGAGCTTTTCCGGCTGGCGGTACATATCCAGAACGGAGCCGCGGGTGCCCCGCAGCATATCGGCGACGGTATCGAAGGGCGCCAGCATTATGCCGCCCATGAGCGGCGGGTAGCCCGCCTCCAGGGCGATCATGGCGCATTCGCCGGTTACTTTCTGAAGCTCTACCTGCTCGCGGGCGGCTTCACAGATGGCTTTAGCTAGCTTCTGGATAGCGGGGTCCAGGCACATGCCCATCAGGCGCTGAGGAAGCCCGTGGTAGGAGGACAGGGAGGGGATACCGGCGAGGGGGGCGAAGGCGCCCCAGGTGCGGGGCGTGAACTTCCTCAGGCCGAAATCGAAGGGGTCTTTCATGAAAAGGTCGTACTCGTCCGCCTGCATGTACTCCTGTTCCACAAAGTTATGGAGGGAAGCCGTGTCCGGCAGGCCGTGACCGGGCCATTTATTCACTTTGTAATCGAGCAGCTCGTAGGCGCGGCCAGAGAATAACCCCGGGGGGTCATTGGAGTCCTGGTCGTAGTCCTCGAGCCATTTGATGAAGGCGGGCTTTATCTTGGAATAATCGTAGAGGAGCTCTTTATAGGTGTACCCGGCGTTATAGGCGACGATGGAGCCGCCCGGGATGTGAACGGGAACGCGGTCCGGCACCTCCATCTTGATGGCCTTTATCATGCGGGTGGCGCGTTCCTTATATTTTTTGGCCGTGGCGGGACTGCTGATTTTCACGCCGGGGGGATTTAGCCATTTCTCGAACCTCTGCTCGCGCCTTTCCTGCCAGGTCATTTTATCCCAGTTCTTAACGCCTTCCATGAAAAATCTCCTGACTAAAACCAAAAATCAAAAATCAAATCTCAAAGACACAGATAAAAAACCAAATCTGTATTTTTATCTTTAAGACCTATTTTTGATTTTTGAGATTTGAGCTTTAAGCTAATTTTCAGTACTTACCGTATTCTCTGGCGGCTTCCATCATGGCGCGCATATTTTCCGGATTGCCGGCATCAACGCTGGCTCCGCCGGCGAGGACATAGCCGCCGCCTTTGCCGCAGACCTCGATGAGCTTGCGGCAGTGCTCCTTCACCTGCTGTGGCGTGCCCGTCATCATGAGGGAGGTGGGCACATTACCCATGATGCAGCACCTGTCGCCAATCTTTTTCTTGGCCTCAGCCATATCCGTCTGGTCGAAGTACCAAGCCACGGTCCCCTTAGGGAGGTCGCCGATAATATCAAGTCGCTTATTATAGCTGCCCTCGGCGAAGAGCACCGGCGTAATCCCTTCGTTGACGAAGGCCATGATCACCTTCTTGAAGGTGGGCCAGTAGAAGGTCTCGTACTGCTTCACGGACATGAACGTGTCCGCGCCTTTATGAAGCGGCATCATGACTATCGGCGCAACCGCACCGGCCACGGAGGCCAACGCGTTGTTGATGGCAATGGAGGCTATCCTCTCCATGGCTTCGTGGACTTTCTGCGGGCGCTGGAACATATCCATCATGATACCCTGGGTGCCGCGCAGGGTATCGCCGAGGGTATCGAAGGGGGCTTTAGCCAAGGCGCTCATCACGCCGGGGAAGCCCATCGCTAGGGCCTCAGCGGAGACCTCACCGACCGCGGCGGCCCATTTCAGGCTTTCCGCACCGGCTTTCATCATGGCGTTGAGGCCGGCCTGGACCTCCGGATTGGCGAAAGGCAGGAAGTTCCCGATGACGATTTCTTCAAAGGAAGTCCACGCGGGAAGGGCGGTGAAGGCCTTGAACGCCCCGAAGACGCGCGGCATATAAGTCCGGAGCCAGAAATCCGAGGGGTCCCTGATGAGGGCGTCGTATTCATCGGGCTTCATATACTCGCCTTCGACGCACTGATAGGAGAGAGTCGACGGGGAAAGGCCGTGACCCGGCCACTTGTAGAGCTTATAGTCCACGGCTTCGAGGGCCGGGCCGGGGGGCACCAGGACGGGGGGAACAAAGGTATCCGCGTCGAACTCATGGAGTACCTTACGCCAGGCGCGTTTCATCTCGTCGAAATCGTACATGACGGTGGCGAGATTAGTGCCGGCGTAATAGGCGGGATAGAGCCCCAAGGAGGGCAGGATGCAGGGCACCCTGTCCGGTTTCTGAAGGGTAAAGGCCTTGATGAACCTGGTTACTCTTTCTTTATAGGCTTTCTCGGCCTCCGGGCTGGCAAAAGTCACACCTGGCGGAGAAAGCCACCGCTGGAAGCGCTGTTCCCTCTTTTCCTGAGGAGATAACTCCGCCCATTCTTTTGCCATGTTAGCTCGCACCAATCCATTGTTTCGCCAGGGAGACCGCCGCCATGGCGTCCTTACCGTAGGCGTCCGCTTTGGCGTATTTTCTTACCTCGTCGTCCATCTGGCCGCCGCCGATCATAACCTTGATGTTCTTCCTGAGACCGGCTTTATCCAGCGCCTCGATGGTATCTTTCATGGCATCGAAGGCGGGAGTCAGGAAGCCGCTGAGACCGACGATGGGAGCCTTGGTATCCTGGACGGCTTTAACGAACTTTTCCGCGGATACATCGACGCCGAGGTTGGTGACCTCGAAGCCGTTGACGTCCAGCATGAAATCGACGATGTTGAGACCGATATCATGGATATCCCCGGCGACCGTGCCGATAACGACCTTGCCGAGTCTCTTCTGCGTGGCTTCTCCTTTGAGATAGGGTTTGACCATTTCGGTTATCTGCTTGAGGAGCTCACCGGAGAAGACCAGCTCCGGCAGGAAGTACTCGCCGCCGGCGAAACGCTTACCGACGATTTCCATGCCCTTGCGGCTGTCCTCCAGGATTTTGAGGGGGTCTTCCTTGGCATCCAGTCTCTTCTTTGTCAGCTTGATGACCTCATCCTCCTTGAGGTCCGCCAACAGATTGACAAAATCTCCAGACATACCTTAATCCTCCTTCTTTATTTCTGGTATTCCTGAAAATGGGGGCGGGAACATCGTTCGAGACTATAAGCCCGCCTGTCGCAAGCAGTATATCAATGCGTCTGATAAAAGTCAACTTTTGCTTTTCAGGCATAGCGGGAGGGCCTTTCCAGCCTATTTTAATGGACTAAATTCCTTTACAACATCGGACTTTTGGGCTAAAATAATAAGGTTTTCAAGCGGGTGTAACTCAGCGGTAGAGTGTTTGCTTCCCAAGCAAAAGGTCGCGAGTTCGAATCTCGTCACCCGCTCCACTTTCTCCCCCGCACTTTGACAAGCTAATTTTCATAATATAGAATTATGTCATGAACCAGCCGTCCCGTCTAAAAATCATCGTGGGCATGCCGGCGTATAACGAAGCCAGGTACATCGGGAGCGTTATCGTGCAGGCAAAGCAGTACGCCGACGAAGTGATAGCTATCGACGACGGGAGCAGCGACGCCACCGCGAGCGTAGCCAGCCTGGCCGGCGCCACGGTGGTGAGGCACGAAGAAAACGAGGGCTACGGCAACACGATACGGGGCCTGATGGCGGAGGCGAGGCGGAGGGAGGCGGATATCCTGGTGGTGCTGGACGCGGACTCCCAGCATAATCCCGGGGAAATACCGAGGCTGGTGGAGGGGATAAAGGGCGGGGCGGACATCGTCATCGGCTCCCGCGAAATGCAGGCGAACAAAATAACCGGGTACCGCCGCTTGGGGCAGAAGTTCCTCTCCCGCATGACCGGCATCGCCTCGCGCAGGAAGCTCTCCGACACGGAGTCCGGCTTCAGGGCGTATTCCCGCAAAGCACTGGAAACGCTGGAGCTAAAAGAGACAGGGATGGCGGTGTCATCGGAGATAATCTCGGAGGCGGCGGCGAAAGGACTGGAAATAGTCGAGGTCCCCATTTCCGTGGAATACACCGGCGACGGGTCCACCCTAAACCCGGTGAAACACGGCATGGGGGTCTTCAACCGAATCCTGGTGATGATTTCCGAGAGGCGGCCTCTCCTGTTCTTCAGCCTTTTCGGGAGCATCTTCCTGGTAATAGGGCTGGCCGCGGGAATCATGGTCATCCGGATATACTACTTCGGGTCGAACCTCTTCGCGACGGGGCTGGCCCTCGTCTCGATATTGTTCATCACTATCGGCACGCTGGCCGTATTTACCGGCATCATGCTGAACGTGCTGGTGAGGCGCATGGACAGGCAGAAATAGCCTTTTTGTATTGTCAGATTGAGCTCCCCAGCCGACCTAAAGACACCTCGCTAAAAAAGCGCTCCGGCCCGAGTCGTAACTTCGAGCCGGAGCAACTTGTTCAGGCGGTTCGCCGGGAGCTTAAGCTCTGCGGCGGATAAGGACTATCAGTACGGCGGCGCAGACGACGACCACCGCGGCAATGATGACTCCGATGACCCATCCGGCCAGCCCTTCCTCGGCCTCTCCCAGCGTCGGCGAAGGCGTTGTTGTAGCCGTGGGTGTCGGCGTCGGTGTCGGCGTGGGCGTCGGCGTCGGCGTCGGCGTGGGAGTAGGCGTTGGCGTCGGGGTCAGTGTAGGCGCCGGAGCCGCTACGATAAGCGTGCCGGAAAGTCCGTCGATACTGATGGTATAGGTCCCAGCCGCGCTCTCGGTTAACGAGAAGGTCACGTCCAGACTGGAGCGGGCGGCGACCGTAACCGTCTTCGTCTCCGTAATCAGGCTGTTCACCTTCAGGACGACGTCGTACTCGCCGGAGAAGTCGCCGCTATTGGTGATAGTCACGCTGATGGTGGCCGTTTCACCGATGCCGACCTCGGCCGGGGATATCGCCAGGTTACCGGCGGTAAAGGCGGCCGATTTGATGTACTCTATCGTCGTGAACGGCGTGAAGTGGTATATCGTCGTGCTGATGGTATGGTTCACCTCGTCGATGGTGAACGGTCCTTCAAGGTCGACCCATGCGGAGCCGTCCCAGTAGGAGATAACCAGGACACCGCCGGTATAGGCCGCCGGGTCGTAATGCATGGTCAGGGTGATGCCATCCGGGAACTGGGCCCCATCAGGTTTGAGTTCATAGACCAGGGCGACGCTGTTGCTATCTTCCGGCAGCTCCGGAGGATAGGCCATCCTAGTTATAGAGATGCTGGTCAGGGGCTGGCCGTCAGCCGTCTCGCCCACGGTGCCCGCTTTGATATCAAGGGTTACCAGGCCGTCCTCGGACGTTACCGTGTAGTCAGTGACAAACTTATGGTCGGCGTCGACGGCCACTTTGGTGACACCCGCCTCTTCGGCAGCGCCACCGCCACCGCCACCGGATCCGGGAGGCGCCGGGGCGTTAAGTGTAACGCTGGCGACCGTGTCGTTGGTGAAGGCTTTCGTCCCGTCGCCGGAAGTACCGTAGACAATCGCCTGAATGTTATATGTCGTAGCCGGCCAGCTTAAAGGAGGCACCCAGACGACCGTATATCTTATATAAGTATCGCCAACATAGGCGCCCCCGTACCCATACCCGTATCCGTAGCCATAACCGAAGTTCATCGTCTCCAAGCTCTGGTCCTGGTAGCCGTAGCCGTATCCGTACCTGTAGCCATATGCCTTCATCCAGCCCGGCCCGGTCGTGCCGGAAATGGTGGCCGGACCGCCGCCGGTATTGGCGTACGTCTTGTTCGAAGTGGCCCCGGCGGTCTCCGGCAGGGGCAGGTGCTCAAAAAGCACGGAATAGGTGCCGGTGGCGTTCGCCTTATATATCTTTAAATCTACATCCTGTATCGGCAAGAGGTCGGTGTCCTCGACATCCACCCTTACGGTAAAGGTGTAAGGGCGGCCCAGCGTGCCGGACGCCGAGTTGGTGATGGTGACGTCGATTGCTTTGACAGGGGTCGGCGCGGCGAACCATAACGACGCCAGGAACGCCACCACTAGGAACATCACCAGGGCACCACGGAACATAATGGTCGGAGTCAGTCTAGGCATTGAGAGCCTCCTTTCGCTCCCGGCATTCAGTTTTCTCCTCATCCTTTCGATATTCACGGGAGTCTTTCCTGCCAGGGCAATTAGTTCTTCTTTATTCGTTTTTAAAGCCTCAGCCAGGAGGACGATTATTCCCCGGCTGGGGGGCGGCATCACGCCGTTTTCAATTTTGCTGAGATAGGTGGCATCCACGCCTGCCTTCGCGGCGATTTCCTGCTGGGTGAGACCGGCCCGCTTCCTCAGCTCCTTCAACCTGGAGCCGAAAGCCTTTCTGGCGCGGGTCTTCAATATCTCCGCTATGTCCGCCGGTACTCTCCCGGAAAGTCGTATAAGCTCCTCTTTTTCCGCGCCGAGGGCGTCTGCCAGCCGTGATATCACCTGTTCGCTTGGCGGGGGGAGCTGCCCGTTTTCCAGCTTGCTTAAATAGGAGAAGTCCACCCCGATTTCCAGGGCGAGCTCGCGCAGGGTCATCCCGGCTGCTTTCCGCAGTTCCCGTAGTCTGCCCCCGAACTTTAAATCTTCTGACACGGTCATTCCGCCCTTTTTGAGGTGTTTTATACCATTATAGTGCCAGTTGAGTATCTTGTCAAGGTCATTTGAGCACATTCCGTCCATTATTACGAGTATTTTCAACATTGTTGAGCTTTTTCTCAGGTATTATTTGTGCCATCTGGCATATTTTAGATGTAAATTCCTCGTGCCTGACTAGCTTTGTCAACAAATGCTCCTCCAGGGGCTTGAGGCCGGAATCCCGCGTTTTTTGCATTAAACGCAATTTGTGATAAAACTGTGATTTGTTACGGTCTCAGCTTCGACCTTTTTCCGACCGTCCGGCCCGCTCAATCCTGAACCCCCGCAATTGATAAAATCACTCAACAAAAAAGGCGTATATCGTATATGCATATTCTGTCCAAATATATTGACAGTACCTGCCAATTGTCCTACTATAAATAAAACTACTGAATTTTCTATTTCATGCAAGTTGTGCGATATTTTGAGGTATTTTTTAGAGAGATGCAGCAGACCGAAAGCAGGCCGGTACTTATTATATTGTAAGGATGACTGTTCGCCAGATGGTGCCAAATGACATGCAAATTGCCATTCTAGCCGGGGGTCTGGCCACCAGGCTCGGCACTCTGGCCATAAAGGAACCGAAGTCCCTTCTGAAAGTCCAGGGCAGGACTTTCATCGAGCGCCAGTTAGAGCAAATAAAGCGGCAGGGAATTACCGATATATTGATATGCACCGGCCACCTGGGTCGGCAAATCCAGGACCATCTCGACGACGGCGCCCGCTACGGACTGAGCATCCGGTACAGCCATGAAGACAAGCCGCTCGGTACCGCCGGGGCTCTGAAGAATGCCCGGAAATTACTTAACGAAACATTCATCACCATTTACGGCGATTCCTATCTTTTCCTTGACTTTAATAATGTATTTTCATATTTCGCAGCCCGCGACAGCCTTGCCTTGATGACCGTGTATAAGAACGACGACCGGTTCGACCGCAGCAATACGTCTATTAAAGAGGGATTCGTCACCGGATACAGCAAGAACGGCCGCATGCCGGACATGGTCTATATCGACTACGGGGCTCAGGTGTTCGGGAAAAAAGTCCTCGACCTTGTTCCGGAGGCCTCTTTTTACCCGCTCGAAGACCTTGTCTCCCGGCTGATAGCGCGGAAGCAGCTTCTCGCCTACGAGGTCGCGGAACGTTTTTACGAGATAGGCTCGCCGCAGGGCCTCCAGGAATTCAACGAATATCTGAGAGGTAAAAAATGATTCTCTCCAGAGCGCCGACCCGCATCACGCTGGGGGGCGGGGGCACCGACCTCCAGAGCTATTACGCCAGGTACGGCGGCTTCCTCATCGCCGGCACTATTAATAAATACTGTAATATCCTGGTCAACAAGAGGTTCTACGATAACATCCGCCTCAGCTACTCGCAGGTGGAGATCAAAGACAGCGCCGCCGCGATAGAACACCCCATCTTCAAAGCGGCCCTGGAGTTCACCGGCGTTGACAGGGGAATCGAGCTGCACTCCACCGCGGACGTCCCCGCCGGCTGCGGGCTGGGCACGTCGTCCAGCTTTACGGTTGCCCTTCTCAACGCCCTTCATGCCTATAAAAGAGAGTTCGTTAACCAGAGACAGCTTGCCGAGGAAGCCTGCCACATAGAAATCGACCTCCTCGGGGAGCCCATCGGCAAGCAGGACCAGTACCTGGCAGCGCTGGGCGGCCTCGTTTGCCTGACCTTCGAAAAGAACGGCGACGTGCTGGTGGAGCCGCTCAGGATTCCGCCGGAGATGCTCGACCAGCTAGAGAGCAACACCTTGCTTTTCTTCACCGGTAGCGAGCGTAGTGCCTCGGAGATACTCGTCGAGCAGGACACGAAGTCGAAGCAGCTAGACCCGGACATGATTAACAACCTGCACCGCGTCAAGGAGATAGGGCTGGAAACGAGAAAATACCTGGAAAGCGGGCAGATAGGCATGTTCGGCGAGCTTTTACATGTCCACTGGGAGACCAAGAAAAAGCGCTCTTCAAAAATGAG
>CAYTZI010000094.1:0-8872 GCA_964442335.1 uncultured Dehalococcoidaceae bacterium | reverse complement strand
CTGCAACTGCACCTACGAGCCCTGCCCGCGCAAGGGCAAGTGCTGCGAGTGCATCGCCTACCATCTGGCGATGGACGAGCTGCCCGCCTGCGTTTTTCCTCCGGAAATAGAAATAACGTACGACCGCTCTTTCGGAAGGTTCGCGGATTGGGTAAACAACAGTGGCGGCAGACGCTGATTTAGGCTATATTATTATTGATGAATAAAACGAAAAGGAACGCCTGGCACAAGCACCTTAAAGCGGCGAAAAGGGCCAGTGAAAAAAGACGGGCCGAAGCTAAAACAGCCGGGAAGTAACGGCTTTCGGTTCGTTGTTGTCAGTCTATTCTGAACTGGTGGTTGGTGGAGGACTGTAAACTGTAAACCGTTTACTGTTAACTGGTCATTATCATGTCCGAATTGCCGGAGCTGATTAAAGCCCTGCTCGACCCCGAAGTTTATCCCGAGCCTCCTCAGAGAGTCGAACTGGTACAGACGCAGATTTCCTACGTCCTCCTCGCCGGCGACTACGTTTATAAAATCAAGAAGCCGGTGGACATGGGCTTCCTCGACTACACCACGCTCGAGAAACGCCGTTTCTACTGTTATAGGGAGGTCGAGCTCAACCGCAGGCTCTGCGCCCGTGCCTACCTGGGCGTTGTCCCCGTCACCGCGGAAAAGGGCCGCTTTATCATCGGGGGAAAAGGGGAGGCACGGGAATACGCCGTCCGTATGCGCCGCCTGCCTCAGGAAAGGATGCTGGACGCCCTCATCGGGCGGAATAAAGTCACCGGCGCGATGATTGAGAAAGTGGCGGAGACCGTCGCCGATTTCCATCAAAAAGCGGCTACCAGCGAGGAAATCGCCGCTGCCGGCGGCATCGACGCCGTTATCCAGAACACTCAGGAAAACTTCGACCAGACGGATAAGTATTTTGATGTTATCATCGGGCCGGATACCTACCGGCGCATTAAGGCCTACACGGAAGGCTTTATCAAAGATAATGACGCGCTTTTTCACCGGCGCATGGACGGGGGGCGCGTGCGGGACTGCCACGGCGACCTCCATGCCGCGCATATCTGCTTCTACGATAACGGCATCTGCATCTACGACTGCGTTGAGTTCATCGACCGGCTCAGGTATACCGACGTCGCCGCGGAGGTGGCTTTCCTGGCCATGGACCTCGACCACTTTGGGCGGAGCGACCTCGCTGGTGTGTTTATCCGGGCGTACGTCAGGGCAAGCGGCGATAAAGAGCTGGTGAAGCTGCTCAACTTCTTCAAGTGCTACCGCGCTTACGTGCGTGGTAAAATCAACTGCTTCCAGTATGACGACCCCCATATACCCGCCGGGGAAAAGGAGAAAATCAAGGCCAACGCCCGGAGCTATTTTACACTGGCGGAAACGTATATTCAGGGATAGCTATAAAATGAGGAATATCCACGTCGTAGTAATCGCTTTATTGATAGTACTTATCGCCGGGCTGACGGCCTGCGGCTCCGGCAACGCCGGCGCCAGCACCATGGTCGCCGGTGATTTCAACTTTATCTTTAAATACGGCTTCAGCGGCAGGAACACTCTGGATACGTTTAAGGGGACCTTTACTAAAGACATGGGGCTCGATGCGCCCGTTACCATACCGCTATCCCTGACTCAAGAGGAGAAGGATAAAATCTACCAAAAAATGATAGAAATCGACTTTTTTCACTACCCGGATAAATTCTCGGTCATTCTGCCCAGCGGCGAGATTGAGGAAAGGGTGACGCCTTATTCTACTTATTATTTTAAGGTGATTTCCGGCGGGGAGACCAAGGAGTTGCTGTGGTCGGAAAAGGTCACCAACAGCGAAGCCAGGGCCGATAGTCTCAGGGAGCTGATTTCTTTAATCAAAGGCATCATCGAGTCCAGGGAGGAATATAAGCAGCTGCCGGAGGCCAGGTCAGGTTACATTTAGAAAGCGAGGTCTTAAAATGAGAGAGCCTTTCGCGGAATATATAAAGACCAGCCTGCCCCCCGCTTTCCTCCTCATCGCTTGCGGCCTGCCGGGGACGTGGAAAACGGAGACCACCGAGGAGGTCAATAAAATCAGGGGCGGCCGGCTCCTGCGGAGCGACCTCATCCGGCTGGAGGTGCTCAGAGGCCAGGACGTCTTCGATAGCAAAGTAGCGGGCGATATGAAGAAGCGCACGCAGGTCTACGACGTCATGTTCGAGCAGGCGGACGAGGCCCTGAAAGACAATGATATCGTCATCCTGGATGCCACCTTCGTCACGCGGGAGCTCAGGCAGAGGGCGGCCGCCATCGCCGCCAGGCACGGCAAGACCTTCGTAATTTTACAGACGGACTGCCCGCAGGAGGTATCGATAAGGCGCATACTGGCGCGGGATAAGGAAAACTACGTCTCCAACGCCCTCACCGAGGAAGCCTATCTCAACAATAAAAAGAAGTTCGAAGCGGTTGACATCGCCGACCTCAAGGAGCGGATTCCGGGCCTGAAAGTCATTCACCTGGTGGTGGACACGACCGAGGACCCGCCGGACGAGTGGTATATTACGAGGGAAAATATGTAAGGGAGAGTATGAGGGGGCTTCGCCCCCTCACTTTTTACCTCCCCTTCCCCTCGAGGGGAAGGGGATTAAGGGGATAGGGTGAAAATAGACCTTCATATCCATACTGCCACCGGCTCCGACGGGACTTTCACGATGGAGGAGGTGTTCCTCGAGGCCGCCCGGCGCCATATCGATTTCCTTTCTATCACCGACCACGATTCCATAGAGTATCAGGGGAGGGCTGTCTCCCTGGCGGAAAAGCACGGCATCCGCTATATCACCGGCGTGGAGCTGAACGTGACGTTCCCCTATCGGGGGAAGTCGTTTTCCCTCGATTTCCTTGGCTACGGGTACGATTATCATAATATCGCGCTCAAAGAGAAGCTGCGCCTGGCTAAGGAGTACCGCGAAAAAAGGGCGCGGCAGATTATGGACAATCTGAACGTCGAGTTCCAGAAGGAGCGCCTGCCGCTGCTTACCGGCGAAGACATGAGAAAAATCCAGGAAAGCGTCGACGGCGCGGTGGGACGGCCGCACATCGCCGATTACCTGATAAAGAAGGGCATCGTGGCCAGCCGGCAGGAAGCCTTCGATAAATACCTGGTAAAATGCGACGTCCCCAAGTACCCCCTGTCCCTTGAAGATGCCTCGGCGCTGGTAAGGAAAGCCGGCGGAAAAATCGTTCTCGCCCACCCCAACGACCCCAACGGGACTTCATTAATCAGCGTGACTAAGAACTTGACCGTGCAAACGGAAATCATCCGTAAAAACATGCTCGGGCTTATCGACGGTGTGGAGTGCTGGCACTCGCGCCACGACGCGGCGACCACGCGGCACTATATCGAGTTCTGCCGGGAGCACAACCTGCTGATGACCGGCGGCAGCGATTGCCATCAAAAGCCGGTTATCATGGGCACGGTGGACGTGCCGGATTGGGTGGCGGGGGAGTTTATATATTAATAAAATCCAGGTAGAATTCTTAGTAGAGGTGGTAGAATGCTAAAAATATCTAAAAAATTTGTAGAACAATGGGCAAGAATGTATGATGAGAAATTTAAACACAGCAAGGAACTGCCAATAGAGATAGAAATCAGAGAATGGCTCTCGCAACAATCTGAACCAAAATATCTAGATAAAGACCATTTTGTTATACTTGGTTGGTGGAAAACCCGCCGACAAATGAAGAATTATCAAGCTAACGATGAAACTTTAGTCAAAGATGCTACTCGACTAGCTTATCAGACGTCAAACATGTTATTAAAATTGCATATACTCTTAGCGCTTAAAGGTGTTGGAGTTCCAGTCGCTTCGACAATTCTACATTTCATGCAACCCGATGAGTTTCCTATTTTTGATTTGCATGTGAAATCTAGCTTGAAAAAGGCAGGTAAGTGGAGCAGGTCTGTTGATGACGCAAGTAGTGACGCATGGGTGGAGTATGTATATATTATTAGGGATATCTCTCTGAAGCTCAGGATACACATAAGAAAACTAGATAAAGCATTATGGGCTTATGATAAATGGGGACAATAACCATAAGGGAGTTTAAGAGGGGTGAAACCCCTCTTTCTTTCTGTCCCCCTCTCCTGCTGAAAGCCTCGTCAGGAGAGGGGGATACAGGGGGTGAGGTTAGTTAAAAACACTAAATATTCTCCCTCTGATATATACCCTTATACCCCTCCGCTTCCCCGGTCAGCGTGAAAAAGACGAGCTGGGTGATGCGGGCGTTCTTCTGCACGCGGAACCCCTGCGGATTATGCACGATGAGTAACGACTGCGACCTCCCCTCGTAGCCGGCGTCCCATACCGCCGTTCCCACGCTCACGCCGCAGCGCAGCAGTGAGGAGCGCGGGCGGCCCAGGGCCATGATATTCTTCGGCACGTGGACGATTTCGTTATACGTAATCAGGTAGATGCCGGCGATGAGGTCCAGATAGTCTATCTGGTTGAAAGTCAGCGGGGAAAGCCAGGATACCACCCTCTCCCGGTTGTCCACCGCTATCTGCCCTTTGGAACGCATCAGTGAAACGTCCCGCAGGGTGAGGTCGAAGCCGTTGGTCTGCACCTGCTCGTCCAGGTCCAGCCAGCCCTCCACGAGCGGCGGGCTCTGCCCTATCAACCGCCGTATATCGCTCCCCGATAGTACCGACATTTTAGCCACCTCTACTTGGTTAGTCGACGCCGCATGGTTACCAGCGTAATCGAGAAAAAGACAACTATATATGCCAGGGTAACAGCGATGGACAGCCATAGCTGCTCCGGCATCTCGCCCTTAAAAAGCCCCCGCACTATCTCCACCGAGGGACGCAGCGGCGTGAACCAGCTTATGTCCTGGAGCACTTTAGGGAAAGCGTCCAGCGGGAAGAAGACGCCGCTTAAAAGGAACAGCGGGTTGATTATCAGCGTGAAGAAGAAATTAAAGGCGTATATCGAGGGTACCACCGACGTATAAAACAGCGAAATGGCCGCGAACACCATCCCCTCCACGAAAGTGACCGGTATTATAAGTACGGCCCACGGCGACTCCACGAGTTGGAACGCCGCTGACACCAGCAGGACGATGGAGGCGGTCAGCATGGCGCGGGTGGCGCCCCAGAATATCTCGCCGGCGGTGATGTCTTCCACGTTCACCGGGGTGGCCATTATCGCGTCGTAGGTATGCTGGTGTTCCATGCGGAGGAACGCCGAATAGCTGCACTCGTTGCTGGCGGCGAACATGGCGTAGGCGGCGGTCATGCCCGGCGCGATGAAGTTGATATACATCTCGCCGTCTATCGTTCCCATGAAAGCGCCCAGCCCCAGGCCGAAAGCCAGCAGCAGCAGGACGGGCTCGACAAAGGAGATGGGCATCTCGAAGTGCCACAGCCGGAAGAACACGTCCCGGTTGCGCTGCCACACGCGGAAAAAGCGCCAGGAAAACATCCTCATTCCAGCAGCGACCTCCCCGTGAGGTTGAAGAAAACGTCCTCGAGCGTGGCCGGCCGCATCCTCCCCGGGAGTCCGTCCACCTCGCCGTCGTTGAAGTGAGAGATATAGAGCGCGTCCGCCGCTTCCTCGAACTCAAGTCCGCGCCTCTTCATCTCGGCGACCAGGCTTTCGCGGTCTTCGGCCTCGAACTCCATCTCCCAGATGCGGTCGCCGATATATCGGGAAACCAGCTCCGCCGGATTACCGATGACGATAATTTTGCCCTGGTGCATGACCGCCACCCTTTTACACAGGAAGGCGGCTTCCTCCATGTTCTGGGTGCAGAGCAGCTGCGTCACGCCCTGCGCCTTAAGCTCTTTCAGCTTGCGCCAGACCATGTGCTTCGCCTGGGGGTCGAGCCCGATGGAAGGCTCGTCCAGTATCAATATTTTTGGATTATTCACCATGCCGCGGCCGATGATCAGGCGCCGCTTCATGCCCCCGGAAAGCTCGTCTATTTTGCTCTTCATCTTTTCTTCCAGCTGGATGGACTTCAGGATTTCCAGGCTGCGGCGGTTCGCCTCGCCGGCGGGGATGGCGAAATACCGGGCAAAGGTACGCAGGTTCTGGATAACGTTCAGGTCCTCGTCGAGGTTATCTATCTGCGGCACCACGCCCAGAATCGCCTTGACCTTGCGCGGGTACTTCTTCAGCTCGAGGCCGTCCACCCATATATCTCCTGAGGTGGGCGGGGAAACGGCGGTTATCATCCTGATAAGCGTGGTCTTGCCGGCGCCGTTGGGCCCCAGCAGGCCGAAGCACTCGCCTTCCTCTATCTCGAGGTTTACGTCTTCGACAGCCACGAGCTTTTTGAATTTCTTGGTTAAGTGGGATGTCCTGATAATAGGCATGGTCCAAGCCTTAAGGGCAATATTGTAATATAATAGCAGTTTTTCTACGTAGGGACAAGCAATGAAGCGCGCTTTTGGTGGATGAACAATACTTAATCTGGACCTGTTTGAGAGGGGGTCAGGGGGTGAGCATTAACAATCAACCATATGCAAACAGGACCAGGTGCTCAGCATTCGGGCCTCCGCAAACGATAATAACTTTAGCGTTTTCTTGGGAGGAAAAGGCAGGTCAGACCACTTGACTTTTGCTATCCAGACAATTAAGATACTACATATTCACATATGATGTTAAGAAAATATTAATATCTTTAGCGTGCGCCGGAGAAAGGAAAATCAAAATATAAAAATTTCGCTCCAGAGAGGGCTGGCCCGTATCCCTCGAGGACTTTATCTTGTATAATTAACACAGACCCGTTCAACCCGCTATTCATCTTCCGTTTTCCCGATACCTGCAATCGTGGGCGTATGATGGAAAGGGCGTGAAATAGCGTTGAAGATACTGATAGTCGAGGATGAAGAACGGCTCATTAACGACATCAGCTTCTGCGTAAACGTGCGGTATCCGGATAGTACTATTATCTCGGCGAGGAAAGGGGCGGAGGGGCTGGAGATGATAGAGAACGAGTCGCCGGACCTCGTCATGGCGGCATCGTCCCTCCCCGATACCAGCGCTCTCAAGCTTATCGGCAAAATCCGTCAGTTCTCTGATGTCCCCATTCTTGTCCTTACCGAAGGAGAGACCGATATCGACCGCGCCATGGTGCTGGAAGCCGGCGCTGACGACTACATTCGTAAGCCGTTCAGCCCCATCGAGCTCATCGCCAGGGTGAAAGCCCTGCTCCGCCGCACCCAGGGCCTGGGGTATAAACAGGACCAGACTTTCACCTCCGGCCTGCTGACGATTAATTTTGGCACGCGCGAGGTCTCCCTGGACGGAAAGCGTGTGCGGCTGACCCCCCGCGAGTACGCCCTCCTCTCGGAACTGTCCAGGAACGAGGGCAGGGTGCTGACGCACCGCGTCCTGCTGGAAAAGGTCTGGGGCCCGGAATACAACACGGAATATAACTTCGTGAAAAAATATATCTACCGCCTGCGCCACAAACTGGAGCCCGAACCCGATAACCCCCGCATGCTCCTCAGCGAGCGCGGCGTGGGCTACAGGTTCGTTAAGCCCGTTTAGCCGACTCTTTTTACCGCACCGGTATCAACCCCTCGACGTAACGCACCCACCTTTTTGTTTCTGTTCACGGTTACATTTGATTGATTCTCAATGCTCATCCCATTTATACTCACCCCCTTTATCCCCCTCTCAAACAGCTGCAATATGAGTAATCATTAAATCCTTTGTTTAAGAGGGGGGAAGTATTTGAGAGGGGGCTTCGCCCCCTCTCTCCTTAACTCCCCTCTCCAGCCATAAATATCTGCGGATTATTACCAATGCCTCTGGCTGGAGAGGGGATAAAGGGGTGAGGTCAGCACTGGCAACCAAAAGCAACCAATACCGTTTTTAATTGCTTTCCGTATGGCTTCACCGGGCTTCACGGCGCTCATTTCCACCCGGAAAATAGTGCCCGTCTTTTCGTCATTCTGGCACCGGTTTTCCACCAAAAAGGGACCAAATTCCACCCCCACGAGCACCAAAGGCACCTGAATCTTTATACTTTTTTGTTAAATTAAGGCATCCCCATTACAAATTCTGGTTTAAGGAGACGCCGTGAAAGCAGCGCTGGTTCTCGTCGTTGAAAAGGACAGGGCACTGGCGGAGGAGGCGATAGTGGCGTTGAGGGATGCTGGATACGAAGTGGTGGAGGCGGTCGACGGCGCCGACGGCCTGAAAAAGCTGTATGAGATGAACCCGGACGTGGTCATCGCCAGCGCCGACCTTCCCCTGGTAAACGGAGAGGACGCCTGCCGGCGCCTGCGCCAGGCGAGCTATTCACCGTTTATCGTCATGGGCACCCGGGAGGAGGTGGCGGCGATGCTCGAGCTCGGCGCCGACGCCGGTATCGTTAGTCCACCCGGCGGCCGCGAAGTGGTGGCGAGGGTCAATTCGCTTTTAAAGAAGCGGGGGGACGATGACCCGCCGGGCGGCGGGGTGGGTATCGATAGCTTTCTTGACGCCGGCGGGGAGGGGCTTAGCCCCACCGAGCGCCGCCTCGGGAGCTGCCTCCTCGTCAATGAAGGCAGGCTCCTCGATTATCCTCAGCTCATCACCGAGGTGTGGGGAGGCAAAAAGATCAGCCTGGATACGCTCCATTTCTATATAAGGCGCCTGCGCCGCAAGCTGGCCAACTTTAGGATTTTCAGCGTGAGGGGCACGGGCTGCGGCTTCAGCCGGGCTGAATAGGACGGAGGGATAAATACGAAGAAATTACTGCTGGGTATCATCGGGGCGGTCACTCTGCTGAGCCTGGTTTTTACGGCCTTCGCCTACTTCGATGATATCGAAGCGAGCATCGGAAACAACTTCCAGGCGGCGACATGGTCGGTGTCGGGAGGGGGCAATCACACTTTTAGCGGTCTTGC
>CAYTZI010000093.1:0-8875 GCA_964442335.1 uncultured Dehalococcoidaceae bacterium | reverse complement strand
GATACCCTTGATACGGAAAGTATCCGAAACTTAGTTGATACCGCCAAGTCGTGGCAGGTTGACCTTGATGCTGATGGTATCAGCTATGACTTGCAGGAGAACTTGGAAAAAATGATGAAGGCTCTGGTCGGCACCCCTGAGGATACCGGCGTTCTTAAAAACCTGATAGATTGCATCGAGCTGGCACAAACCATGCCCTTTGATATAGACCTGTGGCAGGTGCAGAATCTTTACTGGGATATGATTCACAGCAGCTATCTGAAGTTTAAGCAGAAAGCTGCAAAGGGAGACAAGCCTGCTGCGGAATGGGTGGCGAATTTCCGCTCCCTGGGGAAGCAACTAAAAATAAGGGTTGACTAGATGTCCAGCCGGCCGCACATACCTATCGCTACTTACAGGCTCCAACTTAACAAGAGCTTTCGCTTTCGGGACGCCAGTATGCTGGTATCTTATCTCAATCACCTGGGTATCTCGGATATCTACGCATCACCCATTCTAAAGGCCCGAAAGGGCAGCACCCATGGTTATAATGTCACCGACCCCACACGCCTCAATCCTGAAATCGGCGCTGACGATGACTTCGATGCCCTGACAGAAGAACTTAAAAAGCGGGGCATGGGATTGTTGCTTGATATCGTTCCCAACCACATGGCGGCATGTCCGGAGAACCCCTGGTGGCAGGATGTAACGGATAAAGGAGAGAAGTCATCCTTTTTTACCTTCTTTGATATCGGCTGGCTAAATTTCAAAGGGCCAAACAGCGAAGGAAAGGACTACCGGCGTTTCTTCGATATCGGTGACCTGGCTGGGGTTCGGGTGGAAGACCTGCGGGTGTTCGAGGCAACCCACGCTTACATTTTCCGCCTTATCGCCGAAGGTAAAATCTCCGGACTGCGTATTGACCATATTGATGGCCTCTACGATCCACTGGAATATCTTCAGCGTTTACAGCAATACATCTCTCCGCAAGCGGATGAAGTGCCCATGTTTTATTTAGTGGTGGAAAAAATACTCTCTGGGGATGAAAAACTGCCCGAAACCTGGCCGGTCTTCGGGACCACCGGCTATGATTTCGCCAACATGTTAAATATCTTATTCGTGGATAGCGGCAGTATTAAAATCTTAAGCGATATATATTCTCGATTCACCAGCTCGAGGCAATCCTTTCGTGACCTCGTTTACGAAAAAAAGAAACAGGTTATGTGGGAGCTATTCTCCAGCGAGATAAATGCCCTAGGTCAATGGTTGGCTTATCTATCGCAGCAATTGACCGCAAAAGAAGCGAGCCGCGCTCTTGTGGAAGTGACTGCCTGCCTACCAGTATATCGCACCTATATCCGGACTGTAGGCGTATCTCCTGATGACAGGATGTACCTGACACGTGCTTTCAAGGAAGCCAGGAAACGTGCCCTGACGCCAGATAACACATTGGACTTCGTAGAGCAAGTACTTACGCTTGGCTTCCCAGAGGACATTAGCCCGGAACAGGCAAAAGAATGGATGAATTTTATCATGCGCTGGCAGCAACTCACCGGAGCTATCATGGCCAAGGGCTTCGAGGATACGGCGCTTTATAATTACCATCGCCTGATTTCTCTTAACGAAGTCAGCGGCAATCCCGATGCCACCGGTTTATCTTCACAAGACTTCCATAAGTGGAACCTGACACGGATGAAACACTGGCCGCATACGCTTAATGCCACGTCCACCCATGATACCAAGCGTAGCGAGGATGTTCGCGCCAGAATCAGCGTTCTTTCCGAGATTCCTGATGATTGGGAAGACCATCTGATGCGCTGGCGAGAATGGAACGTAGCCAAGAAACGGAGGGTAAACGGGCTGCCTGTTCCTGAGCCGAATACAGAGATACTGCTTTACCAGACTATGATTGGCGCCTGGCCTCTTTACATCGAGGAAGTGCCCGGGTTCAAGGAGCGCCTGAAATCCTATATGATTAAGGCGGTCAGAGAGGCTAAGGCTATTACCAGCTGGATAAAGATAAATCAGGAATATGAGGACTCCATGAGCAATTTTATAGATACTATTCTTCGGGATTCAGCCGATAATGAATTCCTTATTGATTTCCTGCAGTTTCAGGAAAAGATCGCTTACTATGGAGCGTTGAACTCCGTCTCGCAGCTACTGCTGAAGATGACTTCGCCAGGTGTGCCGGATTTTTACCAGGGTATGGAATTGTGGGACTTCAGCCTGGTTGACCCGGACAATCGACGCCCGGTGGACTTTAAGAAACGGAGAAGGCTTCTGGATAGCCTGATACAAAAAGAAGAGCATGAAGGACCGCCGCCTGTCGGTGAGATGCTGGCTTCCTGGACAGATGGCCGGATTAAGCTATATGTTACTTATAAAGTTCTCCATACCCGCCGGACTTACCATGAACTGTTTCAAAAAGGTGACTACATTCCGTTAATCATAGAAGGTACAAGGCAAGAGCATGTCTGTGCCTTCGCTCGACACTATGGAAAGAGATGGGCTTTAGTAGCCGTTCCCAGATTATTTACGAAATTAACCGCGGTGAACATGCCGCCCTTCGGGAAACATATGTGGAAAAATCACCGCCTTCTACTTCCTAAGGATACTTCATGGCGATGGCACAATGTTTTTACGACCGAAACTGTTACCGGGGTAAAAGATATAACTCTAGCCGCGTTGTTTTATAAGTTTCCGGTAGCAATGTTAATCAACGAATAAAACCGTGCCTTTAACCCCTTCTTTTCAGGAATGTCACGACTAATTGTGGTATGGCAAGCATAAAGGAATTTGCCACCAATAAACAAGCCTTCTTCACCGATTAATAATTCTTGACAATAATACTCTATGGTCATAGACTATAACAGCAAATTTGGCTCAAGGGGCAACTCCTCATGAAATGTACACATTGTGGGCATGAGAGTAGTGAGGGAGCGGAATTCTGCGGTAAGTGCGGCCAGCCGCTTCGAATAGAGAACAAGTGCTCACAATGTGGCCATACAAATCCTCCCGGTAACAACTACTGTGAAAAGTGTGGCCATGTATTAACGGAACAGGCACCAGCGCCTACAAAGCAACCATCACCTCAGCCCACCTCCTTTGCAAATGGCCGCTACCAGGTCAGGAGGTTCCTCGGCGAGGGCGGCAAGAAGAGGGTCTACCTCGCCCACGACGCCACGCTGGACAGGGACGTCGCCTTCGCCCTCATCAAGACCGAAAAGCTGGACGAGGTCGCCCGGACCCGCATCAAGCGGGAAGCCCGCGCCATGGGCAAGCTCGGCGACCACCCCAATATTGTTACTGTTTACGACTTCGGTGACCACGAAGGCCAACCCTATATGGTCTTGCCACTACTCCCCGGAGGTGACGTCGAAGGTCTTATTGAAAAAGCTCCAGACCACCGCCTGCCCCTGGACAAATCATTAGAGATTGCTAAAGCTGTCTGTAAAGGCCTGGAGTTCGCCCACTCTAAAGGTATAGTCCACCGCGACCTCAAGCCGGGCAACGTGTGGCTGAGCGCCGACGGCACGGCCAAGATAGGCGACTTCGGTTTAGCGGTGGCGGTCGACCTCTCCCGCCTGACCCAGTCCGGTATGATGGTGGGCACGGTCTCCTACATGCCGCCGGAGCAGGCGATGGGAGGCAAGGTAACCGCGCAGGCCGACCTGTATTCTTTAGGCGCCATGCTCTACGAGATGGTGACGGGGAGGCCGCCCTTCGTGGGGGACGACTCGGTGTCCATCATCGGCCAGCACATCAACACCCCGCCGGTGTCCCCCGCCTGGCACCGTGCTGACTTACCGCCGGCACTAGAAACGCTAATCATGCAACTCCTGGAAAAAGACCCGGATAAAAGGCCGGAATCTGCTTCCATCGTTTTACAGGCGCTGGAATCCATAGAGGCGGGGAAGGCCGCTAAGGAACCATCCAAGGAAAGCACCATAACTGAAAACCCGCTCTACCGAAGAGTTTTCGTGGGGAGGGAGCCGGAGCTCAGGCAGCTCCAGACCGCGTTTGACGGGGCCATGTCCGGTCAGGGGGCGTTAATGATGGTGGTCGGAGAGCCGGGCATCGGCAAGACAGCCATCTGTGACCAGCTCAAGACCTTCGTAACCTTAAGGGGCGGTAAAACCCTTCTTGGCCACTGTTACGAAGAAGGGTCTCTATCGTTACCTTACCTGGCCTTCGTCGAAGCCATGCGCTCTTATGTACTCAGTCGTGAAGTCAAAGACCTGCGGGAAGAGCTTGGCACCGGCGCCGCCGATGTCGCCCGTATCGTCTCGGAGATAAGAGAAAGGCTCAAAGTAAAGCCCCGACCCCAGAAAGACCCGGAGGAAGAACGATATCGACTTATGCAGGCCGTCACCAGCTTCCTCACCAACGCCGCCGGCGTCCAGCCTTTGCTGATTGTGCTGGAAGACCTGCATGACGCCGATAAGGGCACCCTGGAAATGCTTACCCACATATCGAGACACCTTTCCAAGGCAAGGCTTCTGATTATCGGTACTTACCGTGATGTGGAGGTAGACCGCACCCATCCCCTATCGGCGGCTTTAGCCGAATTAAGACGCGTCGCCACTTACGGCCGGGTCATCCTGCGCGGGCTAAATCCCGATGAAGTCCGGCGTATGCTGGAAGGCATTACCCGGGAAGAGATACCCTGGAACCTAGCCGAGGCTGTCCAACGGCAAACGGAGGGCAACCCCCTCTTCGTACAGGAGGTGGTACGCTACCTGGCTGAGGAAGGGCTCATCACTCAGAAAGAGGGAAAGTGGCGTCCCACCAAAGACACACCCTTAGAGATGAATATCCCCGAAGGGCTGCGGGACGTCATCGGCAAGCGCCTTTCACTGTTGAGTAAAGAATGTAATCAATTGCTTTCAGTGGCCTCGGTTATCGGGCGGGAGTTTTCTTTAGAGACGCTGAAAGCGGTCGAAAATATCAATGAAGACGTTTTTGTCAACGCCCTTAAAGAGGCCGTGCAGCTTTCCGTGTTGGAGGAGAGGACACAGGTCGGCCAGGTAAAATATCGATTTACCCACGCCTTTTTCCGACAGACGCTCTACGAAGAGCTTATAGCCCCGCAACGACTCAAGTTGCACCAGCAGGTAGCGCGGGCCCTGGAGACGCAGTACGCTAAACGACTTGAAGAACACGCCGCCGAACTGGCCGAGCATTCTTCGCAGTCCACCGACCCCGCCGACCTGAAAAAGGCCGTCGAGTACGGCGAGATGGCCGCCAAACGCTCCCTGGACGTTTATGCCTATGGAGAGGCTGTGCGTCTGCTGGAGCAGGCCCTCAAGGTGCAGAAGGTGCTCGACCCGGCCGACAAAGCCAAGATCTGCGACCTGCTGCTGGACCTCGCCGGTGCCCTGAGCCTGGGTGGAGAAGCCAAACGAGCACTTGAGGTAGAACTGGAGGAAGCCTTCTCTCTGGCACAATCTATCGACGACAAAATCATGGCATCACGTACCTGCGAAAAGGCAATCTTGGATATGATGTATACCAGCGACTTATCTTTCGACGCACTGAGTGGCCCGAAATTCGCCCGGTGGGTGGAGCGAGCCGACCGCTGTGCCAAGCCGGACACGATTACCCGTGTCATGGCCAACCAGGGTAAGGCGATTTCCAAATATATGACCGGGCTTGCAACAGGTAAGCCTGGACTTGTGAAAGAATCGGCCCAGTCGTTTATCGATAATGTTGAAATGGCCAAACGGCTCAATGACCCGGAAATATTATGGATCGTCGCCTGTTCGGTCTTCATATTTGTATCAGGGCCACGGCACATGAGGGAAAGGCAGCTGCTGGCAGAAGAACTCGCCGGGCAGCCACGCGCAGGAATCACAACGCGAATCCTGGGTACGGGTCTTTTAATGGTCGCTTACGTACTGCTTGAGTCGGGACAGCGGCAACTTGCCGGCGATATCTACCGCGAATGCCGGGAAATCATCGAGCGCAGCGAACAGACCAACCTGTGGTTCATGACCACAGCACTTAAAGCTATGCTGGCTACCATCGACGGACGACTTGAAGAAGCAGATGAAACAGGCAGACAGATACGTGCCCGGGGTCAGGAACTGGATTTCACCAACTATGCCGCCTTGCAAGAATATTACGGCTGTAGTAGCGCCCGAGTGTGGCTTGGTAAACCCGATGAGATTGTAAGTTTAATAGGAAGTTTTGCTAATATTGAAATATTAGGTCAAATTTCCGGCTCGTTATTAACACTAATCAAATCTCACGCTGAAATAATCGAATATCTTGACAGGAATGTTTTAGCGCGGCCCGGTATTGGCACTCCAGACGATGAAACCTCGACCGCTATAGATGTATCGAACCTTGAACTCGCTGTCCTAGTACGGCATCATAAGGCTGCCGAACTACTCCTGGACCGTTTGGAGGAGGCTAAGTCTTTTCTCACCATCCTGGGTTATCTAACCTGCCCCGCTCGTCACCTCGGCGGGGCAGCCGCCCTCCTCGGCAGATACGATCAAGCCCGCAAATACTACCGGGAAGCCATCAAAGTCTGCACAGAGATGCCCTTCCGTCCTGAACTTGCCCTCTCTCACCTACAGCTCGCCGAGCTGCTACTTGAACATTATCCGGACGAAAAGAAAGAAGCCCTGGAGCACCTGGACTTCGCCATTAAAGAGTTCCGCGAGATGAAAATGCAGCCCTCTTTAGAACGGGCGCTAAAGCATAAGGATATACTCAAGGCGTAGTATCTGGCGTCAAGCCCCTTCCCTGCATAATCCTCGTTTTTATTCGCCCTCGCTTCATCTAACAAAAAGTCATTTTGTGTGATTGGAATTCAAATTACTTCTATGCAATGAGTACCCTTGCCTAAATCGACGATTTCCCAAGTTCCAGCTATAATTAACTAAAATGAAAAGGATAGCCTTCTTCACGATAGTAATTTCTCTTCTGATAGTTATGGATTGGACGTATCAGACTGGACTTGTTGTATAATATTAGAATTGGGAGATGAGCTTTATGGGATTGAAGTTACGTACACTTTACATACTGCTTGGGATATTCATAGTTATACTAGTTACCGGCATTACTCTTCTTATTGTTAATTACTTAGCTCCCAGTACAACCACCGACACCTCGTATAAACTAACTCACACCGCTGCCGACGCTGAGTACATTCTCAGCTGGGATTCGATTGTATCACGATGTCCTGCCGTAGGTACCTATGATAAACAAGAGTTTTTTGTCTATCGTGGAGAATCCGCACAGACTATTCCCGGAGCGCCCGTACTAAATGAGGATTCCCCGGCGGCATGGTCATGTTTACGTGGTGTCAGGACGGAGATTGTTGGAAACAGCTTTCGCAGTTTCGGTGTCTGGATGTGGTATTTTGAGACTGATGAATATCTTAATGAGCATATACAGTCAATGCAAACAAGTGGTTTTCCTGTTCAAGAGGACGGGGATTTTGTGACCGGGGTTCTGGAAAGTGGGCCCCCAACGCAGTCTGTCCAGCTTCTACTTGCCGGTAAGCATTTCGCCATCCTGTTTATGGACATTGCGTCTTCAGATGAATCGCTCTTCTTTGGCAAAGAAAAATTAATGGAACTGCTTCCAACCGTTAAGAGTAACATTTCCTCGCTGGAAATCACTCCCCTGCCAACCTATATTCCGGAAAGAATAGTGGTGGAAGACACATATGAATGGCAGGAATTTATTAACTTTCGTTCCGATGAGCTTTCGCCGCCTGTCCGGGTCCCTGAAGAAGAGCACTATAATGATTTGATATTTAGCGACAGGCCTCTAATGCAAGTCTTCAACTTTGTTATTGATAAGGACTGGCGGTTTGTCATGACCTCTACCGGTGAAATAGACACCAGGTTTGAGGTATATATCACGGTTAAATCGTCCGGAGAGGAAGGGTTTACTTACAGCTCTGACCAGGTCTTCAGCCTGTATTCTGAGACAGTGAATATTACCAGGGAACAACCCATAGAACGTGGATACCAGCCTCCATTTAACATTGAGGTTAAGGTATTATTCGACTCACCGATAAGCTGGGTTATGACGATAGAGAAGTAAGCCATAGCACAGTTACCAACTCTCTGAACTATGAAGCTCGTCGTATAGAACGCTTCGGCAGGATACTTATAAGTCCAAATGAGATGACATCCCCATGTTCGTGCAATGGTAATATGAACTTAAGTTAGCATTCGAGAGGGAGGAGTAGAAATGCTCCTCCCCTTGTTTTTCTGACGTGTTAAATTTACGGAGAAAAAACCTATATGCAGAATGCGGTGAGATAGGCGTTATGAATGACAGTAGATGCAAACGCCGGTTCTACTGCCGGTTATCAATCTATTCGCAGCATAATCTATACTTTTATTTTTTGTCAAAGTATTTTAAAATATCGAACCCATGCAGCGGGCGGGCGAATGCGCCCATCGGCGTCAGGTGTAGATCGCTGCTTCCATCCGGGCTGTCACCGATACCGAAGAAGAAGCCGCCATCATGCATAATCCATGGGTTCAATATAAACGTACCCTGATTTCCGTTGCAGGCGTCCTCTGTCCAGCTCATTAAATATGCATCGTCACGCAGCTTTACGTAGAGACAGGGGGAACTCCACATCCATCCGCCCGCGTTGTGTCCGAGCATTATCGTCCACGAATAAGAGTTCGGCGTGCTGTAAACGTGTATAGACTGCATAAACTCTCCGTACGTCCAGGAGAATGCCTTGCCGACCAGCTCTGTGGTGAAACCATGCCTTTCAACGGCCGGAGGCGTCGGTCCTCCTTTGAGCTCCAGAACGCCAAAAATCGCCTTATGTCCCACTTCCCAGGGTTTGCGTCCGTTGCCGAGCTGCGCATCCACGCAGGTTGCCAGCGCCTTGGAGAAATCAACAGCCTGG
>CAYTZI010000092.1:0-8892 GCA_964442335.1 uncultured Dehalococcoidaceae bacterium | reverse complement strand
TTCTGGCTGTGCGTGCAGTTCGCCGATACGCTGCTCAGGTACATCGAAATCACCATGAAACAGGACAGCGTCGTCAGCCGGCTCCAGGGCTCCGCGCTGTATTTTCTGCTCCTTAAAGGCGGCGAATCCACGCCGAGCCGGCTGGCCAGGGCCATGCTGCGCTCCAAGCACAGCGTTACCAAAATCATCGACAGCCTTGAAAAAGATTACCTGATAGAGAGGTCGTTTGATAACCGCGACCGCCGGGTGACATCCATAAAGCTCACCGCCAGAGGGCTCGACCACCTGAAGGAGAGATTTACCAGAGGCAACGAAAGGGCGGCAAGGGTCATGGGGTGCCTGGACGCCGGAGAGCAAAAGAGGCTGGTGGCGCTGACCGAGAGAATGCGTAAAAGAATGAATAAAATACTGGAGAGTTCCAGCTTGACGGCCAGCGAGAAAAAAGGCGATAATTAGAAGTTACGCGGCGCATTCGTCTAGCGGCCTAGGACACCTCCCTCTCAAGGAGGAGACCACGGGTTCGAATCCCGTATGCGCTACCAGCAGAAATCAAGGGTATGGGTTCTCAACCGTGCCCTTTTACTTCGGGCGGCTTTACCGCCGCACCCTGGGCGGTAAACGCTTCCTGGTCTTCTTGCGGTAGGCGCTGATGAGCTCGTGGCGGCCCACCACCCCGAGCAACCGCTTAGTGTTCTCCCGGCTGACTACGGGAATACGGGCCTCGCTCTCCTCTATGGCGTCCAGCAGGCGGTCCAGCGTCTGGTCCGGGTAAGCCACGAAGGGATTTTTCTCCGCGATGTCTCCGGCGGTAAGCTTCCTCTGCACGGCGGCGGTATCCAGGTGGCGGGAGATATTGGTCTCGTTCAATATACCCATCAGCTCGCCCTTCTCGTCCAGCACCGGAAAGCCCCGGTGCCCCGTCTGCCGGAACTGCTTGAGTATCTGAGAAATCGTCATGCTGGCCGCCAGCGTCGGATAATCTCGCGTCATGGCCTCTCTCACGGTAGTCGTACGCAGCACGTCGCCGAGTTCTTCCTGCTCCAGGTCCACGCCGCGGCGCAGCAGCTTCATGGTATAAATACTCTCACGGCTCATCGCCCGGCTGACCAGCATGCTGAGAACCACCGCCGTCATCAGAGGCAGAATAATAGCGTAGTTGCCGGTCAGCTCGAAGATAATGAGAATAGCCGTAAAAGGCGCCCGCGCCGCCCCGGCGAACACGGCCGCCATGCCGACGATGCCGTAAGCCCCGGCCGGCGCCGTCACCGAGGGGAAAATATCGCCGAACACGGTGCCCATCGACGTGCCCAGCATCGCTCCTATAAAGAGGCTCGGCGCGAAGATCCCGCCGCTGCCGCCGCTCCCCAGGGTGAAAGAGGTGGCGGCTATCTTGAGGACGAGAAATATAAACAGCGCTCTCAGGGCCAGCTCCCCGGACAGCGCGAGGGTGATGCCCTGGTAGCCGACCCCCAGCAAATCAAGGCTGTATAAGCCAATGGCGCCCACCGCCAGACCGCCGAGGGCCGGTTTGAGAGGCTCGGGGATTTTCAAGGAATCGAAGCGGTCCTCAAGCCAGTAAAGGGCGCGGGTAAAGCCCTGGGCCACGACGCCGGCCAGGACGCCAAGAATAATGTATAAGCCGAACTCCCAGCCGCTGACTATGCCGAATTCCGGCAGGATAAAAGCTCTTGTGTTCCCGAGGAACGCCTGCGCCAGGAAATCTGCCACCACGGCGCTGATGACCACGTAGCCGAAACGGCGGGTTACCACCCTGCCCAGGATTATTTCCAGCGCAAAGAGGACCCCGGCGATAGGGGCGTTGAACGTGGCGGCGATGCCTCCGGCCGCCCCGCAGGCCACCATCACCCGTACCGTCTCCTCCGGCAGCTTCAGCCACTGGCCTATCGCTGAGCCCACGGTGGAGCCTATCTGGACGATCGGGCCCTCTCTACCCACCGAGCCGCCGCTGCCGATACATAGAGAAGACGCTATGATCTTGACCAGCGCCACGCGCGGTCGTATCCGGCCGCCCCTCAGGGCCACGGCTTCCATCACCTCCGGCACGCCGTGCCCTTTCGCCTCCCGCGCGAAATAATAAACGAGCGGTCCCACCAGCAGCCCTCCGGCCACCGGGATAAGGATGATGTAGTAATCGCCCATGAAGCTGAGAACACGGCCGCCGCCATCGATGAAGAACGATTGAAAAGTGCTGATGAGCCAGCGGAAGACCACCGCCCCCAGCCCCGCGAAAATGCCGACTATCACCGCCAGGAACAGCCCGGACAGCATCTCTGACGAGCGGAACCAGGTAACCATCGGGCTGAACCTGTCTAAAAACGACTTATCGGACACTTTACATTACTTTCCGGACTGATAACTCCTGTCATTTGTAACAAATTATGTGATAAATGTATACGCCGGAATAACGAACGAGGCTACACCCTGTATTTCCGGCCCATCCCCGCCGTAAAGTGGAACATTGGTTTTGTTATCTTCCTGATATTGATGGGGCCATGCTCGACCCCCGCGGGGACAAACGCGATAAAGCTCTTGTCCAGGATGCTCTGCTTGCCGTCTATCCAGAGCTCAATCTCGCCGTTAAGGTTATAGCGGTCATCAGGGTCGCTGCCGACCCACGCGATAGCCTCGTCATAGTCGTGGGTGTGCGCCCCGATGGTGCGGGACTTCAGGCTCCCGGTCTTATCGGGCCAGTCGCCCGGGAGGAACCACGCCGTCTCCATGTAAAAAGCCCCCTTGACGACATCGCTGTCCAGGGAAAGCACGCGCCGCGCCTCGTTGTCCTCGAACACGGGCGACCACGGCGCGCCCTCCACCACGTCTTTAAGCTCCGTAACGAAGAACTTTCTATCTATTTTCGCCATTTTTCCTGCTCCTTTTTATCAGCTTTTGATGCCCGCCGGGGTCGGCCTCGGCCAGCGAACCCGCTCCTACCATAATCGTAAACTCCAGGTGCGGTTTGCTGTACTTTTTCCAGACCAGCGGCCCGTGCTTAACGCCTTTGGGCACGTATACCGCCGAGCTCTTGTTTATTATCAACGGCTGCCCGTCCACCATGAACTCGATCTCCCCGCCCAGCTCCTCCTGGTCCTGCGGGTCGGTCCCCAGGTGGATGACGATTTCATCGTAGTCGTGCACGTGCTCGTGGATATGGGGATTGGGGTCGGGCATGCCGAACACCCAGCCGGTCTCGATGTAGAAATTGCTGCCCGGCACGAGTTTGTTGCTCATCAGCGTCATAGCGCCGCGCCTCCCCTTTACCTCCTCCGCCGGAACGACCTCGTAGGCGGGCTTGCTCACGAAGTGTTTCTTAGCGTCGAACTTTTTTATGGCTTTTTTCGGCATGATTATCTGACCTCCCTGCGGACTTTCTGGACTTTTTGTTTTTACGTTTTTCCCTGATTCTGAAATGCGCCGTGTCGTTGCCGGACTCGAACATGAAAACAGGCTTATCGATACGCTTGATGACCACGGGGCAGTGCATGACGCCCCTGGGGATATAAATTAAACAGGACTTTGTCAGCGTGTAGGGCTCGCCGTCGAGCCAGAACTCTATCTCCCCGCCCAGGTCGCGCGGTCGGTTGCGGTTCGACCCCGCGAAACCGATGACCTCATCGAAGTCGTGCTTGTGAGGCAGCTCGATGCTTACCGGCCCGTCGCCCGTGAGCTGCCACAGCCACTCGCAGCCGGCGAAGGGCGCCCCTTTCACTATCGAGTCCTGTATTCCCAGCAGCAGCGTCCGGTCGAGCGTTCTGCCCGCCTTTGCCTGCTCCTCCATGCTCTTGATGTCTTCCGGGGGCAGTGGCGGCATCAGGTCTTCCGTAACGATGTTCCCGGCGTATTTTTGTTTTCTGGGCATCGCTCCCCTTCTTCAAATAACGCGGGCTGTCTCCATCCCCGCGCTTATGGCATCGGCTATCAGCAGCGGCTCCTTGCAGTCGCCGATGGCATAGACCTCCGGTACTTTACCTTTCAGGCTTTCGTATAACGAGAGGTCGGGGGAAAGGGGAAGGGCGGGGATAATGGTGTCGGCGGGGAGGAACTGCTTCTCGCCGTCCTTGTTTATTATGTAAAGACCTTTATCCGTTATCTCCACGTACTCCTTAACGCCGCCGATGAGAACCACGCCCTTCTTTTGAAACCAGTCGAAGAGGTAAGCCTGGATAACGTCCACCATGCCCTGCCCTAGCACATCTGACTTTTCAACGATGGTCACCTGGCGGCCGCGCTTGACGAGAAACTCGCCGAGCTCGCAGCCGTGCAGGCTCCCCCCGATAACCACCACCCTTTTGCCGATGGGCAGGTAGAAATTGGTCAGCCAGCGCAGCATCTCCGGCGAGAAAAAGCGCAGGAAGAACTTAAGCCTGCGGTGCAGGGCGGCGTGGCTCACAACGATGGTGCGGTCGATGCCGGGGATATGCGGGACGGCGGGCACGCCGCCGGCGGCGATGATAACGGCATCCGGCTTTAGCTCGTTGATGGTCGAAGCGCTAATCTCCGTCCCCAGCTTCACCTTCACGCCAAGCTTCTCAAGCTGCCGTTCAAAGTACTTAATAATCGCGGGGAGGTCCTCAAGCTCGGTGCCTTTTACCATGGCGGCGACAGGCAGCAGACCGCCGGGCCTGGTCTGTTTATCGTAAAGGGCAACGTCATGGCCGCGCAGGGCGGCGACGCGGGCGGCTTCCAGTCCGGCGGGTCCGGCGCCGATAACGACCACTCTTTTCTTCCTGTCCGCTTTTTCAACGGTATTGTAGTCCTTGCCCATGAAGGCGTTGATACGGCAGCGGCGCGAGCCCAGGCAGTTCTCGCAGGCGGTGCAGGGCGCGATATCGTCCAGCCTGCCAGCGGCGACCTTGTTCGGCAGCTCCGGGTCGGCCTGCAAGCGCCGCGTCATCGCTATGAAGTCGACCTTGCCCTCGCGCAGCGCTTTCTCGCCCAGAGCGGGGTCCAGCTTGGCGACCACCATGACCGGTATTGATACCGCCTGCTTGATTCCCGCCGCCAGGTTAACGTTCCAGGCCTGGCCGCGCATGTTGGCGTTATATTCATGTGGAAAATCTTTCAGCGGGATGGGGGGCTCGGGGTAGAAAAGCAGGTCGGGCAGATATCCCCCCACGTGGTACCCCAGCCAGTGACTGCGCACGTGGATGGCGTCCGCGCCGGCGGCCTCAAGCAAACGGGCCGTCGCTTTAGCGTCCTCGACGGTAACGCACCTGTCATCCGGAACGCCCGCCAGGCGACCGTACTCACGAGCGTTGATACAGACGGAGACCGGGAAGTTCGCGCCGAGCCGCTTTTTAATTTCTTTAACGATAGATGTCACGAAACGGGCGCGGTTCTCCGCTGTACCGCCATAGATATCCTCGCGGCGGTTCCAGAAAGGCGAAAGAAAGTTATGCAGAAGGTGGCTGCTCGCGGCATTAATGTCCACGCCGTCGAAACCGGCCTTCTGAGCGCGCACGGCGGCGGAAGCAAACTTATCGATAATCGCCTCGATTTCCGGGATGGAAAGCTCGCGGGGCATCTGGTTGTGAAAATCATTCGCGGCTTTCAGCACCACAGGGGAGGCAGCGATGGGCTGTCCTGTAAAAGGGGGGTCGGGGTCGGGGAAAAGATTCGCCTGCCAGGGGCCGTCGTGGTTCATCTGCATGAAGGTGGGACAGCCGTATTTATGGATTATTGTCGCCAGCTCGCTCAAGCCCTTAATGTACTTATCGTCGTCGATTCTATAGCGGTTCCTCCAGCGCAGGCCGGAGGGGTAATCGATAACGGGCGACTCGACAATTAAAAGGCCCACCCCGCCCCGCGCCAGCGACTCGTAGTAAGCCAGCACGGCGCCGTTCATGCTCGTCTCATCCTCGTGCCACATAAAGGTCCCAGCGCCGGTCTTGATAATGCGGTTACGCGTCTTCACCGGCCCTATGCGGCCGGGTTCCAGCAGCTTTTCGAAATTTGAAGTCATATCTCTTCCCTCTTCCAGCTATATACTAGCATTTTTAGCTGGAATTTCCCAAATAACGCCCATCAAGGTCTTTGCGTTCCGGGCGAGACTTTATTAAAATAACGTAAAACCGCAATAAAAGGGGCGTCCATGCTTAAATATACGGAAGACTATCTCACTATAGACGGGGTCAGGATTCACTACTGCCGCACCGGCGGCGATAAGCCGCCCGCCGTCCTCCTGCACGGAGCGACGGACAATGGGCTCTGCTGGACCACGCTGGCAAAATCCCTCGCGGAAAGCTACGACGTGATTATGCCGGACCTCCAGGGGCACGGACTCTCGGACAGGCTCAGCCGGGGCTTTTCTTTTAAAGACAACATCAGGCAGGTAGTCGGGCTGGCAGGTGCGCTGGAATTGAATAAACCCTTTATCATCGGGCATTCCATGGGCGCCGACACCGCCGCGAACGTGGCCATCGAGCACCCCTCCCTGCCCGGGGCCATCATCCTCGAAGACCCTCCCTGGGGCGGGCCTCCGGCCGGCGATAAAGACGCCGAGGAAGAGATGAAACAGGGCGCGGCCAGAGTAAAGTGGCTGACGGGCTTGTGCCGTCTCACCCTCGAACAGATTGTTGCCGAAAGCCGTAAGCTCGACCCCCAGTGGCCAGAGGAAGAAAGGCTGCCCTGGGCGCGCGCCAAGCAACAGTTCGACGCCTCGCTATTCACCTATCCCGTTGTCAACGAGCGCCCTTACTCCGAGCTCGTACAGCAAATCAGGTGCCCCACCCTGCTTATCATCGCCGAGAACGGCATCGTGACGCCGGAAGTGGCGGCCAACGCCGCCAGGCTCTGGAAATCAACAGCCCCATTCAAATGGGTGCAAATTAAAGGCACCACCCATAACATCCACCGCGATAACTTTAACGACTATAAACAAGCCCTGTTTGATTTCCTGAAAAAGCTGGAGGAATAAACGTGCCAGGGGCTTGTACGATGGTGAAAAACATGCTATATTTGGCTTACCCCGGCATTGATAAAGGAGGCGGAGAGATGGCGACTCTATCGAAGTCAACTGCACAAGCGAGACTGGCCGATGTGGCCGAGGAAAAGCGTTTCTGGTGCCATGACGGGAGTTACCTTAAAAACCTAGAGGAACTGAAAACAGCCCTGGAACAGATGCCCGAGGAAACTTTCCGGTACCACGCCAGCGAGACGAAGACGGATTTCAGCAACTGGGTGCGGGACGTCATCGGGGACGAAAAGCTGGCCAAAGACCTGCTCAACTGCGCCAGCGCGGCACAGGCGGCCAGCAGCGTTGGAAAAAGAATTACGTGGCTCCAGAAACGTGCCGCAGCAGCCTGAGGGCGCAGGGCTGAAAATCATCAGGAAAAGCCAGCGAACCGTATATTTTCAAATAGCGTTTCTACTTTGAGTAAGATGCCGACCAGAGCCCGGTAAAGAAGGCGCGGGCGTTAACCCCGAGCACCCGCGTATCGTACCCGCCTTCCTGTACGACGAGCGTCGGGAGCTGGAGAGCGCCTATCATCTTCCCCATCGCCTCGAAATCATCCGCAACCAGCGTCCAGGTGCCGGTGGGGTCTTCTTTAGCCGTGTCCAGGCCGAAAGGAACAACGAGGTACGCGGGACGGAACCGGAACAGCCTTTTCAAAACGCCCCTGAGGACTTTACGATACGCGTCACCGTCGACATTTTCCGGTAAAGGCATATTAACATTAAAGCCCTTGCCCTCCCCGCTCCCCTTTTCCCCGACAAAACCCGAGAAATACGGGTAAGCGAAGCTGGGATGCCCGTGAATGGAGATGGTTAAGACATCCGAACGATGGTAGAAAATCTCCTGGGTCCCGTTGCCGTGATGATAGTCCACGTCCAGTATCGCCACTTTGCCGTACTGGCTGAGGAGATTGGCCGCAACCGCCGCCGAGTTAAAGTAACAGAAACCGCCGTAAGCCGCCGGCTCGGCGTGGTGCCCCGGCGGTCTCACCAGTGCATAGGCCAGGCGATAACCCTCCAGGATCGCTTTCGCGGCCGTGATGGAGCAGTCCACCGCCCTTTTGGCCGCCAGGTAGGCATTGCCGGTCAGCGGCGTGAAGGTGTCAATACAATAATAACCGGCGCGTATCGGCAGGTCCTTGGGAGGACGCGTCCTGTTGCGTATGGGAAAAACATAGGGATAAACGGACTCGTCGGGGTCCAGCTTGGAGCACACCTTCCAGAGATACTCAACGAATTCAGGGGTATGGACGGCCCGGATATGCTTTTCCGAAAAATGCCGCGGCGTCACTCTCTGAAAAAACTCGGTCTTCTGAAGCTCTCCGAGAATAGCGTCTATCCTGACGGGCGATTCTACATATCCCCGCTCCTCGACGTGATGGATATAGTGGCGGTCGTTGATGACCAGTACGATGCGGCGATCCGCCCTTATGGTACGACTCACCGGGACGGGCGGCTTTTTAACATATTTCGGCGGCCTCAGGCGAACCGGGTCGTCCCGGAAGGACTCCACCACCATATCAACGTACTTGGGGGGACAAACGCCCTTGTATTTTCTCTCCAGGATGGCGCGGGCAATCTCGCGGGCGGTATCGCGGGGCAAAGCGATACCCTGTCCGAGGTCATCGTAGACCAGGTAGGGTGGATTATCGCCTCCGGGTCTCACAGGTGTCTCGTAGGCGGTATTGATAATGGGGCGGGCGCCGTACCTTTCGTAGAAACGGAGTCGCGCCGCGTTCTGCTTTTGTATCTCCGGTTGGCGGCTTAATTTGGGGTCGTCGGGAAGACACTCGAAGAAAACGCCGATGGCCTCCAGGTCAAGAGCTTCTTCACGGACCCTTTCATAGAGGGCGCCGCCGATACCGCCGCCCGTCTTTCTCTGCGCCGCCGAGATGTAATCGAGATAGCAAAAATTCAATA
>CAYTZI010000091.1:0-8911 GCA_964442335.1 uncultured Dehalococcoidaceae bacterium | reverse complement strand
AGGGGGTCTGGAGCAAGTTCGACCCCAGCGAGCTGAACCTGCCGAACTTCCTGCGGAGCGAAGAAATCCGCGAGAAATACTGGCAGGTGCACAAGATGTTCTGGGAGACGGTGAAAGTGGCGCAGCCCAACGCCGGCCATTACGCGGTCACCGACCTCTATAAGATGGACAAGCTTGACTGCGTTATCACACAGAACACCGACGAGCTCCACCAGAAATCCGGCACCCCCGGTGAGAAGGTTCTTCAACTTCATGGCACGATGCACTGGGTTGACTGCCTGGAGTGCCATCAGAGATATCCCCGGGACTACGCCCACGAAAAGATGCTCGCCGGGGAGAAAGTGCCCCGCTGCGGTAAATGTAACGGAATACTCAAGCCCGCCACGGTAGCCTACGGGCAGGCGATGCCGGAGAGAGAGACGCGCGAAGCTGAAATAAGGTCGGAGGGGTGCGACCTTTTCCTGGCGGCGGGGTCGTCACTGGTGGTCTACCCGGCAGCGCAGATGCCCGTTATCGCTAAAAGGAACGGGGCCAGACTGGTCATTCTGAACCTTGAGGAAACTCCCCTTGACCATTATGCCGACATGGTAATAAATGAAAAGACCGGAGAAACGCTGGCGAGGATTGTGGAGAAGGTGAAGGAAAGAAGTAACTAGCTACTAGTCACTAGTTACTAGCTAATAGTTGGGGGGCGGCAACCATGTTTAAGTTCAGGTTCTGGCACATTGTTCTCTTTTTACTGGTATTATTGGCAGTAGTATCCGGCTGCGGGCTCGAAAATAACCTCGACGACCGCATTGAAGAAATCGCCGCCCCTTACCGCTTCGAAATGGCTAAATGGGAAATCAAAACGCTTGCCGGAGAAATCGGGGAGGCGTTCCGGTGGGGGGATAATGAGGAAACCGACACCATTAAGGAAATAGTCGACTACTTCACTGTCGCGGCTGAGATAAGGCAACTGGAAGTCACGCTGGGCGCCGTCAGGTCCGGCGCGCTTGAAGGCGACCCCGCTCTCATTCAGCAAGAAATCGATGAGCGTCAGGACCGGAACGATGAACACAGGGAAGCCGCCGAGGAGGCTATCGAGCTCCAGGCGCGGCAGGCGCTGACCGAGCAGGGCATCTACAACCCGCTGGACAGGGACATCGAGCTGAAGGTCGGCTTCCCGCCGGTAAAAATTTACCTCGGAAATCCTCCCCATATCCTCATCGTTTCACCCAGGGACAGGATAGAGAGAATCATGGACCTCGAGCTGCTGCCGGAGATGAACATCGATGACATGGAGACGATAGAAAACGAGGTCGATAAGCTGGGCGTGTCATCGCTGGTGGAGGGGCTTGGGGGGCTGTCGACTTACCCCAGCTATGTCAGCGACCAGTTCGGCCTGAAATTCGCCGTCCAGACGGCCGTCCACGAATGGATGCACCAGTACCTGTTCTTCACCCCGCTCGGTATGCGCTATCTCCTCGACCAGACCAATATCCGCCCGGACGACGATATTGCCACCATTAACGAGACCGTCGCGGATATCGTCGGCCAGGAAATCGGTGATATCATTTACAAAAAATGCTTCCCGGAGGAAGCGGAAAGTGCGCCACCGCCATCCAATGGGACGGGATTCGATTTCAATAAAGTGATGCGGGACACCCGGCGCGCCGTGGACGGCTATTTAGAGCGCGGAGAGATTGAGCAGGCCGAAGTCTTCATGGAGCAGCAGCGGCAGTACCTCGCGGAGAACGGCTACTATATACGCAAACTCAACCAGGCTTACTTCGCGTTCCACGGCGCTTATGCTGATAGCCCCACCTCCATAAGCCCCATCGGCCAGGAGCTGCAAGCGCTCAGGGAACAGAGCGGCTCCCTTAAAGAGTTCCTCGATAGCGCCGCGGCCATCAAGACCCGGGAAGAGCTCGCCGGACTCGTTGAATAGCAGGTGACGGGTCATTCGTTCGCTAAAGCCGGCTCGCGTGTGCTATGATTTTCCAGGAGAAGCAGCCATGATACCTGAAATCGTCAGTTTTGTCACCCGCCGCGAGGGTCGAAAGTTCACCCGCCTGGACCCGCAGATAGACGAATCAGTCATAACTGGGGAGGGGCTTGGGAAAGACAGCCCGGCGCTGTACGTGCACATCCCGTTCTGCCGGTCGCTGTGCCCCTTCTGCTGCTTCAACCGCTACCTTTTCCGGGAGGACCTGGCACGCCGCTACTTCATCGACCTCAAGAAAGAGCTGGAGCTGTACGCCGGTCGGGGCTTCAGGTTTAACCGGGTCTATTTCGGGGGCGGCACGCCCACGGTGCTCATGGACGAGCTCTTAGGGTTCATTGAGCACCTGCGCGCAAGGTTCAATATTGAAGAGATATCGCTGGAGACCACGCCGCGCGAGATGAGTGAAACGAACGTCGACTTCTTAAAGAGGGCGGGAATAAGCCGTCTTTCCATCGGGATACAGAGCTTCGACGAGCAGGTGCTCAAGACCATGGGGCGGGTTAACGGCCCCGCGGACGAGGTAAAGAGTCGGCTCCTCATGGCGGAGGGACAGTTCCCCACTTTGAATGTCGACTTTGTTTTTAATTTCCCCGGGCAGAGTATCGACCAGTTTAGAGCGGACGTGGCGGCGTTTAAAGAGCTCGGCATCGACCAGGCTACTTTTTATCCGCTCATGCCTTCACCGCATAAAAAAGACGCCATGGAGCGGCGGTTCAACCGGGTGGACAACTCCCGCGAAAGGCAGTTCTATAACGTTATTCTTTCCGAGCTTTACCGGGAGGGCTATACGGCCTCGACGGCCTGGTGCTTTTCCCGGGGTGAGCACATGATTGACGAGTATATCGTGGAATCCGACGATTACGTGGGTATCGGCTCTGGCTCGGTGAGTATCGTCGGCGGGAAATTCCTGGTCAATAGTTTTTCTCTTGACCGGTACCATGAGATGACTGACCGCGGCCGATTACCCATAGTGGGCTGGCGGCGGCTTTCCAATAAAGAGGATAGACGGTACTACCTGCTGACCAAGCTCTTCGGGATGAAGCTGGACACGGCAGCTTTCCGTGAGAGGTTCGGTGGTGATATCCGCGGCAGGCTGCCGCTGGAGACCGCGTTTTTCCAGGGCCTGGGGCTCGTCAGGGGCAACGGCCTATTGAGCGTGACTGAAAAGGGGATGTACCCGGTGAGCGTGATGATGCGCGATTTCTTCGCGGCGCTGAACACGCTGAGAGAACATTGCATAGAGAAGCAGATTTAGATATGCGTGGAAAGTGGATGCCGGTTATAGCCGGAATCATAGATATCATTCACGGTATAGCCGGGCTTCTGGTCGTTCTGCTGGTAATATTGGTATCCCAACCTCTCAGGGACTTTTTCGGCTCCCCCGAATGGTACAGCTATTTATTTCTGCTGGCGGTGATTATCGCTGCGATGCTCGGTATAATCGGCGGTATAAGCACTCTGAATAGAAAGAACTGGCCGCTGGCGTCGGCCGGGTCCCTCGCTTCGCTTTTCCTTACGGCGTGGTCGCTGGAATACTGGATAAACCTCGATAGCTACGGGTTTGGCGTTCAAACGCTCTATGGCTTTGCCTGGTTCCCGGCTATGTTTTCACTGGTCATGATAGTGCTATCCCGAAAACAGTTCAGGTAAAGCGCTGCGGCATAAGCCCCGGCGGCAGGTGTTGAAAAAGCTATCATGATGGGCGGCGTTCCTCGCGATGACAGCGTCGGTTCACTTTATCGCCGTATGTATCCCGGTAGCGCCTAATAGCAGGGGTCGGTAGCTGACGTCTTTAAAACCTGTGGACAATAGCATCTCACGGACTTCACCCGGGGAATAGAAACGTGTTATGGATTCCACCAGATAGCGGTAGGCGCCCGGATTTCCGGAAATCTGCCTCCCCGCCGGCCCGACGACCACCCGCAGATAAAGATGGAATAAAGCCCGGACAAAACCGTTCGTCGGCTGGCTGGACTCCACGATAACGTAGCGTCCGCCCGGCCTGAGCACCCTGAGGACTTCCGTGAAGTGCGGCATAGACACGGGGTTTTTATAGGTAAGGTTGCGGAAGGCGAAAGATATGCCGACCGCGTCAAAATGGCCGTCCGGGAACGGCAGGCGCGTCGCTTCCCCGTGAATAAAGGTCACCCTTTCTCCCACGCCCGCCCCGAAGGCTTTCTGCTGCGCGCGTTCCAGCATCGGCGGACTATAGTCGAGCCCGATAATCTCAGTTTCATTTCCGGAGAGTCGTGCCAGATTGATGGAAAGGTCGCCGGTGCCGCAGCCCAGGTCGAGAACGCGGCGCGGCTTTTCCGCCAGGCACGCCAGGGCCGCCAGCCGCCGCCAGCGCCGGTCCTGTCCCAGCGTGATAATCCGGTTGACGCGGTCGTAGCGCGGCGGGACCGCCGTGAACATACCGTGGAGGGGGGCGGATTCGCGGGGAATTCCTGAGCTTTCCATGTCTTAAGCAACAGCGCGGGCTATGATATAGCCGATACCAATTAGTAGTTGTGTCAGCAGGACCGAGATAACGTTGGCCGCCATACCTGGTATCAATTTAGAGGGGTCGCTGAAATGGAGCGCCCCGCGGATAGCCCGGAAGGTGAAGGGCAGGGAAAGCAGCGCCAGCAGGGTCCAGACGGGCATCACTCCCGCAATTACCCAGGCGATTATCCAGACGTAAACGGCAATGGCAACCAGTGAATAAAAAATGGCCGCTCTTTTCTTGCCGATGGTAATAGGCAGGGTCCGCCGGCTGGCGCGGGTATCCGCCTCGGCGTCGGGCAGTTCATTTAGAAGCAGAAGATTATGCACCAGGAAGGCGGAAGGAATTGAAGCCACCGCCACGTCCCAGGTGTAAAATCCCGTCTGGGCGAAATACATCCCCAGCACGGGCAGCGCGCCGAGACCGGCCCCGGCGACCCACTCCGGCCATGGTCGCTTTAGAATGAAAGGACTGTACATCACGATGAAAAAGACCGCCACTACCAGCAGCGGCAGAAGCTCCCACCCGCGGATGACGGTGAAATATATACCGATAGGCACGGCCAGCGCCAGCATGACTATCCCCAGCCAGAGCGCATGCCGGGGGGTCAGCAGGCCGGCGGGGAGAATGCCGCTCCCGCCGCTGAAAGGGGTGCGCCTCGTAGCGAGGTCGATACCGGAGCGGAAATCGAAGTAATCGTTCAATATATTAACGCTGGCGTGGGCCAGCACCAGCCCGATACCCGCCAGCAGGGCATGCCAGATACTGAAGTAGCCGTCGTACCAGGCGAGGGCGCTGCCCAGGAATGCCAGCGCCACGGAAAGCGTCAGGAACTGGGGACGGGTCTCCATGAACCAGACTAAAAACCGCTTCACATGAGCCTTCTTAACGTCCTAAATAAAAAGGCGGGAAAGCTGACCAGTTCCGTATCGTGCTTTCCCGCCTTGATTGCGACACGGGTATATCATGGCACAAACAGGCTATTATTTCAATCCTTGACGGAGGTAAAAATCCCCGGTCCGGATTGCAGGCACACCTGCATCAGGGAAAGGTCCTGTTAGGTGCGTATATGAAGGCCGGCGGCAAAAGCTATTTAGACTGGTAGAAAGGGGACTGCTCTATATGCCGTTCCTTCAAAGCAAGGAAGGCGTCGTCCACGGCGATAGCCTCCTGCTTGACCTTATCTTCCAGGCCGTCCACGCGGGCATCGACCTCATCAATGCGGTCGCGCAGGGCATCGGTGGCACGGGCGCTCTCCTCTCTTACTTTGGCGACGGCCGCCTCGGCGGCTTTCTTGGCGGCCTCAGCCGCTTTCTCGCCGGCCTCCCTGGCCACATCGGCGGCATCCCTCGAGTCCTTGGCGGCGGCCTGGGCCAGCCTGACGGCCTCCTCCACCCGCCTGATATAGTTCTCAAGCTCATCGAGAATTTCAGGTAGGGGCTTGGTCATTATCTTGGGCTGTGGGGCTTCTTTCACATCAGGGTTCCCCGGCGGCTGTTTAGGATTTTTAGTCATTGCTTTATCTCCTCACGCTCTCTGTTTCACCGTGCTTATTGGTCATCCTTATCAATGTCTTTTATAGTGTTTTCTTTCCGGTGTCGTGATAACGAACCGGCTGATTATCTATCCCGATACCTCCTTTAGTATGGCCGTAAAGCGGACAGACCGACGCTGATGGCGACAGAGCCGAAAATGGCGGCCAGTATGGCGATGACCAGGAAAACGATAAACTCCCAAGAGCCGAGTACCTTCCTCACCAGGGCTGTAGGGATAGCGGCGGCGGCCTTTTTCCCCGCTTCCTCGGCAGCGCGGGCGGCGGCCTCGGCGTATGCCATAGCCTGCTTGGCCACCTCCTCAGCCCTGGCAGCGGAGGCTTCCGTCGCCTGCCTGGCGTCTTCGGCGGCGCCACGGGCGGCCCTGGCGACCTCTTCGGCGCGTCTGGCGGATTCCTCGGCGGCCTTCTTGGCCTCTTCGGCCTTGCTGGCGGCCTCGGCTCCGGCGGCTTTTACAGAAGCTTCGGCGGCCTCCTGTGCGGCTTTGGCGGCGGTCTCGGCGCGCTGTCCGGCCTCCTCGGCGGCTTTCCCGGCTTCTTTAGCCTTGCGGGCGGCCTCGGCTCCGGCGGCTTTCATGGCGGCTCCGGCGGCTGTCTCCGCTTCGTGGGATGCGGTCCGGGCGGCCGCGGCGGCAGCCTCGGCGGCTTTGGCGAGTTCTTCAGCATGCTGTACAATCTGGTGCAGCGCCTGTGAAGAAGCTTCAATGGCCTCGTCCCCGGCGATATCAGCCTGCGCGGCCTTCTTGCGGACTTTATCGGCCACCTGAAGGCCTTTGGCGGCGGCATCCTTGGCTTCGCGGCCCGCTTCTTCGACCCTCTCGGACAGTCGACCGGTTACTCTGGCGGCAGCCGCAATAGCCTCGTCGCCCGCGATATCGGCCGCCTGTGCCCTTATCTGGACGGCGTCGGCCGTCTGGTATGCCCCGGCGGCGGAGCGTTTAGCCCTGCGCCCGGCCTGCTCGGCTTTAACGGCGGTTTCAGCTGTTAAAGACTTGCCGAGCTCTTCACGCGCCGTCATGGCCTCTTTAGCGTCGTTATCGGCCTGTTTGCCGGCGGCATTCGCGGCTTCTATAGCTTCCTGAAGCGATTGGGTGGAGCGAACGGCGATTTCCTGGGCGCGGGCGGCGGCCTCCTCAGCGACCAGTTTAGCGTCCTCGGCGGCCTCTTTAGCGGCCATGTCAATCTCTTCGGCCTTGCGGGTGGACTCTTCAGCCGCCTCTTTAGCTTCCATAGCGGCCTTTGCCGCGGCTTTCATCGCCTCATCGGCGGCGGCCGTGGCAGCAGCAGCGGCTTCCTCGGCTCTCCTGATAGCTTCCTCGGCTCTCCTGATAGCTTCCTCGGCAGAGCGTGTGGCTGCCTCTCCTGCCTCCTGGGCCAGTCGGGCAGCTTCCTCCGCCTTGCTGGTTGCCTCGGCGGAAGCCGCTTCTGCCGACTTCTGTGCTTCTTCGGCGGCGGCGCGGGCGATTTCAGTAGCCTCTTCAGCCCTGCGCGCGGCCTCCTCGGAAGCGAGAGTGGCGGCTTCGCCGGCCTCCCTGGCAAGCCGGGAAGCCTCTTCCGCCTTTTTCGTAGCATCGGCAGCCGCTTTCTGCGCCGCCTTGCCAGCGGTCTCAGCGGCAGCCCTGGCGGCATCGCTGGCGGCCTTGGCTTCCTCGGCTTTACGGGCGGCCTCCTCGGCGGCTGATTTGGCGGCGAGGGCGGTCTCCTCGGCTTTTGCGGCGGCCTCGGCGGCGGCGCGGGTAGCCTTCTCCGCGGCTATCTGTCCCGCCTGGCGTGCCTCTTCAGCCCGCGTCTCCGCCTCCGTCGACGCGCGGTGGGCATCCACGGCGGCCTGTTTGGCGGCCTTGGCGGCTTCCTCGGCTTTGCGGGCCGCCTCCGCCGCCGCCCGGATATTCTCATCCATCTCATCGAGAATCTGGGGCAGCGGCTTGCTCATTATCTTGGCTTTAACGGGGCTCTTGTCTTCTTTGACTTTAGCGTTTCTGGTCGTCATTGCCGTTGACCTCCTTAAACCGTATTGGACGTTAAACAGTCGTACGGGCTATAAATAATATAATAATGCCTGAAAAGAGTCAAGTTCGATTCACTGGCGGGGGGGACCGGTGGTGAACAATACGCTAAAAAGCTCCCGGCGATTACAAAAACACAGAGACGAAAAAGCGTATTAACGACAACAAGTGGCCGATAATGGTATAATTCATATATTAAACCGTCAAATTTCATCATGGTTGGGTAGCGTTTGACATAACATGGGTGATATATCAGCCGGCATCCCAAACTCTTTTACGCGGAAACCGGCGGAGGTCGCTTCAATGTGTGTCTTTCCCCAAGGGGCTGCGGCCTGCTTGGAGGTCGTGACGGGATTACCGCAACCTGAAGTACAGGAGTAAGATATCCAGCTATGCCCGGCGAAACGATACTCTGGATAGTATTCGGCATACTGATAGTGGTAATGCTCGGCCTGGACCTGGGGATATTCCACCGCAGGGCTCATGCCGTCAAGTTGAAGGAAGCCCTGATATGGAGCGCCATATGGATTTCCCTGGCGCTCCTGTTCGACCTGGGTATCTACCTGCTGACTGACCACGAAAAAGCGCTGAATTTCCTCACTGCCTATCTGGTGGAAGAATCGCTCAGCGTGGATAACCTCTTCGTTTTCCTGTTGATATTCACCTATTTCTGCGTTCCTGAGGCTTACCGTCACCGGGTGCTTTTCTGGGGAATCGTCGGGGCGATGGCGATGCGCGGCATATTTATATTCACCGGGCTGACACTGCTCACGCACCTGCACTGGATAATCTATATCTTCGGGGCTTTCCTTGTTTATACCGCCTTAAGACTGGCTTTCAAGGAAGAGGAAGAAATCAAGCCGGAAAAAAATCCCGTTCTC
>CAYTZI010000090.1:0-8998 GCA_964442335.1 uncultured Dehalococcoidaceae bacterium | reverse complement strand
CCGGAAATACAGGGTGTTTGAGAGGGGATACAGGGGTGAGGTAATTACCAGACGTAGCTCCAGGTATGATTCGCACTAATCGCTAATTGCTGGTTTATTGTGTATAATCATTATGTATATGAATTTCGACCTTACCGAAACACAAAAGATGCTGCAAAACCTGGCGAAAGACTTCGCCGAAAAAGAAGTGCAGCCACGAGCGGCGGAAATTGATAAGACCAATGAGTTCCCGAAGGACCTGGCTAAAGAAATAGGGAAGCGGGGCTTCCAGGGGCTGCCCTACCCGGCGGAATACGGGGGCAGCGGGGCGGGCTACGTAAGCTTTGTACTGGCGTTAGAACAGGTCTGCCGGGCATCGCTCTCCGTGGGGGCAATCATGGCGGTAAACACCGTCCCCGAGGAAGGGATTTTTCGTTTCGGGAACGAGGAACAAAAGAAACGGCTGCTCACGCCTCTGGCCAGAGGCGAGCGACTGGGCGGCATCGGCTTTACGGAGTCGGAAACAGGCTCCGACCCGTCAGCGCTGACGACCACAGCCCACCGGAGCGGAAACGGCTTTATCATCAACGGGCAGAAGATGTTCATGGCATGCGCCACCGGACTGGATGCGGTCCTGCTATTCGCGCGGCGGGAGGGAGAGGGGTTGAGCGCATTCATCGTCGAAAGGAAATCGACGGGCTTTACGATACAGGAGGTCCTCGAAACATTAGGACTCAGGGGGCTCGGCACGTCGATAGTAAACCTCGACGACGTCCACGTGCCCGCGGAAAATTTAATCGGCGAAGAAGGACAGGGGTTCGAGATACTGCTCGAAGCCATAAGCATCGAGCGCATGAGCGTGGCGACACAGGGAGTGGCGGTTGCACAGGCGGCGCTGGAGCTATCGCTGGACTACGCCAGGCAGAGGAAGGCACGCGGAAAGCCTATCAACCGGATGCAGTCTATCCAGCAGATACTCGCGGAGATGGCCGCCCGCACCGAAGCCGCGCGGTGGCTCGTCTACCGCACCGCGTTCCTCCGCGATAAAGGCCAGAGCATACAGTATGAATCGTCAATGGCGAAGCTTTTCGCCTCGCAGACAGCGGTAGAGGTCACCCGCATGGCGATGCAGGTCCACGGCTCCTACGGCACCATGAAGTCGATGCCCGTGGAGCGGCTCTACCGGGACGCCAAGATGACCGAGATTTACGTGGGCATCTCCGAGGTGCACCGGAGCATCATAGCCAACAGGCTGATAAGCGACTAGCTTTAGCTATTAGCGGTTAGCCGTTAGGCGTGTTTTAGAGGGGCGAGGAACGACCCTCACCCCATTTGCCACACCGGGAATAGCACTACCCTCTCCCATCAAGGGAGAGGGCTATAAACGGGTTCCCGTAAAAGCATGTATAACACACAGGGGGTGAAGTCCATAAAAAAGCATTTCCACCTGTTGAAAACTTCCGGCTCCGCCCGTGCCGGAGAGCTTTACACCCCCCACGCTAAAGTCCTGACGCCGGCGTTCCTGCCGGTAGGGAGCCAGGCTACGGTCAGGACTTTGACCCCGCAGGAGATAAAAGAGACGGGTTTTAACATTGTCCTGGCCAACACCTACCACCTCTACCTCCGCCCCGGCATCGAAATCATCGAAAAGATGGGCGGGCTGCACCGGTTCATGGCGTGGGACGGCGCGATACTCACCGACAGCGGCGGCTACCAGGTGTTCAGCCTAGCCCCTTTCTGTAAAATCACCGAGGAAGGCGTTGCCTTCAGGTCGCACATCGACGGGAGCGAACATTTCCTGACGCCGGAGCTGGCAGTCCGGTACCAGGAGTCGCTGGGCTCGGACATCATGATGGCGCTCGACCACTGCACGGCCCACGACGACAGCTACGATAAAGTGTACGCGGCGATGGAGCGGACGCACCGCTGGGCCGAAAGATGCCTTAAAGCCAAGAAACGGAACGACCTATCGCTCTATGCAATCGTTCAGGGAGGTATGTATCCCGAGCTCAGGGAGCAATCGGCGGCATACCTGACGGGGCTCGATTTCCCCGGCTACGCCATCGGCGGACTGAGCGTCGGCGAGCCGAAAGAAACAACGCTGGAAATGGTCGGGCACACAGCGGCCCTGCTGCCGGATAACAAGCCGCGCTACCTGATGGGAGTGGGCACGCCGGAGGACATCATCGAGGGGGTGGGGCGGGGCATAGACATCTTCGACTGCGCCCTGCCGACAAGGGTCGCCCGCAACGGTGCGCTTTTTATTCCCAAGGGGCGGGTGAACATACGCCGGGCGGCCTACGCCAGAATGGACAGAGCCATCGACCCCACCTGTGATTGTTATACCTGCCGCCACTTTTCCGCCGCTTATTTAAGCCATCTGTTCCGCGCCGATGAGCTGCTGGCACTGAGGCTCGCTTCCATACACAACCTGCGCTTCATCGCCAACCTCATGCGAAAGATAAGAGAGTCGATACTTGCAGGGTCGTTCGAGGAGTTCCGGGGGGAGTTCCTGGCGGGGTACAGGACTACAGATGAGAAGACACGGGTCGAACAGAAGAAACAATGGCTGAGGAAGCGGACGTAATTTTATAAAAATTCAACATTTTTATCCCCCCGCGCAAGACTTTTGTTACTATCTTCCGATACAATAGAGATATAGAAAACGCAACAAACCGGAGGTGTAATATGGCTGAAAACGAGAACCAAGAACTTTACGAACCTTCACTCGACCCTTTTCAACGCCCCCTGGAAGGCAATACCGCCGTTAAAGAGGGAGATAAATATCTCTGCCCGCACTGCAAAGCCGAAGTGCCGGTAAAGCATAACTGCCCTGCCTGTGGGGAGGAAATCGACTGGAGCAAAATATAAAAGGTAGATTATCAACATATGGCCAATGACAAGGGAAAGAAACACCAGCACGAGAGACCCATAAAAGCCGGCGATAAGTATCTATGTCCGCACTGCCAGACCGAGGTGCCATTAAAGCAGCCCTGCCCCACCTGTAAGCTGGACATCGACTGGAGCAAGATATAGCGCCGGCTTACCCGCCGTAGATAATCATCACGATATTCAGCCTGTCGCCGCTCCTGACAGGTCTGGTCATGACATGCGGGTAAGCGCTTTCACCGTTAACATACACGTCGTAGTTGCGCACCAACCTGCCCTCTTTATCGAGGAGAAGTTTCTTCAGGCCGGGCGACTGTGTGCCAAGCGCATGTAAAGCTTCGCCGACGGTCTTTCCTTCGACTTCGAAGCTCAGTTTGTTGTCAGAATACCTGCCGAACACGGAAGGTATCTCTATCGTTACGCTCATCTTCTCCGCTCCCCCAGCATTTTACCGCAGTGGGTGCAGCCGGGGTCCGGCTTGATGGTGAACTCGGTGAACTTCATTCTTAAAGCATCGTAGTTCAGAATCCGGTTGGTCAACAGCTCGCCCATGCCCGTTAAGTACTTAATGACCTCCGTCGCCTGGATACAGCCGATGACGGCAGGGGTCACCCCGATAACCGGGAACTTCTCTTTACGCACCTTGACATCGTGGTAGAGGCAGTTAAGGCAGGCGGTCCTGCCAGGAATGACGGTCATTACCCTGCCTTCGAATCCATAGACCGCCCCGTGGAAAAACGGGATTCCCTTGTCCAGAGCAGCCTTATTCAAAATATACCTCGCTGGCAGACTATCCATGGCATCGACAATGAGGTCGGAATCACCGACAAGCCGCGAAACGTTAGCCCCGGTAATTTCCCCGGCGATAGTCTCGATGACGATATCCGGGTTAAGCTTCCTGAGCTTGGCCGCCGCCGAGTCCACCTTTTTCGCGCCGATGTCTTTCTCCCAGTGCAGCACCTGGCGGTTAAGGTTGCTCATCTCCACGGTGTCGTGGTCAGCGATGCGCAGGGTCCCCACGCCCGCCGCCGCCAGGTAGATGGCTACCGGCGAGCCGAGGCCCCCCGCCCCGGCGATAAACACCTTCGCACGTTTGAGCTTCTCCTGCCCCTCCTCGCCGAACCCGTACAACATCATCTGGCGGTCGTATTTCTCTTTTTCTTTTCCGGTAAGCATGTCAGACAACCTCGCGGTCGAGCCAGTCCAAATATTCCTGACTGCCGCCGACGACAGGCAGGGCGATTATCTCCGGGATGCGGTAGCTGTGGAGCTTCTTGACCGATTTGACAATGTCCGGCAGAAGCGACTCCCTGGTCTTAACGATGAGCAGGCTTTCTTTTGCCGAATCGAGCTTATCCTGCCACCAGAAACGGGAGTCCACCTGCGGGACGATATTAACGCACGCCGCCTGCCGGCGCTTGAGCAGCACGCCGGAGATTTTCTGCGCTTCCTCGGGGTCTTTAGCGGTAATTAAAACCACGATGTAACCGGACTGCTGCATAGCTTACACCACCGCCAGCATGCGGTCGACGGCGGCCTTGGCGCGGAGGCGGATATCCTCCGGCACACTGACTACCGGCTCCATCGACTCCAGCGACGCTAATATTTTTTCCAGGGTGATTTTTTTCATATCGGGGCAGACGGCTTTTTTAGACGCCGGGTAAAACTTCTTGCCGGGATTTTCCTTGCCGAGCCGGTGAAGAATATCAATCTCCGTGCCCACGATAAGCTCCTTAACGTCCTCGCGGGCGGCGTAGCGAATCATACCGGACGTACTCAGGGCATCATCCGCCAGTGCGATGACATCGGGTCGGCACTCGGGGTGAACGACCACTTTAGCCTCCGGGTGCTCCTTTTTCCGGCTGAGGATATCTTCCGAGAGGATGCGGACGTGGGTGGGGCAATAGCCGGGCCAGAGTGTCAGGGTTTTCCCGGTCCTCCTGGCGATGAAATCGCCGAGATACTGGTCCGGCACGAAGATTATCTCGTCGTTATCGATACCGGCGACGACCTTAACGCCGTTTGCGGAGGTGCAGCAGTAGTCCGACTCGGCTTTGACGGCGGCGGAAGAGTTGACATAGGTGACCACGGTGGCTCCGGGCATCTTTTGCTTCTGCTTTTTGAGCTGGGCGGCGGTTATCATGTTCGCCATGGGGCAGCCGGCTCCGGCGTCCGGCAAAAGGATTGTCCTGCCCGGATTGAGAATATAGGCAGTCTCTGCCATGAAATGCACGCCGCAAAAAACAATAACATCGGCGTCGGTCTCAACCGCCCTCTGAGAAAGCTCAAGCGAATCCCCAACGAAGTCCGCGACGTCCTGGACCTCGCCGCGCTGGTAGTTATGGGCGAGGATGACGGCGTTCCTCTCCCGTTTCAGCTCCAGGATACGCTTCTCCAGCGACGTTTTATCCATCTGATGACTATTTTACCCTAACGCGTGTACTTATTCACAGGGCACTCTCCAGGCGCCGGTATAGATTTTCATTCCGGCGTTGTCGACGACCCTCGTTTCCATATCAGTATGGATATGCGTGCCGGCGTCCCGCACGAATCCGATAATGGTCAGCCCGTGTTTCCGCGCGATTTCCAGTCCCTTATCGGTCACGGCGGTCTTGGTAGCGGCTAAAGGGATGCCCGCCCGGCAAATTTTCGACACCATCTCGGATGCCATGCGTCCGGTCGAGACAAGGAAAACGTTAGCCCGGTCGACACCATTAAGGAGTGTATAGCCGACGACTTTATCCAGGCTGTTGTGCCTGCCGATATCTTCCACGATACAAATAAGGCCACTCGCGGCGGTAAACAGCCCGGCGGCGTGCACGCCCTCCGTCTCGCGATAGATACGTGCGGTCTCGAAAAGCGTGTCCATAGCTTTGAAAATAGTCCCCTGGCCGACCTGTATCCGGCTCTTTATCTGGGGGAGGTCGGCATCATAGTAAGCCACACGTCCTCCACCGGAAACGATACGATAGCTGGCGGCCTCAACCCCGCTGAATTTCACCGAAGCCGCCAGACGCACCTTGACTGCGCTTTCTTCCACTTCCATGGACGCGATGTCTTTAAGGTTATTGATAAACCCCTGCCCGAACAGGTAGCCAGTAACGAACTCCTTTTCCATGCTCGGCGTAATAGAAGCGGTGACCAGATGCCTGCCATTGACGTTTACCTGAAGCTCTTCTTCTATAGTGACGGCGGTCTCCGACCGCGCAAAACGGCCGTCCGCCAGCCTGCGGCACGGGAGCGTCTCCGACACGGGCCTCCACTTCCGATAGCCGGTAGCCTTACTCTTCATCGGCGCCTTCAATCCGCCCGGGGCGCGAGTAGACAATCATGGTATCTCCCCGGACCAGCCCGGCAATGGTAATCCCGGACTTTTCAGCAATTTCAATAGCGAGCGTCGTGGGCACGCCCTTGGTGGCGATTACAGGGATACCGGCATTACGGCACTTGATAATCATCTCCGAGGGCTGCCTGCCCGTGGAAGCGGCAACAGTACGGTTGAAATCAACGCCGTGAAGCAGGCCCCAGCCGATTACTTTATCGAGGGCGTTGTGCCTTCCCAGGTCTTCCGCTATACACAGTGCCTCTTTCCCATCGAGGAACAGCCCGGCGGAATGGACGGCCTCCGTCTCGGTAAAGACCTCCGACTTCAGGATGGCTTTAACGCAGTTAAAAATATCTTCGGCGGTAACCGTGAGGTCAGAGCGGACGATAGCGGAAAGGTCGCCGCCCTTCTTCTTTTTCGCCAGAGCAACACGGGCAGTATTGTTTATTATGTCAAGCGATTTTATATCGCCGGCGGAACCGATAACGCCATGCGCGTAGAGATTGCCGACGACGAACTCTTTTTCCATAGAGGGCATGAGCATCGCCGTGGCAAAGGGGTTGCCGTCGACGGATATGGTCAGGGCGGCCTCCCTTACGATTCTCTCCCGCGCGGGCCCACATTCGCCGCTGGCCCTGGTGTAATCTACTGTCTTGAGAACTCTAGGCGGCATTTTTCACTTTATCTCCGATTACTTCCAGAGATTCGCCGGGCCCGGCAACGCCGTAGTCTTTTTTGATATTTATCTCCGCCCGCGAGGTCTTTCTCATGCCCTTTTTCTCGCTGGTACAGACCGCGATTATCTTTACCATGTTAGGACCCCTTTTTTATTATTGTACCACCGCCGACGACCATGTCACCCCGGTAAAAGACCACAGCCTGACCGGGGGTAACAGCCATCTGCGGCTCGTTGAACTTAACAGAGACAGTACCGCCCGCCCGCGGCGCAACGACGGCGTCCGCCTCCGCGTGGCGATACCTGATTTTAGCCTTAACACCCATCGGGAGGCAGGGCGGGGCTACAGATATCCAGTGGAGACAGTCGGCGACAAGCTCCGTACTGTACGTATTTTCCTTAGGCCCGGCGACAACGGCGTTACGGGTGGAATCGATAGCGGTAACGTAGAGCGGCTCCGGGGCGGCTATTCCCAGGCCCTTGCGCTGGCCGACGGTGTAAGAGGCGATACCCCTGTGCCGCCCCAGCGTCCGGTCGGTCTCATCGAGGATGGGACCGGGCGTAAAAGACTCCCCTGTATAGCTTTCCAGGAAAGCGGCATGGTCGTTATCAGGAATAAAGCAAATCTCGCGGCTTTCGGGCCGGGAGACGGCGGGAAGACCGAGGTCCGCCGCGATTTTTTTAACTTCCCGCTTGGTCAGCCCTCCCACAGGGAAAAAAGTCCTGCCGAGCTGCTCCTGCGTGAGCAGGTAGAGAAAATACGACTGGTCCCTTTTTTTATCCCGACCCTTTTTCAGCAGATATTTTCCACCGTCTCTTTCTATCCGGGCATAGTGGCCGGTAGCCAGGGCTTCCGACCCCGTTTTTTCCGCTTCCTCCCACAGCGCGCCGAACTTGATACAGGCGTTACAGACGATGCAGGGATTAGGAGTACGCCCGCGGCGATACTCCCCGCAAAAGTAGTCGATGACACGGCTCCTGAAGACATCCCGCAAGTCGATAACGCGGTGTGGTATACCCAAACGGCGGGCGACGGCGGCGGCAGCGATTTCAGGGCGGGAATCGCCGGTCACTTTCATGGTGACGCCGGTAACGTCATGACCGGCTTTTTTGAGAAGGGCGGCCGCCACCAAGGAGTCCACTCCCCCACTTATGGCCACAGCGACTTTCATGATTTACCCGCCGCCCTGCTCCAGTTCATTCTCGAATTCCTTTTCGATTTCCTGACGGCTTTCGCGGAGCTCGTCAGGGGGGACAGTCAGTCCGCTCAGTTCTTCGAGCCGGGCGAGCCGCTCCTCAAGCTTACCATTCTCTCCGAGAACAAGCCGGATAGCCTCGGCAACGGGGTCGGGCAGTCGACCGTGCTCCAGCTCAGCAGCGGCCCTGTCCTGCTTGGTGACCGCCCTGCCGGGAATGCCGACGACGGTCACTCCCGCCGGCACCGGGTGTATCACCACCGAACCTGCGCCAATCCTGGCGCCGTCGCCGATGTTAATCGCGCCCAATACGATAGCACCGGCGCCGATGACCACATTATTCCCGATGGTCGGATGGCGCTTGCCTTTTTTCAGGGATGTACCGGCCAGGCTGGTCCCCTGGTACATCAGCACATCGTCGCCGACCTCAGCGGTCTCGCCGATAACAATCCCGGCGCCGTGGTCGATAAAGAAGCGCCTCCCGATGCTGGCGCCGGGGTGAATCTCGATTCCCGTTAAGAAACGGGTCAGCTGCGAGAGTATGCGGGCCAAAAGCCTCATATGATGACGCCACAGAAAATGGGCAATCCGGTGCGCCCAGAGAGCGTGCAGCCCGGGGTAGCAAAGGATAATCTCGGCGACGCCACGCGCGGCCGGGTCCTTATTAAAGACAGTCTGGATATCCTCCCTCAGGATCTTGAACATAGCTCCGTCCCGATTACTCCATGATACTATTATACCCTATTTTACAAAAAGCCTCAGGGCTAATAAACACAAGAGTAACGACTGCTTCTCGTTGATATCTTATACTCACCCCCTGGCCCCCTCTCTTACAGCTTCTTATTATTGTTCAGACTTAAGATTGTTTGAGAGGGGGTGAATAGGGAAAGAAAATCCCTCTCTTATCTCCCTTTACGAAAGGGAGACGCCAAT
>CAYTZI010000089.1:0-9008 GCA_964442335.1 uncultured Dehalococcoidaceae bacterium | reverse complement strand
GAGCACTCCGGGCACTGGCCGGCCATGTTCTTGGCCAGGCCGTAGTCCTCCAGCTGGGGCTTGTTATCGGTCTTGATATGCTTTTCCAGGACACTGGCGATGGCATCAGCGCAGGAGAGAATGGCCTTGCCGCCCTCCCAGGAGATTGAAGGGCAGCGGATGCCGCGCAGCTGCTTCACCACCTGGGCGACATTGACGCCGGACCGCAGCGCCAGGGAAATCAGGCGGCAGATGGCCTCAAGCTGGGCGATAGCGCAGGCCCCGGACTTGCCCAGGGTGGAAAACACCTCGAAGATACCCTTGTTATCGTAGGCAACGGTGATGTAAAGAGTGCCGCACCCGGTATTGACCTTGGTGATGGTGCCTTTCGTCTCGGTGGGGCGCTTGCGGGGGGCGCGCATTAGAGCTTCTTCTGCTTTGCCTTTGTCCTTCTTACCGGTGGTCAGCACCTGGCTGTCCCGGGAGCGGTCGCGATAGATGGTTATGCCCTTGAGTCCTTCCTCGTAAGCCATCGTGTAAGCGTTGGCGATGTCCTCCCGGATGGCTTCCTGGGAGAAATTGATGGTCTTGGACACGGCGTTATCGGTCGATTTCTGGAAGGCGGCCTGCATTTTGACGTGCCATTCCGGCGTTATCTCGTGGGCAGTCACGAAGATTTCCTTTATCTCGTCGGGAATATCCTTGATATCGGCGAGGTGGGCGCCCTCGGCCAGCTTTTTCATTAGTTCTTCGGAGTAAAAGCCGCCTTTTTTAGCGGCCTCTTCGAAATACCTGTTGACCTCGACGAACGGCGTGCCGTCGAGTACGGTCTTCGTATAGCTCAGGGCAAAGAGGGGCTCGATGCCGCTGGAGCAGCCGGCAATCATGCTTAATGTGCCGGTTGGGGCGATGGTGGTGCGGGTGGCGTTCCGCACGCGGGGTCCGTCCGGGACGTCATAGACACTGCCTTTGAAGGCGGGAAAGACCCCTCGCTCCTGGCCAAGCTCCACTGAAGCCCTGGTGGCTTCATCGTTGACAAAGCCCATGACCTCGGTGGCGACTCGCAGGGCTTCTTCGGAGCTGTAGGGCATACCAAGCATCAAGAGCATATCGGCAAAGCCCATGATGCCCAGGCCGATTTTCCTCGTCTTCTTGGTCATCTTTTCTATCTGAGTCAGAGGGAAACGGTTGACATCAATAACGTTATCGAGAAAGCGGACGGCTGTTTTCACCGTCTGCGCCAGCCGGGGGTAATCGATTTCATAAGTATTTCCCTTCTTCTTCATCATCCGGGACAGGTTTATCGAGGCCAGGTTGCACGACTCGTAGGGTAGGAGGGGCTGCTCGCCGCAGGGATTGGTACTTTCGATTTTGCCCAGGTGGGGTGTGGGATTCGACTCGTTAATACGGTCGATAAACACGATGCCGGGGTCGCCGGTACGCCAGGCCATGTCCACGATTTTATCGAATACTTCTTTGGCGTTGAGCTTACCGGCGCTCTCCTGTGTGCGCGGGTTTATCAGCTCGTAATCGTCACCGGCCTTGACCGCTTCCATGAAATCTGACGTCAGCGCCACGGAGATATTAAAATTGGTCAGGGCATTCATGTCCTCTTTGGCGGTGATGAACCTCATGATATCCGGATGGTCGACGTTAAGGATGCCCATGTTGGCCCCCCGCCGCGTGCCCCCCTGTTTGGTGACATCGGTGACCGTATCGAACGCCCGCATGAAAGAGACCGGGCCGCTGGCGACACCCCCGGTGGAGCCGACCACGTCGTTTTCCGGCCGCAACCGGGAGAAGGCAAAGCCGGTGCCCCCGCCGCTCTTGTGGATGAGGGCGGTGTATTTCACGGCGTCGAAAATCGACTCCATGGAGTCGTCCACGGGCAATACAAAGCAGGCGGAAAGCTGCCCCAGCTTTTTCCCCGCATTCATCAACGTGGGCGAGTTGGGGAGGAAATCCAGGCCATACATGAGTTTGTAGAATTCGTCCTCAACCGCCTTGACATCGGCCTTGTCATTATAGTTAAGCTCGGCCTCGGCGATAGCATGGGCCACCCGGCGGAACATTTCCTCTGGCTTTTCTATCACCTTACCCCGGTTGTCCCTCATCAAATAGCGTCTTTCCAGCACCTGGAGGGCCGTATCGGTAAGGCCCGATTCAGATAGAGTTACTCTGACGGTTTTAACTTCCGTTTCAGTTTCCATGACGGCGTTGACCTCCTCTTTCGGTACTGGCTTCTCGGCGTTCAGGACTTCCATGACCATGGCCTCGATTTCGGCCTCGGTGGGCAGGCGGCGGGCGCGGCGGGCGTTTCTGTCCACCAGGTCTTCCATGCCGGGCAAAGTGGGCAGGGCTTTAGTCTGGGCTTTTTCAAGTCGCTCGATGACCTGGGTGGTCAGCTTCTCCACCAGCTTGCGGTCGCGGATGCCCATGGCGGCGGCGTTATCGAAGACGATGCGCGCCACCATGCTGCGGTTGACCGGGGAAGCGCTTTTCCTGGCCGCGTGGTTTCCCGTGCTCATCGCTTCACCCTCCGGCGGCCCTGCGCCTGCACCGGCAACTCTTCCTGCTGGAAAAGGGGAAGCTGGTCGGCGGGGGGCTTCGGGGAAAAGCCCGCCAGGCTGTCCACCTCCTCTTTGAGGGTGGTGATGTCCTGGAACTGGCGGTAGACGCTGGCGAAGCGGATATAAGCAATGTGGTCGAGGCTTTTCAGCCGGAGCATGACCATGTCGCCGATGGCGGCGCTGGGTACCTCGGCCCGGCCGGTACGGTAAAGCTCCGCCTCGACATCGTCGACGAGACCCGCCACGGCGCCGCTGGCGAGCGGCCTTTTATCGCAGGCCTTGCGGACGCCGGTGAGCAGCTTCTCGCGGTCGAACTCCTCGCGCCGGCCGTCCTTCTTAATGACGAAGATGCCGGCGGGCTGGAGGCGCTCATAAGTGGTAAAACGGGAGTCGCAGCGCAGGCACTGGCGCCGGCGCCGGATGCCGTCGTTAACGTCACGCGAATCTATCACCTTTGAGTCGGTATATCCGCAATACGGGCAATTCACGGGCTATCTCCACATCATATGGTGTCAAGGCTTATAAGTTACCACAAGCTGTTGTGGTTTGTCAATAGGGTCAACCATTAAAATTATAACAATTTTTTAGCAATTTTTTAGTTTTTAACGGTTTTAACTTCTGAACAAATCCAGCGGGAAATTATGTCCCTTTTCTCAGACGTCGTGTCCTGTTTCTTTACCTACTATCGCGGTTGGGATATGATGATAGGTATGAACTACCGTGAAGCTCTGGAATACCTTTTAAAATTTGCCGATTACGAGCGGATTTCCAGGGCGGGCATCGTCTGGGACCTGAAGCGCATCGAGAGGCTGCTGGCGAGGCTGGACAATCCGCAGCACTACGCGCGCACGGTGCACGTCGCCGGGACGAAGGGTAAGGGCAGCACCTGCGCCATGATAGCCTCGATTCTAAAAGCCGCCGGCTACAGGACGGGTTTTTACTCTTCACCCCACCTCCTCTCGTACACCGAGCGGATACGCGTGGACGGAAAGCCCGTGGACGAGGGGGACTGGGCCAGATTGACCGAAGCGGTACGGCCTCACGTCGAAGCCGAGAACAGGACCGGCGACCTCGGCGAGCTGACGACCTTCGAGATATTCACCGCGATGGCGTTCCTGCATTTCCGGCGGGTGAGGGCGGACTTTCAGGTGGTGGAGGTGGGGCTGGGGGGCCGGCTCGATGCCACCAACGTCGTCAGGCCGGAGGTCTGCGTGATAACGTCCATCAGCTACGACCACACCGACGTGCTGGGGAACACGCTGGCAAAAATCGCCGGGGAGAAGGCGGGCATTATCAAGGCCGAGGCGGACGTCGTGAGCGCGCCACAGTTCCCGGAGGCGATGGAGGTCATCGAGGGGGCCTGCCGGGACAAGGGCGTCCGCCTGATAAAGGTCAGGGAGGACGTTAAGTGGGAGGATGGCGACTTCGATATAGAAGGACAGGACTTCCGCCTGAAGGGACTGAAGGGCGAGTATGATTTGCGGATACCGCTGCTCGGCGAGCACCAGATAGAGAACGCCGCCTGCGCCGTGGCCGCCTGCGAGCTCCTCGTGGAGAGGGGCGCGAGGATAGAGCCGGGGGACATCGACCGGGGCCTGAGAGAAGTCGACTGGCGCGGTCGATTGCAGGTGCTGGGCAGGGAGCCGTGGGTAATCGTGGACGGGGCGCATAACGCCTACTCGATACAGAAGCTGGGGGAGGCCCTGGAGCGGTATTTCAGGTTCGAAAAGCTGGTCCTGATACTGGGGTTCGGGAGCGACAAGGACGTGGCGGGCATGACGGAGGAGGCGGCGAAGATAACGGGGGACATCATCCTCGTGGCGTCAAAGCACCCCAAAGCGATGAAGCCGGAGGCGCTGCTGGCGGAGTTCCGCAAGCACGGCGTGACGCCGCGCATAGTGGACAGCGTCAAAGAGGCCGTGAAGCTGGCGCTGGACTCGGCGGGGCATTACGACCTCGTCTGCGCGGCGGGAAGCATCTTTGTTATAGCCGAGGTTATGGAGATGATGGGGGGATGAGGAAAAGAAAAGCTTCCTACCAGGGGAAGTCCATGAAACTGTGACTTAGAATAACCGCGTCAAGTGAAATGCTGTCCCTTTCCGGGTCAATCAGGTCCACCACATCAGACGGTAGCATGGTGAGTTCTTTATCTACCATACGCCAGCTCAGCAGGTTATCGATTGTCTTTGTGTCCAGAAGGTCGGCAGCCAGGGCCAGGTCCAGGATATAAGAAATGGGGTCCGCCAGGTTGGTGAGTTCGTTATAGGCTTCGAGGAATTTCGCCGAGGGGACTCCGCCATCGGGGTAACCTTTATCGGCGGCGATGGCCCAGAGCTTCTGCGTGCCGATATCGCCGGCATTCGGATACCAGCTGGCATCAAGTAAAACGGACGTGTTGACGAGGCCTTCAAATCCGTAATTTTCACACATGAAAGCGATGCCGTAGGCTTCCAGCAGGTCGCCGGCCAGTGAGTCGGCGCTCAGAATGCGCCCCTGGGAATATCCGGGGTAATTCTTCTGCGCGTATAAGATGATACCGAGTACGTTGATAAGGTCGGGCAGTATCTGGATAACAGTCCCTTCTTTGATATAGATACTGGCGCCGTTTATATATCCTTCGAAATAGTTGTGGCCTTTCAATCTGTTATCCATGACGGTTTTTCTGTAATGCTCGATTTCCGACGCGGTATCGCCGACCTTTTCAGCATAGAAGTCGGCGTATTCGTCGATGGGCATGATATATATTCTTACCTCATTCCAGTACGGAAAGACGCCTCCGAGAATATCCTTGGCTATATCCAGTAACTCCTGGCTGTTTTGCTGCGTATACCAGGTCGAGTTGTTGACCGCCTGCCATACTTTATTACCCGCGGGTGATTGAGAGCTTTTTCCGGCGGTGGGCGGCAGGGCGATCCTGAGGCCCTGCTCGGTGACCCGGTTGTTCGTGATATCCAGCTCATCCGCTAGCGTTTCACAGCTCAGGGTGAGGTTGACGACGCCGGCGGAGATACCGGTGTTTTCCATTATCTGGCCGATGGTGACTTCCAGCGTGACTTCTTCCGATGGTCTGATATATGCTATATTCCACTCGTACAGGGTGGTCACGCCTTTCTTGAGCGAGACGAGGACGTCCGAAGCCGGCGCGTTGCCGGTATTGGTTACCCCGGCCTTTATCCTGATGTCCTCGCAGTCCGTGACCCGGTTGTCGATGGCTATCGATGCGTTCCCTTCGATGGCGCTGGGCGTGATGTCCGGGCCGGAAGCCGGTACGGTCGCGGTATCACCGGGGGGCGTGGGTGACGGCACGGTAGGTGTCGGCGATGGCGTCGGCGTGGGCGTAGCTGACGGTGTCGGCGTGGGCGTAGCTGCCGGCGTTGTCTCCTGGGGCGTGGTGGGCGGGGACGTGACGGTTACCGTCTTGCCTCCGCAGGCCGTGGCGAGAATAATGAGTATCAGGCAGGCTGCAAGCACAATATGTTTCATGGGGCGATGATAGTATAAAAAAACGTTATTGTCAAGCCACCATCACTTACGATGAAAAATGGGGTGGGGATGGGAAAAGAGCAAGGGGAGGATGACGCTATTGACAAATGTGATACATTGTGATACATTATTTAATAGGAGAATATGGTGGTTATAAGTGAGCTGGAATGGGACGATGAAAACGTAGAACACATAGCCCGGCACAGTGTCAGCCCTGAAGAAGTTGAGGACGTTTGCTTTGGATTGAACGTTAGTGAAAGGGAAAGCAAAAACAGGTATATTTTGTGCGGGCAGACTGACGGCGGCAGGCGTCTTAACGTGGTTGTTCAAAGAATTAGTAGAGGAATATTCAGACCGATAACAGCCTTTGAAATGAGCGAAAAATATAAAACAAGATATAAAAGACATTTCAGGAAGTACAAAAATGAAAAAGAAAAGAGATAATGGAATACCGGAGTTTAAAACACTTGAAGATGAAAGAGGATATTGGGAGGCACGAGGGCCGCTTGCGGAAGGGCATAAAGGGACGTTAAATAAGCCCGGACCCAAACAAAAGCGTTCCTCTTTTTTAGCGGTGCGCCTTACCGGAGAGGAATTATCGAGGCTGCGTGATATAGCAGCCAAGCGGGGAATGGGACCTTCTACATACGCACGGATTTTGTTATCTTCGGCTATAGAACAAAACAGAACGGATGCCGTAGACTTAAGTGAAATCAAAGCTATGCTGGAAAAACTCCCTTCTCAATTAGCCACGCATATTTACGAAGTAAATAAAGAGTCGGATAAATACCGTTCATCTCCCTCGCACAGTGAGGAGACCAGGTGATTAAGACTATGGTATGATATTACTTTTTCTCCCCCTCCACCACTATATCCTCCCCGCTTCTATAGACTTTAGTAAACTTCAGCTTTAGAGCCTCGCTGACGTCCTTGATATTGAGCTCGCCGACGGCGTCCGTGCCTTTGCCCATTATCTTGGGGGCGATGATTACAATAATCCTGTCCGCCAGGCCGGCGCGCAGAAAAGACGTTATCGTTGCCGCCCCGCCCTCCACCAGCAGAGAAGAAATCTGGCGCCGCGCCAGCGTCATTAATAGCTCCCTGATATCGACGCGGCCCGACAAGTCCGGCGAGACGGCCAGCACCTCAATCCCCATCCTTTTGAAATCGGGGAGCTTTGCCGCGGGCGGGGGAGCGGTCGCGGCTACTAAAGTCTTAGCTGTTTCCTGGTCGGACAGCACCTTGGCGTCGAGAGGAATCCTCAAATGGGAGTCCAAGATAACGCGGACGGGGCTCCTGCCCTTGACCAGCCGGGTGGTTAGCTGGGGGTCGTCCTTCAACACGGTGTCAACGCCCACCAGGATGGCGTCGTGCGTGGCCCGCAGCCGGTGCGCCAGCTTTAAAGACTCCGGGGAGCTTATCCAGCGCGAGGCGCCCCGCGCGGTAGCGGTTTTGCCGTCGAGGGTCTGCGCCCACTTGACGGTAACGTAAGGCAGGCCGGCGGTGACCCACTTCAGATAGACCTCGTTCAGGGCGCGGCACTCGGTCTCCAGCACGCCGACGGTCGTTTTAATGCCATTCTGCTCCAGCAGCTCGATGCTCTTGCCCCGCATCTCCGGGAACGGGTCCAGCATCCCGACGACCACCCTGCCGATTTCAGCCTTAATGATGGCGTCCGTGCAGGGAGGTGTCTTGCCCCGGTGGCGGCATGGCTCCAGCGTAACGTAAAGGGTCGAACCGCCCACGTCCCCCTCTGCGCGCTTCAGGGCGTCAACCTCGGCGTGGTCGCCGCCGAAGCTCTTATGATACCCGCGGGCGATGACGCACCCCCCCTTAACGATTACAGCGCCTACCATGGGGTTCGGGCTGACCCTCCCCAGTCCCCTCCGGGCGAGGCGCAGCGCCTGCCTCATATACTGTTCGTCGAGATTATTTTCCGGCACAGCCAGACTCCTTAACGCGATAACGCCGACGAGTGATATTATAGCTGAAAACGGCGTACTTTGATAGAGAAGGGTGTAACTTGCGTATCACAATGACGATTTGTTAGAATTAAAGGCTGGAATCACTCAGCGCGGGCCGTTAGCTCAGTCTGGTAGAGCAGTGGACTTTTAATCCATTGGTCGAAGGTTCGAATCCTTCACGGCCTACCAATGTCCATGCCTCCACTTTGATAACGGATTTCCTCAAGTCACGGAGGCAGGGGCTTTCAGCCAATTCACTCAAGTTTTATAGAGATTATCTGAACCTTGCTTATCGCGTGGTCGGGGTGGACGTATCTGGGCAGGAAGTAGCCCAATTCCTCGAGTCACTCCAGTGTTCAAACGGCGGAAAGCACGCCTACTACCGGACTTTACGGGTATTCTATAACTGGCTTTATTCGTCCAGGTCAGGCTATTGCCTTGATTTGGAGAATAACCCTATTCTTTGTGTCGAAGCTCCGAAGGTCGAGAAAAAGATTCTGCCTAGTTTGAAGAATGAGCAGGTAGACTACCTGATTGAACAGGCCGGATGTGTACGGGATAAGGCAATCATTTCTTTGTTTGTGGACTCTGGATTAAGATTATTTGAATTGGCGAACATTAACCCGAAGAATATCGATTGGGATAATAAACTTATCAAGGTAGTCTGCAAGGGCAATAAGGAAGGCCTTGCCCCATTTGGGAATAGGACGAAGTCATTGATGCAGAAGTGGCTATCTCAATATCAAGCTAATGGTACGTTGTGGGACCTGAACTCTTGGGGTATCTCTATTATGCTCCGAAGGCTGAAAGAAAAGACTGGCCTGCCGTGCAATCCGCATACATTCAGGAGGACATTCGCCAGTTTGATGGCGAAGAAGGGGATTGATAGCCTACATATCATGAGGCTGGGGAGATGGGAGTCGATTACGATGGTGGAGAGGTATACGAGGAGTGTGAGGTTTGAGGATAGTTTGAAGCTATATCGGAACTTTTACAGCCAGATTTTATTCTG